>CAZIXV010000035.1:0-20174 GCA_964543105.1 uncultured Steroidobacteraceae bacterium
TGTTCGATGAGTCGATTCGCGGCAAGACGGATCGAGTGGTGATGAAGTTTGTTAAAGGCGGTTGACCGTTGACGCGTGTGATCGTGTGATCGTGTGATCGTGTGATCGTGTGATCGTGTGATCGTGTGACGATCGATCCTCGTTACTTGGCCGTCAATGGTTACTTGCAACGCTCGATCCGCTACGCGTTTACACGAGCGCGAATCGCAGAAACCAACTCCTGCTGCTTCCTCGGCGGCACCGGGTCGTAATGACTGAGCGCCATCGTGAAGGTACCTTCGCCGCCAGTGAGCGATTTCAAGCGCGCTTGATAGTCCGCAAGTTCCGCCAAGGGCAGTAGCGCGATCAAACGCGTGCGTTGTCCGGCCAGTACGTGACTGCCATTGATACGCCCGCGGCGCGTCGCGAGGTCGCCGGTGATATCGCCCGTCGCGGCGCTCGGCGCAGTGATTTCGATTCTCACGATCGGCTCGAGCACGATGGGGCCCGCCGCTTCGATCGCGCTCTGCATCGCGCGGCGCGCCGCGGCGATGAATGCCACTTCCTTGGAATCGACCGAATGATGCTTGCCGTCGTACACACTGACACGCAAGTCTTGCACCGGAAATCCAGCGATCACGCCTTCATCGAGCACTTGGCGGATGCCCTTCTCCACCGCCGGAATGAACTGCTGCGGGATCGCACCGCCGACCACATCATCACTGAAATCGAAACCGGCGCCGCGCGGTAGCGGCTCGACGCGCAACGACACCTCGCCAAATTGTCCCGCGCCGCCGGTTTGCTTCTTGTGTCGGTGGTGGCCGTCGGCCGGGCGCGTGATGGTCTCGCGGTAGGGAATGCTTGGGGGATGGGTTTTGCATTTCACACCGTAGCGCTCGGCCATGCGATCGAGCATGACGCGCAGGTGCAGATCACCCAAGCCATAGAGCACGGTTTCGTTCGTCGCCGCGAGGTGCTCCACGCGAACGCACGGATCTTCGGCGACCAGCTTGTGCAGCGCGTCCGATAACTTCTGCTCTTCGCCGCGCCGTTCCGGTTCGATCGCGACGCCCGCCATCGCCGGCGGAAATGCGATCGACTTCAAATGAAAGTGATCCTCATCATGCGAGTCGTGCACGATGGCATCGAAATGCAGGTCATCGACTTTGGCGATCGCGCACAGGTCGCCGGGAATTGCGCTGTCGACCTCATGATGCTCCTTGCCATGCACGCGATACAGATGCGCGACTTTGAACGCACGCCGGCCGTCGCCCACGAACAACTGTGCGCCGGGACGAATCACGCCTTGATGCACGCGCATGATGCCCATACGCCCGACGAACTGATCAATCACGATCTTGAACACATGCGCGAGCACGTGCTGCTGCGGATCCGGCACGACTCGCACGCGCTGCGCGTCCTCACCCTCGCCCTTCAGGAAGGGCGGCGGATTGCCTTCGGTCGGGTTCGGCATGAGCCGCTCGATGACCTGGAGCAATTCAGCGATGCCGGCACCCGTCTCTGCGGAGACGAAACACACCGGCACCAAATGCCCTTCGCGCAAGGCACGTTGAAATGGATCGTGCAGCGCTTGCGGCGACAGCGATTCGCCTTGCTCCAGATACAGCGCCATCAAGTCTTCATCCAACTCGACGACCTGATCGACGATCTCCGTGTGCGCCTGTGCGACACCGGAGAAGTCGGGCCGCGCATCGCCTGGCTTGAAGAAACAATCGACGACCGCCGCACCGGCGGCGCTCGGCAAATTCAACGGCAAGCATTCGCGGCCGAACGTCTCGCGCAGTTCACCAAGCAGGTGTTCGCAACGCGCATCGCGGCTGTCGATCTTGTTGATGATGAGCAATCGGCACAGCCCACGATCGCGCGCAAAATCCATCATGCGTTGCGTCATCGGCTCGATGCCATTGGTCGCATTGATGACGATGGCGGCGGTCTCCACCGCTTCGAGCACGCTCAAGGATTTGCCGATGAAATCCGGATAGCCCGGCGTATCAATGACATTGATGAGGCAATCGCCGCTGTTGCAATACGCCAGCGCCGCATCGATGGAGTGTCCGAAGCGTTGTTCCTGGGAGTCGAAGTCGCAAACGGTCGAACCATTCGCAATGCTGCCCTTGTTTCTGAGCTTGCCGGTGTGGGCGAGTAGGGCTTCGACGAGCGATGTCTTACCCGCCCCTGCGTGCCCCACCAAGGCGAGATTACGCAGGTTCGCAGTCGAGTACGGCATCGGCCACCTCGCGACGGAAGGCGCAGGAAATTGCGGCTCGTCCGAGAATACGCCTCGATACAAATAGCGCGATAGGCGATGGGCGCGAGGCAATAGCGCTTTAGGAAAAACCAAGCGGCCGCGGTTCGTCTACCCTCGATCGGCCGCATTCCGCTACGCTATGCCCCGGCAGCCATCTGGCCGTTGGCTGGCTCACGCTCGTGGCGCCCGAGCGCCCCATCCACCGACAAGTTCGCCGGCTCACACGATCAAAATCAAGCGACAAGACTTTCGATATGCCTGGAAAACGTGCTCTCGTCGTCGATGATTCGCGCTCTGCGCGCGTGATTCTCAGCCGGATGTTGGAAGGTTACGGCCTCACCATCGATGCCGCCGAATCCGCCGAACAGGCGCTCGAATACCTAAAGGAATCCAAGCCCGACGTCATCTTCATGGATCACCTGATGCCGGGAATGGACGGGTTTCAAGCCGTGCAGGCGATCAAGAGCAACCCGCAGACCGCAATGATTCCGGTGATGATGTACACCTCACAGGAAGGCGATCTGTATCTGAGCCAGGCACGCGCACTCGGCGCCGTGGGCGTGCTGCCGAAGACAGTCAAGCAAACCGAGCTGTCACGCATCCTGTATCAGCTGCGTTTGCTGCCCGAGCGGCGCGAACCGCGCATGGTGGTTGGCCCTGAAGGTGCCGTCAGCGAAGAAGTCATTGCAGATGACATTCCTACCATTCAGATCGACGCGCCGGCCAAACTCACCGTCGGAGAAATCGAGACATCGATCCGCAATGCCATCGGGCCGGCGCTCGCCGAGCAGAATGTCGAAATCCGCCGCTTCGTCGCATCGAATCTCGAAGCATTCGCACGGCGTATCCACACCGACACCAAGCCGGCGAACTCTCCCGCTGACACCGAAGTCGTCATCGGTGAACCCGCAGCGCCACCTCCGCCGGCGCCGCAACGTTGGCCGCTCGTCGCTGCCTTGGCGGTGATCGCGCTGATCCCGACCATCGTGCTTGCCGCGCTTTACCTGCGCACACTGGACCAAACGACCGACCTCATGCGCGCGAATGAGCGGCTCGCGACCCTCGTGGCCGAACAGCAGGACCAGATCAGTCGCTTACAGACGAACCTGCAATCGTCATTGGTCGCGGCACGCAGCGGCGAGGCGCAATCCATGAGCGGGGCCGTGACAGCCTCCGTGGCTGTGCCGTATGGCGAGGCACCCTTATCGGGAACGCGTCTTGAGCGTTTGCGCGATATGGTCGAGACGCTACGTTCACAGGGGTTTCGAGGCCGCCTCAACATCGAAACCTACGTCGGCGAATTCTGTCTCACCGGCAATGGCATCGAAGGCTACTCGATGGCAGCCGATGACTTGCCGTTGAAGCGTTGCGATCTCGTCGGCAATCCATTCGATGACAGTCTCACGAGCGCGCAGCGCCAGTCGGTAGCGTTTGCCAACCTCATCTCGACGATCAGACAACAAACGAATAATGCATTGACGATCGAAGTCTCCTACGCCGGGCGCAAACCGAAGGTGCCGTATCTCGACGGCGAGCGCCTCAACCTGGCCACTGCCGGCGAGTGGAACCGCATCGCCGCACAGAACAATCGAGTGGAGTTCGCGGCCATCCCCAGCAGCGAGAGTTGAGCGTGGCGTCGAGCGATTCCTGGTTGCTGTATGGCGCGAACGGTTACACCGGCGAACTGATTGCCCGCGAGGCCGTGCGTCGCGGCATGACGCCCGTGCTAGCAGGACGCTCAAAAGAGAAGATCCAGAAACTCGCCGCTGAACTCGGCTGCAAAAGCGCCATCTTCGATCTCGACGATCACACCTCGCTCGTGCGCACGCTCGCAAACCAACGCGCGGTGCTGCACTGTGCCGGGCCGTTCAAGCACACCGCACGCTCGATGATGCAGGCGTGTCTTGCCACGCATGTGCATTACTTCGATATCACGGGCGAGATCGATGTGTTCGAGCTGGCGCACCGCGTGCACGAAAAAGCGCAGCGCTCTGGCATCGTGCTCTGTCCGGGCGTGGGCTTCGATGTCGTACCCACGGATTGCGTTGCCTTGAAATTGAAACTGGCGATGCGCGATGCCACGCATCTGGCGCTCGGCTTCGAAGCGAAAGCCGGCGTATCGCAAGGCACGGCAAAAACCGGTGTCGACATTCTCGGCAAGGGTTCGTCGGTGCGCCGCGACGGCAAGCTCGTCGAAATTCCTTGGGGCTCGCTGACGCGCACGATCGATTTCGGCGCAGGCGAGCGACTCGCCGCGGCAATCCCGTGGGGCGATGTCGTCACGGCATTTCATACGACCGGCATTGCGAACATCGAGGTGTTCAAAGCGAGTTCGCTCAAGGAGATCGCGAACATGCGGCGATTGAACAGCATGGCGCCGATCTTGCGCCAACGCTGGCTCAAAGCATTGCTGCGCTTCATGGTGAAGCATCGCGTACAGCCGCCGACGCAAACGCAGCGCGATGACAATCCTTCGTTCGTGTGGGGTGAAGCGCGCAATGCGCAAGGGAAAATCATTACCGCGCGACTGCGCACGGCCAACAGCTATACGCTCACAGTGCACGCCGCCCTTGGGATTCTGACCGAGGTCTTCGCGGGCGTGCCCGATCCGGGCTATACGACGCCGGCGCTCTTGGTCGGGCCCGACTTTGCTTCGAGCTTGCCCGGCTCGACCGAAATTCATCTGAGTTCATGACGACTCTCGCCACTCCTGTCGACACACCGCACATCGATCCCGCGAGTTTCTCGCCGCCACGCTGGCTGGCGAACGCGCATGTTCAATCGATTCTACCCAGCCTGAAAGTGCGCAAACCCTGGCTGCAACACCGTGCGCGGGCATTGTTGTCGGCTTCGGTCGATCACGTTCTGGATTGCGGCGAAAACGTTCGCTTGCTAGGTCACTATTCGAGCCAACGCACTGCGGGCCGACCTAGCGCCAAAGGACTCGCCATTCTGCTGCACGGTTGGGAAGGCAGCGCCGAATCTTTATATGTGCTCTCGCTCGGCAGCTATTTGTTCGAGCGCGGCTTCGATGTGTTTCGGCTCAATTTCCGCGACCACGGTCCAAGCCATCACTTGAACGAAGACATCTTTCATTCCTGTCGCCTTGATGAAGTCGTCGGTGCCGTGAAGTGCATTCAAGGAATGTTTCCGAATGCACGCACGAGCGTGGCGGGCTTTTCGCTCGGCGGCAATTTTGCATTGCGTGTGGCGAATGCGGCCGCGGGCGCCGGCTTGCAACTCGAGCGCGCGATTGCCGTGTGCCCCGTGCTACGCCCGCACAGCACGATGGAAATTCTCGAACACGGACCGCTCGTCTATCGCTGGTATTTCATGGACAAGTGGAAGCGCTCGCTGCGCCTCAAACAGTCGCTGTTTCCCAAGCTTTACGACTTCAGCCCGATTCTCGAACAACGCAGCATCAAGACGATGACCGAAATTCTCGTCGCGCGTTTCAGCGAATTTGCCGACTTGGATTCGTATTTGAATGGCTATGCCATCGTCGGTGATGCGCTTGCGAACCTCGCGGTGCCAAGCCACATCCTGTTCGCGCTCGACGACCCGATCATTCCGGCTACCGATCTCGATGCGCTGGCGCGCACCCCATACCTGCACATCAACACGATTGCGCGCGGCGGACACTGCGGCTTCATGGATCAATTCACGGGCGAGAGCTGGGCCGACCGTCAGATCGCGAAGCTGCTGATGGAGAGTTGAGCTGCAGGGCGCTATCGCGACTCTCGGACCGTGCCTTCATTGCACCGCGCTTCGCGCGGTGCGCAGGTTCCTGAACTCGCGCAGCATGCTGCGCACCGCCATCGTCTCGATCAGCTTCGAACCGCGCGCGGCAAGCTCGAATGCCAGCTGCGGTGTCGTCACCTCGTAGATCGCCCAACGCCACGTGCCGCGCCACAAACGCGAGGCTGTGTCCGTGAGCAGTTGGTGATCGCAGAACACATAGTCCGGCGCGAGCGCCTCGCATTTCAGCGCCGACAGATTCGTGTAATCCGGCAGCACCCAGCCCACGCGCAACGCAGTGGTTTGGCGCACGTAGTGAATCGCCGCCAAATCGGCGGAGATGATGACGCATTGACGCAGCACGGGCTTCAGCGCATCGATCACCTTATGCACGAAGGCTTCCTGACCGAACGTGCGCAGGCTGGTGCGCTTCAGTTCGACGAACGCGGTCGCGGTGGGATGAGACTCGAGCACACTCGCCGCTTGCGCGAGGGTCGGAATGCCGACATCGGTATAGCGCTTGTGAAAGCGTGCTGCTTCGTTGACGCGCACCTCGCTCAGTTCCGCCAGCGTCATCTCGAGCGCGTTGCGATCAATGCCTGCCGTGCGCTTCAAACTCGAATCGTGCAACAGCACGGGCTGACGATCCGCCGTGAGTTGCACATCGAACTCCACGAAGCGCGCGCCCAAATCTAGCGCCGAGCGAATCGCCGGTAAGGTGTTTTCCGGAAACTCCGCGGCGTTACCTCGATGCGCGATCAAATCCGGAGGAAAGGCTGGAAAGGACATCCGTGACGTGGTGAGCGAGCTTGGGCGGGCGGCTATCTTAGGAAAGCGGCGAAACGACTGTCTACGGCGCCCGCCGCCTTGGACCTAAGGGCGAGTAGCGCTGCAGATTGCGACAGGCGCATCATCGAAAGTCACGCGAGCTTGCAAGGTCGACAGTCGCAAACGACCGACAGATCAGTGCTCGCGCTGTCCTTCGTTGCATCATTCGATGCAAACAACTTGGAGGTTGGATGCTCGCTTCATCGCCCACTCGGCAGAACGCACGTGTGCTGCGTCACGCTGCTTACGTTCTGCTTGCAGGTGCACTCCTCACGCTAGGCGCTTGCGGCAGCGGTTCGAACACGCAACCGAATGATCCGCCGCCCCCGCCCCCTAACCCCAATCCCATCGACACGAGCGCACCGAGCGTTCCGCAAAATCTGACAGCAAGCGCAGCGTCGGCGACGCGCATCGAGTTGACGTGGGCCGCATCCACGGACACGGGCGGCTCAGGTTTGGCGGGTTATCGCATCTATCGTGACGGCGCGACCACGGCACTCGCCACCGTCACGGCGACGACCTATGCGGATGCAAGCGTCGCGGCGAACACTGCGTACAGCTACACCGTGCGTTCGTTCGATGGCGCTGGAAATACTTCGGCCGCATCGAGTGCTGCGACAGCGACGACGCCAGCTGCGCCGCCGGTTTCAAGTTCAGGGCTCGATGCTCGGCCGGCGAACACGACGTGCACCGCCTGGGAGAAAGACGCGACGCAACTGCAATTGTCGCGTGTCTTTCCTGCCCTGCGATTCTCCAATCCGATCGCGATGCTGCAGGCCCCCGGAATCAATACTCACTGGTATCTCGTGGAGAAAAGCGGCGTCGTGCGCCGGTTCGAGAACGTCAACAACGTGGCGTCCACAGCGATCTTCGTCGATATCAGAGATCGCGTGGACTCGAACGCCCACGAAGCCGGCTTACTCGGCATGGCCTTCCATCCGAACTTCCCGACCGATCGGCGTGTCTTCCTTTCTTACACCCATTCGAGTGGCAGATTGATATCCAGGGTGTCCTCGTTCATGGCTTCGGCCGATGGCAGCACGCTCGATCCAGCCAGCGAAGTCGTGCTGTTGACGGCGAACCAGCCGGCCGCGAACCACAACGGCGGGCACATCGCCTTCGGGCCGGATGACTATCTGTACATCGGTTTTGGTGACGGCGGCGGTGGTGGCGATCCGTACCAGAACGGACAACGACTGACGACCTTGCTCGGCAAGCTGTTACGCATTGACGTCGATGTCGATGCCGCCACGCGTTACGTCGTGCCCGAATCCAATCCTTTCTTCAATGCAGCGAACCCCACCGACAAGTGTCCGGACTCAGGCAGTCGAGCAAGCGGCACCTGCCCAGAGATCTACGCGTACGGCCTGCGCAATCCATGGCGCTGGAACTTCGATCGTGCAAATGGCGATCTGTGGCTCGCCGATGTGGGACAAGGCAACTTCGAGGAGGTCAACCGCATCGCATCCCGCGGCAATTACGGTTGGAGCTGTCGCGAAGGCGCCCATGACTATCCGGGCATGAGTTGCATCGACACACCGATCGATCCGGTGGCGGAATATCCGCATCCGCGCGGCGAGTCGATTACTGGCGGCTACGTCTACCGCGGCACGCAAGCTACGCCGCTCGTGGGGCGCTTCATCTTCGGCGACTTTGTCAGCGGGCGAATCTGGACCTGGATCGATGATGGGACGTCGAGCCGCGAACCGACGGAACTGACCGACTCGTCGCTCGGCATCTCGTCTTTCGCTCAAGGCAATGACGGCGAGCTGTATGCACTTGATTACATCGGCGGCGGCATTCATCGCCTGATCTTCCAGTCCAGCGGCACAGGCACTTCTGTAAAGGCACGCCTCAGTGAAACCGGCTGCGTCGATCCCAACAACCCGACGCAGCCCGCGAGCGGCTTGGTGCCCTACGACATCAACGCGCCGTTCTGGTCCGACGGTTTGGCGAAGAATCGCTGGATTGCCTTGCCGGAAGGAACGGCAATCAACGCCAACTCAACCGGTCGCTGGACCTTCCCGGAAGGCACCGTATTGATGAAGGAATTCCGTAACAACACGCGGTTGGTCGAGACGCGCTTGTTCATGCGGCATCCCGATGGCAGCTGGGGCGGATTCTCCTATGAATGGAATGCGGCGCAGACCGATGCGACGCTGGTGCGCGGCGGCGCGACCCGCACGATCGATGGTCAGCAATGGATCTTCCCGAGTGAAGCGCAGTGCATGCAATGCCACACAGCCGCGGCAGGGCACGCGCTCGGTCCGGAAACGGCGCAGCTCAATCGCGCGTTGACGTACCCGCAGACCGGTCGCACCGCCCATCAACTCACGACGCTGAGTTCGATTGGCATGTTGACGCCCGCGATCACGGATCCTGCGACCGCAAGCGTGATGCCGAATCCTGAAGACGCCAGCGCACCTTTAGCTGATCGCGCACGCGCCTACCTCCATACCAATTGCGCGCAATGCCATCGCCCGGGCGGGCCCACGCAAAGCAACATGGATTTGCGTTACACGACGTCTCTCGCCGAGACGAATACCTGCAACATCGCACCGCAATTGGGCGACCTCGGCCTCGGCAGCGCGGCTCGTCTGATCGCAGTCGGCAACGCGGACAACTCCATCGTCGTGAATCGCGCCAATCGTCGCGATGCGCATGCGATGCCGCCGGTCGGTTCTTTGATCCCCGATGCCGCGGGCGTGGCGCTATTGCGGCAATGGATTGGAAGTCTCTCGACTTGTAACTAACGCACGTAAGGACGTACCCATGAATCGGCGTGACGCCTTCAAACTCACCGCAGCGGCTGCAGCCGCTGCAACGGCCTGGATGATGACGCCTCTGCGCGCGGCGCAAGCGAAACCGCTGCGTGTATTGATCTTGGGCGGCACCGGTTTCATCGGTCCGCATTTCGTCGAGGTGCTGCACGCCGCCGGCCATCAGCTCACGCTCTTGAATCGCGGTCGACGTCAGCCGCAGTTGGCCGCCGATATCGAATCGCTCATCGGCGATCGCAACGGCAAGATGGATGCGCTGCAAGGTCGCGACTGGGACGTAGTCATCGACAACTCCGGTTACACGCCCAAACAGGTTCGGCTGTCGACGGACATGTTGCGCGACCACGCGCAGCACTACATCTTCGTGTCGAGCATTTCGGCGTACGCGAATTTGACGCCGCCGGGCATCGATGAGGACTACACACTTGCCACGCTCGCGGATCCGAATGTCGAAGAAATTACGGATACGACGTACGGCGGTTTGAAGGCCTTGTGCGAGCAGACGGTGGAGCAGGCTTTCGGCCAGCGCTGCGCGATCATTCGTCCCACCTACATCGTCGGCCCCGGCGACCCGACCGACCGCTTCACGTACTGGCCGGTACGCGTCTCTCGAGGCGGAACGATGCTCGCACCGGGCAATGCGGGCGATCCGATTCAATTCATCGACGTGCGCGACCTGGCGGAATTCATGCGCGCGTGTGTCGAGCGTCAAATCAGCGGCCGTTACAACGCGTGCAATCCGCCCGGCGCCGTCACGATGGGTGACCTGCTCGACACGAGCAAACGGGTGTCCGGCGCAGACACGCGATTCGTTTGGGCGTCGGCGGCCTTCTTGGAAAATCACGGTGCCGACGCCAGTGGCGAGATTCCGATCTGGACGCCGCCGATCGGTGAATTCGCCGGCGCGGCGCTCATCAGCTCGGCACGTGCTGTGGCGCAAGGACTGCGTTTTCGCCCGCTCGATACGACGGTGCGCGACACGCTCACGTGGCATGCCACTCGCCCCGCCGCGCAACAAGAAAAGCTGCGCGCGGGATTCGCGCCGGCGCGCGAAGCGGAATTGGTCAAAGCGCTCAATGGATAGAAGCTTCCTCTTGCGGCACTAAACCCGCTCTCGATCGTTGGAGAGTTCTGGACTTGGGAACACGTCAGGCGCGAGGATTGCCTGGCAACACGCACGTGGAGGCATCATGGAAACGCTTCGGAGTCGACCCCAACACAGCGCTGCACGAACGGCTTGGGTGAGCGCGTGCGTCGCGTTGTGCCTGTCGGCTTGTGTCAAACAAGTCCCGGAAGTCACGAGTCCGGCTGCCGATGCGGAATCTGCGAGCGGAGAACTCAATTGGGCGCGCGCGGCATTGCAGCGCAATCCTGCGCTGGAAGTCGTCGCTACGGACGCGAGCGCCGGCGTCTTTACCGTGCGCGATAAGGCCAGCGGCGAGGTCCGCGCCGTGAAATTGGATGAGTTGGCTGCCGTTCCCGTCGCAACGCTCAGCGCATCAACCCCCCCGACTACCGCCCCGTCCGAAGCATCACCACCGGCGCCCGAGATCGAACCGGCGCGAGAAGCCGACACATCGTCGACATCGACAACAGAGATGGCTGCGGCCGAACCTGCCGCAACGCCGAATTACACGATCGAACGCGCTGATGGCCAGATAAAAGTCAGCGGCCCCGGCATCAGCATCGTTTCCTCGGGTACGCCGACCGTGACGCCAGCGGCAGGCGCCGCAGGCCAGCGCGGCGCCGAGCCAATCATTTGCGAAGGCCGGCGCATGCTGCATCTGGACAACCGCAATATTTTTGTCGATGGCAATGCGATTACCGCGCGGGGCGGCTGCGAGCTGTACATCACGAACAGCCGCGTGAGCGCCTCGGGCACCGGCGTCATCGTCGAAGATGCCGTCGTGCATATTGCGAACAGCACCATCGAAGGCAATGCGGCATCGTTCGACGCCCGTGACAACGCGCGGGTGTACATGCGCAGTTCGACGTTCGATGGCTTACCGCGCCGCGCCGAGCAGGCCGTGGTGCAAGATCAGGGTGGGAATCAGTGGCGGTGAGTTGGGCTCGGGGCTCGGGGCTCGGGCTCGGGGTTCGCTGAGCATGTTGTTATCGAAGCAGACCGTTCAATTCGCTGGCGCACGTAGCGCTTAGGACACTCCATGACGTTCCGCACTAAACACATCGGTCGGCGCGCGATACTGCTCAGCGGCGTCGCTGCGCTTGCCGCATTCGGGTCACGCGCCGAACGCACGTACGCCGCATCGGCGCAAGGCGATGCGCCAACGAGTTCGCCAAGTGGCATGGGTCCTGCGGCAAAGCCGCTGGAAGGCAAGACCGTACTCGTCACCGGCTCGACCGACGGCCTCGGCAAAGTCGTCGCGCTGAGATTGGCGCACATGGGCGCGCACGTGCTCGTCCACGGGCGCAATGAAGAGCGCGGCCAGGCGCTCATCGCCGCGATCGAAAAAGAAACGCCCGGTAGCGCGAAGTTCTATCGCGCCGATTTCGCGTCGCTCGCCGAAGTGCGCGAGCTTGCAGAAACGATTGCCGCCGATCATGAGCGTTTGCATCTGCTGATCAACAATGCCGGGATCGGTTCATCGAATCGTGATGGCAGCGAGACGCGCGAAGTCAGCCGCGATGGTCATGAGCTACGTTTCGCAGTGAACTATCTGTCGGGCTACCTACTGACGCGTCTGCTGATTCCGCAGTTGATCGCCGGCTCCCCGGCTCGCATCGTGAACGTTTCCTCGCTCGCGCAGCAGCCGATCGACTTCGAGGATGTGATGCTCGAGCGTGGCTACAGCGGCGGCCGCGCCTACGCGCAAAGCAAGCTCGCTCAAGTTCTATTCACCCAGGACCTTGCCGAAGAACTCGCGGTGAAGAACATCACCGTGCATGCACTGCATCCGGCGACGTATATGGACACGACGATGGTGCGCAGCGCCGGCGTCGAGCCGCGCAGCAGTGTGGATGAAGGCGCCGACGCCGTCATGCACGTCGCCACCTCGCCCGATCTCAAGTTCAAGACCGGCTTGTTTTTCAATGGTCAGCGCGAAATGAAAGCGAATGCGCAGGCTTACGATGTGGCCGCTCGCAAGCAGCTCCGCGAACTCAGTGAGCGCCTGACGGCTAGCCGTTAGGCCTTAAGAGGCGTTCGATTGCGCATCCCTTCTGGTCGCGATCACCGGATCATCTGATCACCCCTCGCGCTCAGCACGAGCGGATTTCCAGTTAATCACCGTCTAGAGGTCCAAACGGCTGCGCATCCTCCAAATCGAAGACATCCGCGCCTTTGCGGTGTTTGAAGACGCGCTTGCCGTGATCCGGAAAATCCGCGACATCGTGCTCGCTGTTTTCCCCGCCCATCAAATAAACGAGTTCCTCATCGAAGGGATTCGTGAGGTGATGGGCGACGCCCGGCGTCGGAAAGGCCATGAAGTCGCCCGGACCGACTTCATAATTCACATCGTCGATGCGCGCCACACCACGGCCTTGAAGAATGTAAATCCACTCTTCTTCGATCCAATGCGCGTGATACACGAACGACTCCTTACCGGGCGCAAGCCGCGCCAGGTTGACGCCGGTACGCTTCAAGCCCGTGGATTTGCCCATCTGGTAGCCGGTGATCTCCGACTGCGGATTCCATGGATGCGAAAACGTTTGCGACCGCGCGGCGATCTCGCTCCCGCGCAGCAGATAAAGATTGGGTTTGTCCATGACGATCACGTGCAACAAATGATGAAGTGCAATGGTCGTCTTTCCAGCGCATTCCGTCACGCACCATGGTGCGCTTGCAGGTCGCGCAGCCGAACGGCACGCTTCCTGGCATGAATCGCTTACGCCTCGCCGGTTTACTGCTGCTCGCTGCATTCCTCGTCTGGTTTGCCTGGCGCATATTTGCTCCAGTAACGCCCGCGCCGCCGCCCCCGCCCGAAGTCGTTCGCGAAGCCTTTCATTCGACTCGCCCGCTGCAAGTGGAGGTGCGGCAATTCGACGCCGAAACCGATCTCACCGCAGGCCCTCCTTGGCTCCAGCGCGAACTGCGGCATTTGCTGGCGCGCGGCAAGATGAAAGTGGCGCCAGCACCGGCAATCGCCGCGAGCGCCAGCGCGGCGCCCTTTTCATTGCGCGTCACATTGCATCCCGATGGCACACAAGCGAGCGCGGAATTGGTTGCTCCCGATGGGATCGTCGATAAGCGCGCGGAACTCGAGCTTTCGAACGAATCGTCGCTCGCGACGATGCTGCAGCTTGCTGAGCGATTGCCAGGCTTCTTGAACGCACCGACCAGCGGCATCGATTGGTCCGTGGCGCTCGGGACGAGCGATGTGCAAGCGTATGAGGCGTTCTTGCAAGCAAGTGATGCACTCCACGATCCGGCAGCAACCGGCTTTACCGCCCCACCGGCCGCAACACGCAGCGCGATCCAGATCGAGCAGCTCGAGGCGTTGCTGCGTGCTCATCCAGACTTCGCACGAGCGCGCGCATTGCTGTCGCTTGCCTATCTCAGTGTCGGCGGACAAGACGAGCCTGCGTTGACGAAGCTTGCGGCCGCTGCCGCAGAACGCGCGCTCACGAGCGATGCCGAGCTTGCCGATGCGCAAGCCGCGCTCGGGATCGTGCGGCTGCGACGCACCAGCTGGACCGCAGCACGCGAACATTTCGACATCGCGCTCGCGCTGGATCCCAGTTCACTCGCGGCGCTCGAAGGGCTCGGGTGCTTGCTCATGGACACGGGTCATGCGCATCAGGCGCTCACGACCGCGACACGCGCCATCGAGTTACAGCCCGGCAATCGCGGCGCACGCCAGTGCGCTGCTTACGCGACATTCGCCACTGATTCGCAAACCGAAGGCACGGATGAGGTGACCGCGGACACCGCGCGTATTCATGCCGCCATGCAATTGCTGGCGGGCGAGCCCGCGGCGGCTGAGGAACTCCTACGCAAGAGCGATGGTGCACGCGAAGAATTGATTCGCGCGCTGGTTGCTGCGAGCGACGGCAACGCGGCGACAGCGCTGCGCGTCGTGACGCGTAGCGCCGATGAGCGCCGGATCGATGTCGATGCGGAGATTTTGTTCGGGGCCGCGTTGCGCCGTCCCGATTTCGTCTTCAATCGCATGCTGCGTCTGGCGAATCAGAATGAGGCCGTGCCGTTACGCGTCCTGTGGCTGCCGCAAACTCAGTTCTTGCGTGAACATGCGCGCTTCCGCGAGATCATCAGCGCAGTGAATCTGATGCCGTACTGGCAAGACCACGGCTCGCCGGATATCTGCACGGCCGAACCGACGGTCTATGGCTGCGCCTTCACGAGCCCGTAACGCGCGCTACCACGCGTATTCCACCATCGCCCACAGCTTCGCCGTGTCCTGATACGCCGCAGTGGCAGCAACAGGCTTCGCATCGTAGTCAGCATATTTCAGCGTGCCGGTGAACCGCTGCCATTTCGTTTGAAGCTGCACATTGAACTCATCGCCCAAGTCGAAGCCGCCGCGCTCCGTTTCGTATTGGTGATAGGCAACGTTCACCGCAACGTTGTCGAACACGCTCCATCCCTTGGTTGCATAGCCAAGGCTCCCATAGCGATCCTCGAGACCATTCGCCGGTGTCGTTAGAAACTTATCGGCCCAACCATTGAACTTGTGCAACGTGGCAAGCGGCGTGGCGAAGCCGACGCTGCCATCGCCTTCGAGCACTTCCTGCCCCAGCGTCAGGCTGAATCCGCGCAGCGATGCCGTGAGTTCCAGCAGGGAATAATCCAGATCGAACGTGAGCGGATTGCGACCCGAATCCTCTTGGGTCGCATACGACGCCACGTAAGCGAGTTTGATCTCACTGACAACCTGCTCACCCGCCAAGCGCACGCCGTAGGTGTCACTCGACGCTCGAAGTGGATTCATCGCCAGCGGCACGCGCGGCGGATCGATCGCATCGAAATCGAGCAGATAAGCGAACCCGGTGAGTTTGCCGATGGGTGTCTGGTAGGCGAGATTGGCGAGATAGCCATCGCCCTTGTAACGCCCTTGCGGCGAATCGGGCCCGAAGATGCGATTCACCCGATTCAAATACGTGACATCGATCGTGAGCGGCGCGAGCGAGCGATTCACGATACGTACCGCATCGAAAGTCTGCTCGTTTTGACGCCACCCGACATTGCCAACGAAGCGATGATCATCGAGCAGGATGCGCTGCCGCCCAAGCGTCACGGTTGTATCCGGTAGTGCTGTGTTGGTGAGTTGCAGACGATTGAGTTCGTAACTTTCAGGATCCGGGATGACGGGATAAGCGACGTTCCTGGCAACGGCATTGTCATCGCGATAGTCGCCCGCGAGCGGCCAGACGAACTCGCCTTCGGCAAGCAAGCTCGTATGCCATTGCTTGTCCGTCTCGAACCCCAAACGCAGTCGCAAAGTACTCGCCTCTGCGTCTTCCGGCAGTGGTGCCTGGTCGACATGTTCATAGCGCAGTCGCACATCGACGATCGGTTTGATGCGCTTGAACGCATCGTTGCTGGCGGCATCCGCCGCGCTCGCGCCGGTAGCCAAACCGAGCGAAATCGTGCTCACACCGATCCAGGCCGCGTGTCCTTTGAGCCCCGAACTCCAACTCATGAAATCTCCTTCCTTAATTCACACCCAGAGACACGCATGCAAATGCGCGGCGCTCGATGCGTGACGCACGCTTCGGATGAGCGCCGGAGCCGTGGGATATGCAACGATTAGGCCGCACCTTCTTTTACTGTGCGCAATGGATCAAAGCGAAACCGCGCAGCGAAACTCAATGCAATTCGGGACATCCGCAATTCCGGTGCCTGACGCCTTCTTTGCCGACTTTTCAGCAGCCGATGTGCGCTGACTAGCGCGAATTTCCAATCTTTTGCGCCGCTTGATCGAGCCACAGCCGCCTTGGTCGACCGCACTGTGGAATCCTTTGCAATGCAGTATCCGGTTCCGAATCTGAGCCTATAATGCCGGCCCCGCTGCTCCGACTGCGATCCCTGAGTTGCTCTCGAATTGCGTACGGTCGGCGGATTCTTTTCAAACATTCAGTATGGGAGACGCACTGATGGGGGCTATCAACGCCGTCGCCAATCTCGCCGTCGAAGGTGAAATCGGCATCCTCTCGATCAATTCGCCGCCGGTGAACGCGCTGTCGCAACCAGTGCGTGAATCCATCGTCAAGGGAATGAAAGAAGCGATCGACAACAGCGCGGTGAAAGCCATCGTGTTGATCTGCGAAGGCAGGACCTTCATCGCTGGCGCCGACATCACCGAATTCGGCAAGCCGCCTCAAGCACCGAGTCTCGTCGAGGCGGAAGACGCCATCGAAAACTCTCCCAAGCCTGTCATCGCCGCTATCCACGGTACCGCGCTCGGTGGCGGCCTCGAAGTCGCGTTGTGTTGTCACTACCGCGTCGCCGTCCCTTCCGCGAAATGCGGTCTGCCTGAAGTGAGGCTGGGCCTCTTGCCGGGCGCCGGCGGCACGCAGCGGCTGCCGCGCATCGTCGGTGTCGAGCAAGCGCTCGACATGGTGACTTCGGGTAAGCACGTCGGCGCCAGCGCCGCGCACAAAGCCGGTCTGATCGATGAAATCGTGCCAGAAGGCGAACTGCGCTCTGCGGCCGTCGCCTTCGCGAAAAAGGTGATCGCCGAAAATCGCCCGCTGAAGAAAGTGCGCGACATGAACGAGAAGGTCGAAGCGGCTCGCGGCAAGCCGGAAATCTTCGCGGAGTTCCGCAAAGCCAATGCGAAAAAATTCCGCGGCTTCGATGCACCTGAATACAACATTCAAACGATCGAAGCAGCCGTCAATCTGCCCTTCGATGAAGGTCTGAAGCTCGAACGCAAACTCTTCACGGAGTTGATGGAAGGTACGCAGTCGAAGGCACAACGCTATGTGTTCTTTGCCGAGCGTCAAGCGTGGAAAGTGCCGGATGTCGCCGATGACACGCCGGTCGTGCCGATCAAGAAGGTCGGCATCATTGGCGCAGGCACGATGGGCGGCGGCATCGCGATGAATTTCGCGAACGTCGGCATCCCCGTCACGATCGTGGAAATGAAGCAAGAAGCGCTCGAGCGCGGATTGGGCGTGATCCGCAAGAACTACGAGTCCACGGCGAAGCGCGGCCGTATCACGGCAGAAGACGTCGAAAAGCGCATGGGCCTGTTGAGCGGCGCGCTCGACATGTCCGCACTCGCCGACTGCGATCTCATCATCGAAGCCGTGTTCGAGAACATGGACATCAAGAAAGATGTCTTCGGCAAACTCGACAAGATCGCAAAGCAAGGCGCGATCCTCGCAACGAACACTTCGTATTTGAATGTGAATGAGATTGCGAGCGCGACGAGCCGCCCGGATTGGGTGATCGGTCTGCACTTCTTCTCGCCTGCGAACGTGATGCGTCTGCTCGAAGTGGTGCGCGGCGAGAAGACTTCCAAGCAAGTGATCGCCACCTCGATGCAACTTGCGAAGAAGATCGGCAAGGTCGCCGTCCTCGTCGGCGTGTGTCACGGCTTCGTGGGCAATCGCATGCTTGCCGCCCGCCAGGCGCAAGCGCAGGCGATGATGCTCGAAGGCGCCATGCCTTGGGAGGTCGACAAGCCGTTGTATGAATTCGGCATGCCGATGGGACCGTTCGCAATGTCCGACCTCGCAGGGCTCGACATCGGCTGGAGCAAGGAAACTTCGAAGAGCTCGACGGTGCGTGAAGTGCTGTGCGAAATGGATCGCCGCGGCCAGAAGACCGGCGCCGGCTTCTACGATTACGACGAGAAGCGCAATGCGAAGCCTTCGCCGATCACCGAAAAGATCGTCAAGGACTTCATGGCGAAGGCTGGCAATCAGCCGCGCACGATTTCGGAAGACGAGATTCTCGAACGCCTGATCTATCCGATGATCAATGAGGGCGCGAAGATTCTCGAAGAAGGCATTGCGATCCGTCCTTCCGATATCGATATCGTGTGGATCAACGGCTATGGCTGGCCGGTGTATCGCGGCGGTCCGATGTTCTATGCCGACACGGTGGGCTTGCAGACCGTCGTTGCGAAACTCAAGGAATATCAGCCGAAGCTGGGGCCGGATTTCAAAATCTCGCCGTTGCTCGAGAAGCTGGCTGCGGAAGGCAAGCGTTTCCAGGATATGAAATAGGTTGACCGTTGGCGGTTGGCAGTTGACGGTTCAGAACGAACCGCGCATCTCGACCGTCAAAGGTTGTGGGTTTTATTGGCATACGGTTAAGCGACAGTTTGGCGCTGCGATGCAGCGCCTTTCTGACCGTCAACGGTCAACTGTCAACCGTCAACTGGACAGGTACATCTCATGCGTGAAGCAGTCATTGTCTCTACCGCACGTACGCCGATCGGCAAAGCCTATCGCGGCGCGTACAACAACACTCAAGGTCAGGAACTCGCTTCGATCGCGATCGCCAATGCGGTGCAGCGCGCCGGTATCGATCCGGCAGAAGTCGAAGATGTGATCCTCGGCTGCGCCCTCCAGCAAGGCACGACCGGCGGCAACGTGGCTCGCCAGGCGCTGCTGCGTGCCGGTTTGCCGGTGACAGTGCCAGGGATGACGATCGATCGTCAGTGCTCCTCGGGCTTGATGGCGATCGCAACGGCCGCCAAGCAGATCATCAACGACGGCATGCAAATCGCCATCGGCGGTGGCGTTGAATCGATCTCGCTGGTGCAGAACGACAAAATCAATCGTTTTCGCGGCGCTGATCCGTGGCTCGTCAAGAACGTGCCCGAGGTCTACATGACAATGATCGAAACGGCGGAAATCGTCGCCGAACGCTACGGTGTCAGCCGCGAGGCGCAAGACGAATATGCGCTGCTGTCACAGCAACGCACGGCACAGGCGCAGGCTGACGGCCGCTACAACGACGAGATCATTGCGACGACGACGACCATGATCGTCACCGACAAAGAAACCGGCGCGACCTCCGAGAAGGAAGTCACCCTGAAGCTCGACGAAGGCAATCGTCCGAAAACGGCGCTCGCAGATTTGCAGAAGCTGCAACCGGTGTTCAAAGGCGGACAACGCGTCAAGGAAGGCAAGTTCATCACCGCCGGCAATGCCTCGCAGCTCTCGGATGGCGCCTCGGCACTCGTTTTGATGGAAGCGAAGGAAGCCGAAAAGCGCGGCCTCAAGCCACTCGGCGCTTACCGCGGCATGATGGTTGCGGGCTGCGGTCCCGAAGAAATGGGCATCGGCCCGGTGTTCGCGGTGCCGAAGCTGCTCAAGCAACACGGCCTGACGGTCGACCAGATCGACATCTGGGAATTGAACGAAGCGTTCGCAAGCCAGGTGATCTACTGCCGCGACAAGCTCGGCATCCCGAATGAAAAGCTCAATGTCTCCGGCGGCGCGATCTCGATCGGCCATCCCTACGGCATGTCGGGCGCACGCATGAGCGGCCATATCCTGCTGGAAGGCAAGCGCCGCGGCGCCAAGTACGGCGTCGTGACGATGTGCATCGGCGGCGGCATGGGCGGTGCGGGATTGTTTGAAATCTTCTAACGGCCGGCTGGTCAGCTAGGCAGCTAGCTGACCAGCATCCGATGCGGCTA
>CAZIXV010000036.1:0-20159 GCA_964543105.1 uncultured Steroidobacteraceae bacterium
CGATTCGTGCCACGACCGACGGTTTCGATCCTGAACTGGCGATCGTGTATGTACGCTTCGATGACGAGCAGGAATGGCAGCGTGCGCCGATGCAAGCGCGCCGCGACGAGAACCATCGGCGCATCTTTGAATTCAAACTCTACGCGCTGCGCGGACCGCTGCATTACTACGTTGCTGCCGAGAACACGCAAAGCGCCGAGCATGGTGTCGCAGTCGCCGATCTGCCACGCATCGACAAGGTGCGTTTGACCTATTCGTATCCGCAATGGACGGGCCTTGCACCGCTCGTCGAAGAAACGCTGCGCGACATCCGCGCCGTCGCCGATACGCAGGTGAAGGTCGAAGTGTTTGCCAACGCGCCGCTCGATGCGCCCGCACTCATGGTCGATGGCGAACGCGTGCCGCTCGAAGCCGCAGGCGAGGCGATCGTCGGCAGCATCGACGTTCAACAGCGGGGGCGTTATCACATAGGCGCGCAGGTCGCGGACGAATTCGTCGCACTGACCGATGACTATCCGATCGAGATCATCGTCGATGAACGACCCACGATCACGATTGCACGCCCTGGCCGCGATTGGCGCGCGTCGAGCATCGAGGAAGTGCCGGTCAAAGTGCAGGCGCAGGATGATTTCCGCATTCAGAATCTCGAGCTGCGCTACGCCGTCAACGGTAGTGAGTGGCAGTCAGTGAAGCTCAAGGCAGGCGACAAACAGATCGATGTGAACTCGATGCTGCGCCTGGAGGAACTCGGCGCCGAACACGCGAAGGAAAATGGCGGCTTGCTCGAACCCGGCGATGTGATCTCGTACTACGCGGTCGCAAAAGATCGCAACGAGCTGGTGCAGACCGATTTGTTCATGGTGACGGTGCAGCCATTCGAGCGCCGCTTCACGCAAGTCAGCGGCGGCGGTGGCGGTGGCGGTGGCGGCGGTGCCGGCGATGAGCAAGGCGCCATCTCCGAGCGTCAACGCGAAATTCTCTTGGCGACATGGAATCTGCAGCGCCGCGATCGGCGCGAAGCGCGCACGCGCGAGCAGCTCGAAGAGAACGCAAAGATGTTGGCGGACATGCAAATGACCCTGGCAGAACAAGCGCGCACGGTGGCGCAGCGCACGCGCGCTCGCGCCTCGGTGGATACCGACGAGCGCATCCGCGCGTTCGTGGAAAGCATGGAGCGCGCCGCCGATACGATGGAACCTGCCGCCAAACAATTGCGAGCCTACAAGTTGGAGGAGGCCGTGCCGATCGAGCAGCAGGCTTTACAGCAATTGCTGCGTGCTGAATCGGCGTTTCGTGACGTGCAGGTTGCGATGCAGCGTCAGAACGGCGGCGCAGGCGGTCAGCAAGCAGCGCGCAATTTCACTGAGATGTTCGAACTCGAAATGGATGTCGAGAAGAATCAATACGAATCGCAATCACAGCTGTCGATGGAAAATCAGCAGCAGGAGATCGATGAGGCGTTACGCAAATTGAAAGAACTCGCGCAGCGCCAGGAGAAGCTCGCCGAAGAAGCGCAACGCAAGGCGATGACGCAACAGGAGCAACGCTGGCGTCAGGAGCAATTGCGTCGTGAAGCCGAAGACCTGCGGCGTCGCCTGGCCGAAATGGCGCGTCAGGAGCGCGGGGAACAGCAAGCGTCGAATCAGCAATCGGGCCAGCCATCGAATCAATCCGGGCAGCCATCGAATCAGCAGTCGGGCGAGCCGCAGCGAAGCGGTCAGCCCTCAAGTCAGTCTGGGCAGCGCGGTGAAGGCCAGGTGCAAAGCGCGCTGAACTCGCTCGAAAACGCGCTCGAAGACATGCGCGCTGCCAATCAACAGGAGCGCAGCGATGAGGCCACGCGCGCGGCGCGCGAAGCGAGCGCGAACTTGCAGCGGGCACTGACGCAGATGGACCGGCCGAGCGAAGGTAGCTCGCTCGATGAGTCGCTCAATCGTTTCGCCGATCGCACGCAAGATCTCGCTGAGCGTCAACGCGAAGTCGAGTCGGATCTGAATCGTGCGGTGAACGCAGCACAAAATTCCGGTCGGCGTCGTGGCGCCATCGATCCGCGCAGCGCGGCCGAGATCGCCGCGGCAAAACAGCAGATGGCCAGCGATCTGGAGCGCTTGCAACGCGAACTGCGCGAAGCCGTCCACAGACATCGCACCGATACGCCCGAAGGCGCGCGTCGGTTGGGCGAGATCGTCAACGAACTCGAAAGCTCAGGGATTGCCTTTCGTATCAATCGTAGTGCGGCCGAAGTGCTTTACGGCCGGGCGCGCGATGCGGCGGCACGCGAAGGGCTGATCGGTGAAGGGCTCAACGAGCTCGAGTCGGACTTGCGTGAGGCGGCCACGCTGGCGGCGAACGATCGCAAGCGCCAGGGCACGCAGTCCAATCCCGAGGAACTGTTGGCACAGATCGGTGAACTGCGCCGCGCGCTCGATGCTGCGCGACGCGGTCAGCCTGGACAAGCCGGTGAGAATGAGCCGCGGCTCGCGCAAACGCAGCGCGAGTCGGATCAACAGCAAGGCATGCCTGGGAGTGAGTCCGGTAACGACAGCCCTGCTTCAGGGCAAGCAAGCGGTGAAGGATCGCGCAATGCGCGCGCGAATCCGAATGCGACGAACTCGGGCGGCGGCGCGGAAGGATTGGCCGCTTGGGATCCGATCGTCAATCGTGCAGGGACATTGTCGGGGCTCGAGCAGGGTTCCGGCCGCGGGCGCGAAGCCCGGGAGTTGAGCGAGCGCGTCGCACAACTCGCGAATCGCATGGGCCGCGGACAGATGAGTCCGGAGGAATTGCGTGCGTTGCAGCGTATGGCTCACGAACTGCGAGCATTGGCGGGCAATCCGCTCGCCACCCATCCAGAAGCGATGTCCAAGTTGGTCGATCAACTCGAGCTTGCGACCTTGGCCGCAATTCAAAAAGCGAATCCCGGCTCGCCACCGCGCACCGCGGTACCGGGTGGCGATACGAACGAGTATCGCGAAGCGATCGCCGAGTACTACCGGCGGCTCGGAGGTTCGTAATGTATCTGTGCGCGATCGCGAAGCAGCGAACGTAAGGCGCGTTGCCACTGCGCCGGTCCATCACTCATGCATCGCGTTCTGTCCCGCTCACTGATTCTCGCCGCGCTCGTTGCGCTCGTCGCCGTGGCCGATTCGGAATTTCCGGTCGGCGACGGCGGCCGCTCGGGCGTGCAACCGAATCTTTCGCAATTGAATTTCGTGCGCCTGATTTATGAAAGCGAAGGCGGGATGGGCGAGGCGTATTACGCCTACGACGGTCGCATGTGGGCGCGCTGGGAGACCGACTTTCCCGAAGGCGATGACAATTTCGCGCGTCGCTTGGCGCAACTCACCCGCATTGCCGTGAATCCGCAAGCGGCCAGCCGCAGCCTCTTAGCGAAGGACCTCGGCGATTTCCCGCTGCTCTACATGTCGGATCCGGGTTACATGATGATGTCGAATGAAGAGGTCGAAGCGTTACGCAACTACCTCGCGAACGGCGGCATCCTCTGGGTGGACGATTTCTGGGGCGATGCGGAGTGGCAGCAGTTCGCCAATGTGATGCGTCGCGTGCTGCCGGAACACGAGTGGCGCGTGTTGCCGAACGATCATCCGATTTTTCACTCGGTCTACGATCTCGACGACGGCCTACCGCAGATCCCCGCGCTGCCCTTCGCCAGTATCGGCGGTGAAACCGCCGAACCCGCCGGCGCCCACAAATATCCGCCAGGCTCACTCGAGCATCCGCAGATGCGCGTCTGGGCCGACGACCAGGGCCGCCTGATGGTGATCGCCACCCACAACACGGACATCGGCGATGGCTGGGAGCGCGAAGCCTACGGTGACTGGTATTTCGAGATGTTCTCGACCCGAGCCTACATGCTCGGTGTGAACGTCATCGTGTACGCGATGACGCACTAGGCTTTCGCCAGCGGTTGGCGGTTGGCGGTTAGCGGTTGGCGGTTAGCAGTTGAGCTAACTTCCGATTCCCTCCCCTGCGAAGCGGGGGAGGGTTAGGGAGGGGGCAACTTCCTCCCCCTGCGAAGCAGGGGAGGCCGCTCTTGCGCATCCCTGCGCTCGCGGCATTTGGGCGTCCTGCCCGGCAGGTTAGGGAGGGGGCAACTTCCTCCCCCCTGCGAAGCGGGGGGAGGCCGCTCCTGCGCATCGCTGCGCATCGCGGCATTTGGGCACCCTGCCTCCCCACAAGTTAGGAAGTCGGCAAAACCCTACCGCGACTGACCCGCGAACGAACCGCGATTGCCACCCGGACGCCGCCGACGGTTGCGCTGCTGTCCGGCGGGTTGCGCGCCGCGCGTTTGGTTTCCGGACGGAAACGCGCTGTTCGCATTGCTGCTCGGCTGTTGCGATTGTGCAGGGCGACTCTGTCCGCGCGCCTCCGCCCGCTGCGGGCTGCGCTCCTGGCGCTGACCGCGCGCCTGACGTGGCGGATGTTTCGCCGCGCGCGGATCGCGATAACGCTCATTGTGTTCGGGCACAGGCGGTGGCGCGGGCGCAAACGCCGGCGTTGGCATGAACGGCACCGGCTTGCGCAACACCTTCTCGATATCGCGCAGCAAGCCTTGCTCATCTGACGAAACGAGCGACACCGCAATGCCGGTCGCGCCGGCACGGCCCGTGCGGCCGATGCGATGCACGTAGTCTTCCGGGACGTTGGGCAATTCGAAGTTCACGACATACGGCAGCTCTTTGATGTCGAGACCGCGCGATGCGACTTCCGTCGCGACGAGCACGCGAATGCGAAAGTTCTTGAAGTCCGCCAACGCTTGCGTGCGCGCATTCTGACTTTTGTTGCCATGAATCGCGGCTGCTTCGATGCCATCTTGCATGAGCTGCTTGGTCAAACGGTTTGCGCCATGTTTGGTGCGCGTGAAAACGAGCACCTGCGACCAATCACCGTCTTTCACCAGATGCGATAACAGCGCGCGCTTGTCTTCCTTGCGGATGCGATAGCTGCGTTGTTCGACCGCAGCGACGGCGGTATTGCGCGCGACCTCGATCTCGACGGGATTGCGCAACATGCCTTGCGCCAGCTCGCGAATGTCCTTCGAGTAAGTAGCCGAGAACATCAGGTTCTGGCGCTTCGCCGGCAACAACTTCAGCACGCGGCGAATGTCGCGAATGAAGCCCATGTCGAGCATGCGATCCGCTTCATCGAGCACGAGGATTTCGACCTGTCGCAGATCCACGGTGCGTTGCTCGGCGTGATCGAGCAAACGACCGGGCGTGGCGACCAGGATGTCGACGCCACGGCGCAGCGTATCGATTTGTGGGTTGATGCTGACGCCACCGAAGATCACGGCGGTGCGTAATTGCAGATATTTGCCATACGCTTTCACGCTGTCCGCGACCTGCGCGGCGAGTTCGCGAGTGGGCACGAGGACGAGCGCACGCGGCGCGCGTGACATCTCAGTCTTGGCGGCAAGCTGCTGCAGCAACGGCAGCGTGAAGCCGGCAGTCTTGCCGGTGCCTGTCTGCGAGCCCGCGAGAATGTCGCGGCCGGCGAGAATTTCAGGAATGACTTTGGCTTGAACGGGAGTGGGTTCGTTGTACTTGCGATCAGCAAGTGCACGGACGAGTTCGGGCATGAGCCCGAGCGCAGCAAATGGCATAAATTTCCTCTACCTGCCCAACTCGAGACACAGGGGTCCGAGATCCAGTAGAGGCGGGAGACTAGGGGTGCGGTCGAGACGACCGTGTAATCACCAGACGAACGAGCTGACCGGACGGCAGCTGGAAGCGGCGCACTCTACACACAATCCAGGTGATGCGCGAGAGTCACAGTCAAGTTGTGCGCGTCATCACACTCAGAGGGCGCGAATGCGCTCCTCGCCGCAGCGCTTGCAGCGCTCCACGGTCACGAGCTTGCCTTGCTTCACATCGAAGCGCTGCGTCGTGATGAGCTCCCATTTATGGAATCCGGACGTGCACAATGTCTTGCGCTCTGCCCGCAGTTGCTTGTACTTGCGCAGCGACGTGACATTGGACATGTGCGGTGACGCCAACGGTTTGGATCGGGACATCTTACGCCCGCGCACACGCCGCAGCACTGCTGGCGTTACGTACGCGATATCGTCAATCGAAGAAGCGAAAGGACACGACCAATGGAAAGCTATCCCTGTCCATGCTGCGGCTACTTCACTTTGGATGACTGGCCGGGGTCGTTCGAAATTTGTCGCATCTGCTTTTGGGAAGACGATCCTGTGCAGAATCTCGATCCCTGGTTTGAAGGCGGGCCGAACCGTGTGCCGCTCATCCAGGCGCAGGCGAACTATGCGCAGTTTGGCGCGATGGAACGATGTTTCATCGAAAAGGTCGAGCCAGCGCGTGCGACCGACAGGAAAGATCCGACGTGGCGCGCAGTGAGCGAAGATGATCGCGCCCTGGTGCGCACTCCGCGCGAACTCTGGGAGGCCGGCCAAGGCCGCGACCTCGACGCCTGGTATTACTGGCGGCGTCGCACGCCTCAAGGTGAATAGATGTAACTCGCTTGTACGCCAAGCGGGATACCGAGCGACCAGAACACCAACAAGAACAGCGACCACACGATCAGGAGCGTCACTGAAAACGGCAGCATCATGGCGATGACGGTGCCGATGCCGGAGTTGCGCACCCAGCGCTGGGCATACACGACGATGAGCGGGAAGTACGGCATCAATGGCGTGATGATGTTGGTCGACGAGTCGCCGACGCGGTAGGCCGCTTGCGTGAGATCCGGTGAGATGCCCACGGCCATCAACATCGGCACCATGATCGGTGCGAGCAACGCCCACTTCGCCGAGGCTGAGCCGATGAACAGGTTCACCAAACCGCTCAAGAAAACGATACCGACGAGCGTGACCTGCGGCGCCAATCCTGACGACTTCAATGCATTCGCGCCTTCAAGCGCAATCAACGCGCCGAGATTCGACTGGCCCATCGCCGCGATGAACTGAGCGGCGAAGAAGGCCATAACGATGTAGTAGGCCATGCCTTCCATGGACTTGGTCATGCCGCGCACCACATCGCGGTGAGTTTTGACAGTGCGGGCCGCGTAGCCGTAGACGACGGCAGGAATGAGGAACAGCACGAAGATCAGCGGCACGATCGATTGCATCAGCGGCGCATTCGATGCCGAGATCGCGCCCTCGGGATTGCGCCATGGCGAGTTCGCCGGCCACGCGGACAGCGCCAGCAACACGATGCCGATCAGCATGCTCAACAACGCGAATCGTAAGGCGCGCCGCTCGGTCGTCGAGAGCGCCTCGAGTGTCTCAGACTGCGAGGTGTCGCCATCGACCGGGGTTTTCGCCAGGCGCGGCTCGACGACGCGATCGGTCAAGAACCAGCCGAGCGCCACGATCAAGAACGCAGAAGCCGTCGTGAAGAAATAATTGTTGAGCGGATTGATCAGAATGTCCGCATCCAGCACCCGTGCGCCGGCCTGCGTGAGGCCGGAGAGCAACGGATCCAGACTCGAAGGCACGAAGGTTGCGCTGAATCCGCCCGATACGCCTGCGAACGCGGCCGCCATACCCGCGAGCGGATGGCGTCCTGCCGCATGAAAAATCACGGCCCCGAGCGGAATGACCAACACGTAGCCGGCATCGACGGCGATGTGGCTTACGATGCCGACGGCGATCACCATCGGCGTGAGCACTTTTTTCGAGGTGACGCTCAAGAGCGCGCGCAGGGCGGCGTGAATCAAGCCGGTGTGCTCGGCGACGCCAATGCCCAACATCGCGACCAGCACCACACCGAGCGGCGGAAAGTTCACGAACGTGCTCACCATCTGACTCGCGAACGCAGTGAGCGACTGCCCTTCGAGAAGATTCAGAACTTGCAGCGGTTCTCCCGTGCGCGGGTCGAGCGTGCGCCAATCGATCGTCGAAAGCAGCGCCGAGAGCACCCATACGAGAATGAGCATCAGCAAGAACAGCACGGCCGGATCCGGCAGACGATTGCCAATGCGCTCGATCGCATCGAGCACGCGCATCATGCGTCCGGAGCGGGCGGTCGCTACCACTTCTGCCATGAGCATTCCTCGAACGTGAAGTCGCGGCAGTATACGAACTACGGCGGGTGATCAGGGAATTGGGGGACTAGGTGATCGGGTGATCGGGTGATCAGGTGATCCGGTGATCGTGGTCGGAATGAGGAAGTGATCCGGTGATCCGGTGATGAGGTGATCGTGGTCAGAATGGAAAGTGATCCGGTGATGAGGTGATCAAGGTCAGAAAGGAACAACTGCGGCCTTCTGACCGAGATCACTGGATCACTTAATCACCGCATCACCTTCTCAATCCAACCCGAAAGCCACCAGCTTTGCCGGACTGCCACCGCCGCCAGCGGCGACCACAATGTATTGCTTGCCTTTGTGTTCGTACGTCATCGGCGTGCCGAACGGCGGATCCTGCATTTTGTGCTCCCACACGATCGCGCCGGTCTGCTTGTCGAACGCACGCATGAAGAATTCCGTCGTTGAATATCCGGGACCATCCGCGCGTGTCTGCACTTGGTTGACGAACAACAGGGTTTTCGTGACGAGCGGACCGCCGCTCGATAAGAACGTGTGGCTCGAGGCGCCGAGCGGCGGGAGGTTCAGATCCTTCAGTAATGGATGATCGCGCGGTCCATCACCATGGGCGACCTGCCAGGCGATCTCGCCTTTGTTCAGATCAATCGCCGTGACGGTGCCGTACGGCGGCTTGGTAAACGGCAGACCATTCGGCAGGCGCGGGCCTGAGGTATTGCCGCCGACGTACGCCGGTTGGCCCTTCGCTGGATCGCCTTTTACGAGCGCTCCAAGCGAATACAAATTCGAGGCTTGCACGAACAGATAGCCGCTGTCGGGATCGAAGCCTGCACCACCCCAATTGGCGCCGCCCATCGCGCCCGGTTGAATCAGCGTGCCTTTCTTGCCGTTCTCGCCCGCGACCGTCGGTGGCGTGAACAAGGGGCCGTAGGTGTATTCAGCGAGCAGTCGCTTCGCTTCGGCTTTGAGTTCTGGAGTGAAGTCGATGAGATCGTCTTCGCTGATGCCTTGGCGTGCGAAGGCGGGCGGCTTCGTTGGGAAAGGCTGTGTGGGCGCGGTCTGCTCGCCCGGCACCGTCGATTGCGGCACGGGGCGTTCTTCGATCGGCCACACGGGCTTGCCGGTGAGGCGATCGAAGACGTACGTGAAGCCTTGCTTGCTGACTAGCGCGACCGCTTTGATGCGCTTGCCATCGACCTTGATGTCGACGAGCGTGGGAGCGGCGGGGAAGTCGTAGTCCCACAGACCATGATGCACGCCCTGGAAATACCACTTGAGCTTGCCGCTTTGCGCATCGATGGCGATCAAACTCTCCGCGTACAAGTTATCGCCCTTGCGATCGCCGCCGTAGTAATCGTTCGTCGGCGTCGTGTTGGGGATGTAGACGATGCCGGCTTTGGGGTCGGCGCTGAACATCGACCAGGGATTGGCATTGCCCGTGCGCTTCCAGGATTCGTCTTCCCAGGTTTCCACGCCCGGTTCCTTCTCGCGCGGAATGGTGTGGAAAATCCATTTGGGTTGGCCGGTGCGCACATCGAACGCCTGCACATGACCGACGGGATTGCCGTTCGTGCCCCAGCGCTCTGAGATCGTGCAGCCGATGACGATGACATCGCCAATGACGAGTTGTGGCGAATTGAAGCCGATGGCGCGGCGGTCGGCTTCCTCGCGGATCAATTGCGCTTGCAGATCGACGCGGCCGTCGTTGCCGAAGCTGCGAATGATTTGGCCGCTCTTGGCATCGAGCGCGATTAACTCACCAACGCCGGTGGCGATCAGAATGCGCTCTTCGGTCCGACCGCCGACGCGGCCCTTCCAGTAAGCGACGCCGCGATGTTGCCAACCTGAATTCGCCGGGCGGCGCCCGCTTTCATAAGCCTTGGGGTCGAAGGTCCACAACGTCTTGCCGCTGCCGGCGTCGATCGCCGCGACGAGGTTCAAGCCCGTGCTCGTATAAAGCACGCCATCGATCATGAGTGGTGTCGCTTTGAAGGAACCGGGGCGCTCTCGAGTTGCCGTGCCAGTCAGTGCGTTATCGGGACTGTCCCAGGTCCAGACGGGCTGCAGCGTGGCGACATTCTTCGCATCGATGCGTGCGAGCGGTGAATATTTCGTCGCTTCGATCGTGCCGGCGTAGTAGGGCCATTCCCCCTTGCTGGTGTCGGCGAAGGCGCTGGTTGTCATAGCAACAGCCATGGCAAATGCGAGGGTGTGTTTGGCGTGCATGTCTTTCTATTCGCCTGTTGTTCGGTGTGTGCTTCGGCTTCGGTCGAAGAGCCCCCTCCCTAACCCTCCCCGCTACCGCAGGGGAGAAATCAAACAGGGCCTGCGTCGCTATCCGAGGGATTAAAAGCAGCCTTCGTCCTATCGCAGGGGAATCAAACAGCGGCGTTCGCCGCGATCGTCAGGGGGTCGTCGCGCTCAATTCGCCGGGAGCATTTCCGCGATTGCACTTTTCAATTCAGCGTCGCTGCAATCCATGCAGGTGCCCATGGGCGGCATGCCATTCAAGCCCTGCTTGACGTTGTTGAACATGGTTTCGTTGTCGCTCGTGCGCTCGGCCCATTCATAGGCATCGTTGGCGATCGGCGCGCCTTGCCAGCCGCCGCTGTGGCATACCGCACAGAAGTCGCGGTAGATGTCTGCGCCCGAGCGCGCTGCCTCGGTGCTTGTCGATAGATTCGCGACAGCTGCGCCTGCAAACGCCAATGCGCCAAAAGCCAACATACGGAAAAGCTTCATCGAAATCGCACAATCACCTGGGTGAGCGGCGATTGTGCAGCAAGCGCACGGGGCACTCTTTGAAGAATTCGCAAGCGTCAGGGCTGCGAGATGGCGGAGAAACCCGACGCGACATCAGCGGGCGGCTCGCCACGCGCGATGGCGTCCGCGCGGGCGCGCTGCTGGCGCGCATTCAGTTCTTGCATTTTCAGTTCTTGGTTTTGTTGTCGCAGCAGCTGATCGTATTGCGAGGGTGAGAGCAAGCCGCTGACCGCGACGCGGATGCGCTCATGCGATTGTCGGGTGCGCTCGACCATATCTTCGACCCAACGCGCCTGCATTTCCGGTGTCGGGCGTCCGTTCGTCATCCCCGGCATCGCAGCGGGTGAGCCGAGCTGTCGTTGTTCGCGTGCGATGGCGTCGACGAGCGGTTTGATCTGTTCGGGCCGCAACGGATCAGTGGATAACGCGAGCGTGTGGCGCAACCGGGTGACTTGACCGCGCGACCAGCCGTTTTGCTGATACTCCTGCCAGTCGCGATAGCGCGGGCCGAGCAGGGCGGCGATTTCGTCCTCGTTACGCTGGCGTTGCTCCTGCATGATGCGTTGTTGTTCACGCAACGCGGCCCTGTCGAGCCCTGAGTCGTCCGGCCCGAACGGCGGGCGAGCGTATTCCATATTGCGCAATGAATGTTCGGCGAGTAGGTCGAGGAGCTGTTCGGACTCCCCGTCCGATAGACCGAGCAGCGGTTGCAGATCCGCATACACCTGTTGCATGCCGGCACGCTGCTGGCTGCGCATGAGTTCGCGATATTCCGGATCCTTGAGCAAACGCAGCTGCTGTTCGTGCGATTGCCGCATTCGGCGTAGCACCTGCGGGTCGGGTGCGCCGCCGCGCGACATGGCGACCTGCGGCGGCGGTGCATTGAACACGGCGGGCTGTTGCACCGGCGGATCATCGGCAAGAGATGAATCTTCGCTGATCGGTGGCGCAGGAATCGAAGCTGCTGCTGTGTTCGAGTTTGCGAGCGCCTCTTCGAGTTGGCTGAGCTGAGTTTGTAATGCGGCGTTTTGCTCGCGTTGGTCAGCAAGCGATTGCCATAGATGAACGGCGGCTGCTGCGCAGGCAATCGTCGTGGCAACCAATATGAATGTCAGCTTGCTCATGGAGTGCCCTCCCAGACACGCCGACAAGTATGCCTAATCGGGGTTCGGACGCTGGGCGATTTCCCGACGCAGATCCCTGAGCTTCAATTTCACGGCGGCTGCATTCTCATTGCCCATTCGCAACAGCAGCTTCTGACCTGATGAGCGCGACTCGAGGCTGGGATCTGCGAATTCGTAGAACACACCGGGTTGTACCAATTTCGGTGGCTCTTGCAGCTCGGGCGTTTCCAGCAAGTGATCGATCACTTCGATCAGGCGATTATTGAAATAGCCTTCGGGATAGCCGATGTCGACGTAAGCCTGTTGAAACAGCGGATAAAAGCGCGTGTACAGCGCGACGAGCTGTTCGGTACTCGCGGCGGTGACGAGTCGTACGAGCGGCTGGTAGCGCTCGAAATTCGACTCGCTCAATGTCACTTCTTCCTGCGCACCACTGATCGCGAGTTGACCATCGGTCGGTTTGACGGGCCACATCTGTGCGGCCGTTTTCTTGCGCGGCAAGTTGTCGATCGTTACGACGAAGCGCTTGACGATGTCGTTCGGTACGAGGAAGCGTTGGAGCGAGTTTCCAAAGACCTGTGACAGCGATTGTTGGACCGGTTCATCGCTTTGCTCGAGCGGCGGTAACGGTTCGGCGGTTGCCGGAGGTTCAATGGGGTGGTGTTCCGTGGGCGCACTCGGCGTGGCGATGGGTGCGTCGACGATGGGTTCGATGGCGGGCTCGGTTTCGGTGTGACGCTTACCGAAGTACAGCACCGCGCCGAGCGCGAGCACCACCGCGATCGGGACCGCGTAATAAAGCCACTTCTTTTGGTCGTCGTTCATCGAAAGCACCTCGCAGGAGGCCGGACCAAGCTGCCCCCTCCCTAACCCTCCCCCGCTGACGCAGGGGAGGGAATCGGATCTTTCCGCCAACGCGAGAGGAGGGAATGAGGATCTCTCCTTCGCGCGCGAGAGGAAGGAATCAGCTACTTCGCCGGCTTCTGAAACTTCAGCAAGAAATTGTCCGCCTCGCCGATCGCAAGATATTTGTCGCGATCTTGATCGCCGAGTGCGAGCGTCGGCGGCAATGTCCACACGCCCTTCGGCCAATCCTTCGTGTCCTTCGGATTGGCAAGGATCTCCGAGCTGTCGAGGAGTTTAAAGCCCGCTTTTTCCGCAAGCTGCACCGTGTAGTCCTGACGCACGTAGCCGTTGGCTGCTTTGGGATCTTGCGGTGCCTTGTCGCTCGCACGGTGCTCTTCGACGCCGAGAATGCCGCCTGGTTTCAACGCCGCATAAAACGCGGCGAACATCTCGTCGGCGTTACCGCGTGCCATCCAGTTATGCACATTGCGGAAAGTGACGACGAGATCTGCGGAGCCCGCCGGCGCGATTTCGCCGTCAGAGAAAGTGGTCTTCACGTTGCTATACGCGGGATTGGCATCGAGCTTCTTTTTCCAGGAATCGCTCTGACGCGGTGAGATGACCGTGTAGTAGGTGCCTTTGTCCTTCAAATAAGGAGCCAGGATTTCGGTCCAGTAACCGCCACCAGGCGATATTTCGACGACCGTCATGTTCGGTTTGATGCCGAAAAATTCCAGCGTCTGTTGTGGTTTGCGATATTTGTCGCGCTCGACGAAGTTGTCGGAGCGATGCGACGCCGCGACTGCGTTTGCCAAGGCTTCATCCTTGGCCTGGGCGCCCAAGCAGGGCGCGACCAGCACCGCGCTGGCGAGAATGAGTGTGCTCAACCGCATAAGACCCCCTTCATGATCGACGTTGCGAAGTCGTTAATTCTTTGAGCCGCCGACTCTATCAGACGCCAGCGACGACAGACCGCGCATATGACTGCCCAACGCATGTCAGGGTTCCCTGACAACGAACGATCGCCGCACCGATGACACGTCCGTAAACGGCTGCAGGCAGGTGAGTAGAAACCGCAATTTGTGTCGCGACCCCGTGACACGTATCGCGCTGCGTCATGCTTGTGTTTACTGCGCGCGCGTCGACGTCTCCAGGCGTCGTTATTTCCAAGTGTTTTGATCAGGGCAAACTCGTCGTGAGACGGGGACGCAAAGCCACCGGTCCCGAAAAGTGGGATGGCGGGGTTGCCGAACACATGGTGCGTTCACGGTGCGTATGCGCCGCTCGCTTTCCGCGTGAGTTCGTGGCGTTCTTGTAATCGATCGATGGGCGAGTCCGGGGAGAGGTTCGCTCATGTTCGTCGTGCAACGTGCGCTCGCAAGGTGCGCTCACAAATCATTTGCCATCGCGCTCACTGCGCTCGCAGGTCTCAGCGTGTCGCCCGTCGCAAGTGCCGACAAGTATCCGGTGATCTCTGGGACGCCGAAGACTGCAGCCACTGTCGGTCAGTATTACTCCTTCAAAGCGTCGGCCCACGATCCGGATGGCAAGCGGATCATCTTCGCGGTGAAGAACAAACCGGCTTGGGCGCAGTTCAATGGCACGACCGGTGAGCTGAAAGGCACTCCAAACCAGGCGGGCCGATGGCCGAACATCATCATCTCGGCGTGGGATGGCCGGCTGACCAAAGCACTACCTGCCTTCACGATCACCGCGACTCAAGCGCGCGGGACGAGTCGTAATCAACCGCCCACGATCTCAGGACGCCCTGCAAATAGCGCGACCGCGGGTGTCGCCTACAACTTCACGCCGACGGCGCGCGATCCGGAAGGTAGGGCGCTCGGCTTTACGATTCAGAATCGTCCGGCGTGGGCGAGCTTCAACACTTCGACCGGTCGTTTGTCCGGCACACCGAACACCAGCCACGTGCGCACGTATCCGAACATCCGAATCACCGTGAGCGACGGTCACTCGACGACGTCACTGCCGGCGTTTTCCATTGCGGTGCGCGCGCCATCGACGACGACACCACCACCTGCTGCGAATGGCGCCGCCACCTTGTCGTGGACACCACCGACTCGCAACACGGACGGCAGCACGCTCACCAATCTCTCCGGCTATCGCATTTATTACGGCACGAACGCGAGTGCGCTGACTCGCACCGTCAATGTCAACTCCGCCGGCCTCGCCTCATACGTCGTCACGGATCTTTCTCCGGCGACGTACTACTTCGCGATCACAGCCTTCAACGCCTCCGGCGCCGAAAGCGCGCGCTCGCGGGTGGTGAGTAAAGTGGTTAGATGATTCGGAAGGATAGGCGAATAGGCGATGGGCGATAGCGGATAGCGGATAGCAGAGGAGTCTCTACAAGCGCCTCCATGCACTCGCAGGATTTGGGCATCCTGCGCAGTCGGTGCTAAGGCTCTTCAATCAACCGACCCGCAACACAGCGATTCCACGGGACTTCCGTGGGTCGCCAATCCGCTATCGCCCATCCGCTATCGCCTATCCTTCCGCCTCATGCCCGCCTCCCTCGACGTCATCCTGGTTTTGATCGCCGCGTTCGCCGCTGGGCTCATCGATGCGATGGTCGGCGGCGGTGGGTTGATCCAATTGCCGGCGCTGTTCGGCGTGTATTCGAACGTGACGCCGCCGGCGTTGCTGGGCACGAGCAAGTTCGCTGGCTTCTTCGGTACGGCAAGCGCGGTTGTGCGGTTCGCGGGCAAGGTGGCGATTCCTTGGCGTGCATTGTTGCCGCTTGGTGTCGTCGTGATGATCACCGGTGGCCTCGGTGCGCTTGCGGCCACGTCGGTACCGCCTGAAGTTTTCCGACCTCTCGTCCCGATTCTGCTTGTCGCGGTGCTGATCTACCTCTTACGCCGCAAGGATCTGGGTAGTGCTCACACACCGCGAGCTTTCGGTGGGCGGCATCACGTGATCGGCGCATTGGTGATTGCCGCTATCGGCTTTTACGACGGCTTTTTTGGGCCTGGCACGGGCAGTTTCTTGATGTTTGTGCTGGTGCGCATTTACGGCTTTGATTTTCTCCATGCGGCGGCGAGTGCGCGGGTATTGAACGTGGCGACCAATGGCGCGGCGCTCGTGTACTTCGGCGCGAATGGGTATGTGATGTGGCAGATCGGTCTGGGCATGGCGGTCTGCAATATCGTCGGCGCGTTATTGGGCGCGCGGCTCGCATTGCGCGGCGGCAGTGCATTCGTGCGCAAGGTGTTCATTGCCGTCGTGTCGTTGTTGATCTTGCGCACGGCTTGGGTGGCGATTGAGGGGATGGGGTGAGGTTGCTTTGCTCAGTGTTGCCTTCCTGACTCCCCGCTGTCGCAGCGGGAAAGATGAGTGATGCAGCGCTGGCAGTTACGTCCCTTCCCCTGCGACAGCGGGGGAAGGACAGGATGGGGGCAGGCGCAAAGCGCGTCTGCAGTGGGTGTGGTTGTTGAGAGTTTGCCCCCTCCCGAACCGTGCCGGGGAGGATGCCCAAATGCCGCGGGCGCATGGATGCGCAGGAGCGACCTCCCCCGCGATCGCAGGGGAGGGGACTCCGGGATGAGCCCGAGATGGAGAGACACCGTTCAGGGATTTCGCACCGTCGCTGCACATAGCGTGATGCGGGCGAAGTCCTTCAGGTCGATGAACTTCTGGAATAACAGACCGAGCCCGACGTGGGCCGAGCAGGCGACGAATTCGCCGCGTCGGTTCGTATCGGCGCTGCATTGTTCGATCTGCGTCGAGACGATGTCGCCGACCGGCGTGACGTTCGGCACTTTCGTGTCGCAACGACCTATTTTCAGCGTCTCGATCGACCAACCGATGTCTTTGAACAGTTGCGCGGTCAAGTCGACATTCGTGCCGGCCGTGAGGGTCGGTGTGATCGCAGGCTCCATCAACAAATTGGGATTTGCAGAGATGTCGAAGTGCGAAATCGATGAGCCCAGCGCGACCACGGGCGGTGCGTAGAGCTTCACGCGATTTTTGCTGTCGGCACCCGCGCGACGCGTGCGGTCGATGAACCATTCCACTTGCGCCGGCAGGTTCGCTTTCAGCAAGGCGCCGTCTTCGATCGAAATCAACAAGGCGGGAATGGTCACGCTTGGATCATCGCCGCTCATGCCTTGCACGCCGCTCGCCGTGTTGGCAATCAGCACTGCTTTCGCACCAGCCGCTTGCGCATTCGCAGCCTTCTGCACGAATGCGCAGACGCCGCGATCGACGAGCGCGATCTTGCCCGCAACGTCCGACGTAATGGGCTCGCAGCCGAGCGTCGTACCGTCCGCCGAGGTGCCGAGCGCCACTTCACCGCTGAAGTTCGCCGCGGATGCGGGCGGGCCGAAGCTGGCCGTGCCGGTGGCGAACTCCTGATTGACTGGTGAAGTCACGCGCAGTGTTTCATACGGTCCGAGAAACTTCGGCGCGGATTTCGTGACTTGCCTGCCAGCCCAGACCACGTGCTCCGTGTTCGTCGCGGATGTGACGATCTGCGCGGGCGTGAGCTGATCCCACGTCGCCTTCAGTTGCGTATCCAGCGTGTTGCGCATGTAGATATCCGGATATGGGAAATCCGGATACGCCGGCGGCAAGCCATCGGCTTCGCTGATGAAATTGGCGAAGCCCAAGCCATGTCCGACTTCGTGCATGAACGTATTCAGGAAGTCGATCGTCCCTGCAGGGGCATTGTTGTCGAGCCCGTAATACCACGTGGATCCTGCGATACAGTCCGGCGACCCGATACCGCCATTGAACTGCGCAACGATATCCGCGCCGACGAAGCCGGCTTCCGGCCCAAGATCGCCCGGCGCCAAATCCTCGCCGGCCAACGCATTGGCGAGCGCGACGCCGTACCACGTGTCCTGTTTCGGCGCGTTCGGGAAATTGGCGAAGATTTGAATGGCGCCCGCGCGTGCGAGAACGCCGCCGCTGGCATCGCAAGCGCTCGGTTCAAAGGGCCCGAAAGAGCCGACGACGTAAATCGGTACGTCGCTTTTCAACACTGAACCCCATAGATCCAAGGCGCGTCGATAGGCGATCAGCCGCTGCTCGCCCAATGTGGTGCCGGCATTGCCGCCGATGGGCGTGGCGGGTGTCGGATCGTTGAAGCCTTGATTCGGTCCATCGATGTTGATGATTTCGATTTGTGCGGCGAGGGCACCGGTGCTCAAGCCGACCAGTCCTGCGAGCGCGGTTGTGCGCAACATCGTTCTTGTTTTCATGATTATTCCTCCGTGGCGTGCGGCGCGACGTCGTCGGCATGCTCGACGACCAGCGTGCCATCGGCGTGTGTCGTTGCACGCAGCAGCGACAGCGACTCCTGCGACATACGGACCGACAACATGCCGTTCGGATGACGCTGCACCGATTTCTCGGCGGGCAGCACTTGAGTGGCGGAGGTTGAGAGTGAGGAGGTGGCGGCGCGGGCGGCACGTGCCGCAGGCGCAGGCGCAGCAGCGCGTTCACGCGCTAATTGCGCTTCTAGTTCTTCGGTCGTAGGGGCGCGCACTTCGCCGGTTTCCGGATCGACGACGACACGCATTGCGTTGGATGCCTCCGTGGCAGTCGGCTTGGGCGGCGACTCCTCAGCGAACACAGAAGCGGCACACAAGGTGCCAGCCATCGCGACGCACGCAATGGCACAGGCTCTCGGTTTCATGAGTAACTCCCTTCTTCGTTTAAGTTCAGATCAGTCTGCTCGTCATCCCATGGCGCAAACGACCCCGAACGCGACGCAAGCGCGCATAGAATCCTTGTTCGAGCGAAGTGGCGCTGCAGCCACCCCTTATGCGGATGGCATTGGTTGCAGTTCCGGGCCGAGAATAGGCACGGTTCTGATGTCATCGCTATACGGGCCTTCGCCACTCAATCCTTGTATACAGGCGACGCAGATTTGCATGACCACACCTTTTTGCGGGACAACGAACGCTGGGCTGCGCGCGCAACCTGCACACGCGCAGCGTTTTGGCTGTGGCCACTACTTATTTTGTTGGGGATGGAAACGATGAACGCATCGGCTTGGCCAACGCTCACGGGAGACGCGCCGCTCGTCATCGCGCATCGTGGCGCGTCGGGATACAAACCTGAGCACACGCTCGCCGCCTATCAACTTGCCATCGAGCAAGGCGCGGATTTCATCGAGCCGGATTTGGTGATCACGAAAGACGGCCATCTCATCGCGCGCCACGAGCCGTTGCTCGATGAGACGACGGATATCGCTACGCGCACCGAATTTGCAGGGCGCAAGACGACCAAGAATCTCGATGGCAAACCGGTGACGGGTTATTTCGCCAGCGACTTCACGCTCGAAGAGATCAAGCAGCTGCGCGCGATTCAATCGCATCCATTGCGCTCGAAGGAATTCGACGGCCAGTACGAGATTCCCACCTTCGAGGAAATCCTTGGCCTCGTCGCGAGAGAAAGCAAAGCGCGCGAGCGTACGATCGGCATCTATCCCGAGACCAAACATCCTGCGTTTCACTTAGGAATCGATTTGCCGCTCGAGGATCGCTTGCTCGAAGCGCTGCGCCGCCACGATCTCGATCGCGAAGGCGCGCCGGTGTTCATTCAGTCGTTCGAAAGCGCGAATCTGCAATATCTGCGCACGGTCACCCAAGTCGCGCTGGTGCAATTGCTCGCGGCCGACGTCGTGAAATACGACTCGACCGGTACGCGCGTGGCCGCAGTGCGGCCGCAGCACTTTGGCGATCCGCGCGGCAAGGTGCTCGCGCGCAACTTGGCGGATATCTCGAAATATGCCGATGCCGTCGGCCCGTGGAAGGGACACATTCTCAGAGACGTCGGCGCGGGCAAGCTGCTGCAGTCGAACTTGATCGAACGGGCGCATGCAGTGGGCCTCAAAGTGCATGCGTATACGTTCCGCAGTGAGGCCGCCTCGCTCGCGCCGGAGTATGAGAAAGACCCCGCGCGCGAATACCGTCAGTTCTTTCAACTCGGCATCGACGGCGTGTTCACCGATTTTCCCGACACCGCGCTCGCAGCGCGAGATACGCCGAAAGATTGATCGAGCCTGACCTCTATCGACTGCGCTGCAGGCTCACCAAAGATCGGCGCTCTGCATCCAGTCCTGCCAGCAACACACATGATCGAAATCATCGAACACGTGCTGTGACGCCGCCGGATAACGTTCGAAATAGGCGCGGGTCGTGGCAGGTGGCACCACCGCGTCTTGCGCGCCCTGGAAATGGATTTCACGAAAGTGGTGTGGATGCGAGCTGAGTGCGGGATTGAGCGAGCCATCGAGCGGTAGATAACCGTGATGGCGCGTCCATGCGTCGATGTCGAGATTGGCGGCGAGCGTCACGACTTCCGTAACGTTGTGCAGCCGCTCCGCAATCAACACCGCGAGCGTTCCCCCGCCGCTGTAGCCGGCGAGGCGTA
>CAZIXV010000037.1:0-19718 GCA_964543105.1 uncultured Steroidobacteraceae bacterium
ATTCCTCCAAGTAGTCGACGCAATTGTCGCAACCCAAAAAGGAGTTGCTGAAGAAGCCGTCGGTCTTGCGATAGAACGCGCTGAGCCCTGCTGCCGCGCCATCGGCAAGGCCACCCGCCAGGTACGCGCTCGCACGGCGCGTATCCTTATTGCCGTAGCCGAGCGTGACGTTCGCTTCGAATTCATCGGTTGGTCTGCGCGTCGTCATGATGATCGCGCCGGCCAACGCATTGCGGCCGAACACCGCGCCTTGCGGACCTTTCAGCACTTCGATCTGCTGCAGATTCGCAAGCTCCTGATTGAATGCATTGGGATTGGTTTGCAGTACGCCATCGACGACGAACGCGAAATTCGTTTCGACGTCGCGGCCGGTGTTGATACCGCGGATGTTCAACTGCAGCTCGCCGACTTCGGCCGTTTGCACCTGCGACAGACCCGGCGTCATCGCCACGAAATCGCCGGGGCGTTCGATGCCGGCTGCTTGAATGTCGGCTGCAGTGAAGACCTGCATCGTCGCGGGCACATCGCTCAAGCGTTCGGCGCGTTGCCGTGCGGATACGACGACTTCTTCGAGCGTTTCGTTCGCGACGGTTTGGGCGTGGGCGCTACTGGTATGAGCGCCGAAGGCGGTAGCAACGATGACGGCGGCAGAAATGGCGCGAGATGACATCGGTTTGACTCTCGAGTTGCGTGCAGCTGACCCAAGCGTTGCCTGACTCGGAGCGCGGTGCAGGGCGATCACTCATCGCCTCCGTCGCGCACGCGCGTTCGGACATCGCTCACCACTTGAAGCAGTCAATAGACCGACGTTTGGTGTGTGATGTCAAAAAAGCCACGCGTCGCACCTGCAGCATTCACGCGGCTGTGTATCTCGCGCAACGCACATGAGTGGCTTGAGACGAACGTAAGTGGCCGTATTGCTTGAGCGTTCTTGCAACGCGCCGCAATGGCTTTGGGCGAGAAACGAGAAATGCGCTTAGTTCATCGAAATCAATCGAATGCATTGGACGCGCAGATCAATGCTCGTTCGAGGGACAATCGTGCGTATGACGTTTCGTGAATCACCGGCGCTGCGGATCGGTTTGTCGATTGCCGTGGCAACCGGTCTCTATGGTGTTTCCTTCGGTGCGCTCGGTGTCGCCTCCGGTCTGACGGTCTGGCAGACGATCGCTTTGAGTCTGCTCATGTTCACCGGCGGATCGCAGTTCGCTTTCATCGGCGTGCTCAGTGGCGGCGGCACGGCCGCGGCTGCGTTGAGTGCCGCGGGATTACTTGGCATTCGCAATGCCGTGTATGGCATGCAAATGAAGCGGATGCTCAAACCGCAAGGGTGGCAACGCTATGTCGCCGCACAAGTCACGATCGATGAATCCGCGGCGACTGCTTCCGGACAAAGCGATGCGAACGAGCAGCGTCTTGGCTTCTGGAGTGCCGGGCTGGGGATCTACGTGTTGTGGAATGTGTTCACGATGCTCGGTGCGGTGCTCGGCAATGCAATGGGCGATCCGCGTCAATGGGGGCTCGACGGTGCGGCCGTTGCCGCTTTTCTCGGTTTGCTGTGGCCGCGCTTGAGCGCGCGCGAACCGGTCGCGCTGGCGGTCGCCTGCGCGTTGGTGAGCATTTCGATCGTGCCGTTCACTGCGCCTGGCGTGCCGATCTTGGTGGCTGCCAGCGTGGCGGCGATCTGGGGATGGTTCAGTCATGGTCCTAGAGATCAAGGGCTCGAACCCGATGTCGATCCCGCTCGCGTTTCAGCTTCGCTCGCGAGACGCGACACCGCCGCTTCGCAGGAGCGTGAGTGATGTCGTTGTGGGGCTGGATTCTGGCGGCGAGCCTGCTCGCTTATGCGACGAAACTCAGCGGGTATCTGATTCCAACGCGTTGGTTGGAGAACGATCGCATGCCGCATGTGGCCGGCATGCTGACGATCGGTCTGCTTGCTTCGCTCACCGCGATGAATGCGTTCAGCAGCGGACCGATGCTTGCGCTCGATGCGCGAGCGGGTGCATTGCTCGCTGCGGCGTGTGCGCTGTGGATGCGCGTGCCGTTCTTGGGTGTGGTGATCATCGGCGCCGCTGTAAGCGCCTTATTGCGGTTTTTCGAAATTGCGCAGTGAGGCTTCACTTCGCGCGATTGACCCCTATCGAACTCGAAACGTGTCATGGTGGCCCAGGTCGATCCCCCTGCGTTGCTAAAGGCACTTCATGTCAGCTCAGCTTCTATTGAAAGCGACCGATCGCGATACGGTCGGTGCGGAAACGGTATTGCGAGTCATAGGAACGCGCGAACCACCCGCGCAGATGGTCGTGCAAGTGGCGATTGCGGGCGCTGCGCAAGTGCAAATTCAAGGGCGCATTGCACGCGAAGCGCCGTGGCAGGACATCGGACCTGCGCATGATGCCTCGACGATCATGCATATCGGGGCGGTGCAATTCTTGCGCGCGAGCGCATCGAAGTTCGCGGCGCAGTCGAGCGTCTCGGTATGGGCGGTGTGGGCTTGGTAGGCGGATCGTCTTACAACGTCAAAGTCTCGTCGATGGGAACGAAGCGCGTTGCTTCGTGAATGAGTGAATGCGCCGTCAGTTGAGGTACGCCATAGACTTCGACTTCAAGCCCATGTCGTTGGCGCAGCCGGTGCACGAGCAGATCGAAATCGCCATCGCCTGATGCGAGTACCACGACGTCCACTTCCTGCGCGATATCCAACACATCAAGCGTAATGCCGACGTCCCAATCGCCTTTCGCAGAACCGTCGGCGCGGGCGATGAACGGCTTGAGTTTCACCTCGAAACCGATGCCGCGCAGGATGCTCTGAAACTGCCGTTGTTTAGGATCGCCACGATCCGTGGCGAAGGCGGTGGCTTTGATGACGCGGCGATCCGCAGTCACTCGCCGCCAGAAGGCGTTGTAATCGAAGTGCGCGCTGAGCGCTTGCCGCGTGGTGTAGTAGATGTTCTGCACATCGACGAAGATGGCGAGGCGCTTCAAGTCAGTGTCGGTCATCGTTCAATCGTTGCAGAGTTGCAGTCGAGTCTCGAAGGTGCGGTGAAGGCCGCTGATTGGATCGACGAACGCGAGTCGCCGTGCGAGCAGTTGCAGGGGTTGGCTGAAGTCATACGGATCGCGCTCACGCAGCATCGGATACAGCGGATCGTGGCGGATCGGCATGCCGAGTGCCGCCATGTGAACCCGCAGCTGGTGTTTTTTGCCGGTCGTTGGAAACAGAGCGTAATGCCACCAAGGTCCGCGCATTGTGCGTACTTCGATGCGCGTGTGTGCATTGGGCGTTCCGGGTACTTCACGGCTGAGAATGAAAGGCGTACCGCGTTCGATCCGGCTCGAGCGCTCCAGCGGGAGCGCACCGTGTGCGAGTGCGGGCGCAATCGCGGCGTATTCCTTGGCGATGCGCCGTTCGCGAAACAGCGCTTGGTAAGCCGCACGACTGGCGCGATTCACGCTGAACATGACGAGTCCTGCCGTGTCGCGATCCAGGCGATGCAAGGGCGCAATGTCGAAGTTGTCGAAACGCTGTTGCAAGCGAGTCAGCAGGGTTTCGCGAACGTAACTGCCGACCGGGCTCACCGGTAGGAAGTGAGGTTTGTCGACGACGAGCAAGTGCGCATCTTCATGCACGATCGTCGCGTCGAAGGGGATCTGTGTTTCTGTCGCGATCTCGCGGTAGTAGTGCACCTGCAGGCCTTCGCGGTACGGCGTGTCGATGTCCAAGGCGCGCCCCCGCGCATCGAGCACGCGGCCGCGTTCGAAGCGGCTCAGCCATTCGTCGGGAGAGATGCGTGGAAAGTGTGCGCTAAGGCATTCGAACACCGTGCGCCACGCGCCTGCAGGCAAGTGCAGCGTCGCCGGCGCGACGCCCTCGAGCGCGGGCGGTCTGAAGAAGTTCTCGCGTGGCACGCGCGCATCGTAGCGCATGGGGAGCGTCGGCTAGCCAGAGCCCGCTCCCGCTCATCGCGGCTTGCTAGCCTGCTAGCTTGCTGGCCAGCTAGCCAGAGCCCCCTCCCTAGCCCTCCCCCGCTCGCCGCAGGGGAGGGGACCGGAATGCTGTCGGAGTGGAAAGATGAAAGCGGCGCGACTTTCTTTCCCTCCCCCGTTCACCGCAGGGGAGGGGACCGAAACTTCTTTCCCTCCCCTGCAAAGCGGGGGAGGGTAGGGTGGGGGTCTTGCCAGCTTGCTAGCCGGCTCGTTCGCCGCCTGCCGTTCAAATTGGATATTGCTTCGGCTGCGTTCCCACTGTGATCCAGCGCAATTCCGTGAATGCATCGATCGCTGCTTTGCCGCCGAAGCGGCCGTAGCCGCTGGCTTTCGTGCCGCCGAAGGGCATCTGTGCTTCATCGTGCACCGTCGCGCCATTCACGTGGCAGATACCGGAATCGATCCGTTGCGCCACGCTCAACGCGCGCGAGATGTCACGGCCGAACACCGCTGCAGACAAGCCATATTCAGTGTCGTTTGCCGTGGCGACGGCTTGCTCGATGCCGTCGACGCGCGTCACCGCGACGACCGGGCCGAACGACTCTTCATAAAACAGTCGCATCGCAGGGGTCACACGATCGACGATCGTCGGGGCGACCAATACGCCATCGAACGTGCCGCCGGTGACCAGCTTCGCGCCGCGCTCGACGGCATCGTCGATGAGCGCACGCAGCGTTTGCACGGTCTTTTCATCGACGACCGCGCCGAGTGGCGTGTTGCCCTTGCTGGGATCGCTGACCTGCAACGTTGCAACTTTCGCGCGAAAGCGCTCGATGAAAGCGTCTGCAACGCGCTCATCGACGACGATGCGTTCCGTCGACATGCAGATCTGTCCTTGATTCATGAAGGCGCCGAAAGCTGCGGCTTTCACGGCCTCGTCCAAGTCGGCGTCATCGAGAATCACCATCGGCGCTTTGCCGCCGAGTTCCAGCACCGCAGGCTTCAGATGCCGGCCCGCCAATTCGCCGATGATGCGTCCGACACGCGTCGAGCCGGTGAAATTGACGCGTCGGACCGCGGGATGAGCGATCAGCGCTTCCACGACTTGCGGCGCATCTTGCGCAGCATGCGAGATGACATTGACGACGCCCGGCGGAAATTCCGCCGCTGCGAATGCATCTGCGATCAGCCGATGCGTGGCCGGGCACACCTCCGAAGATTTCAATACGACCGTGTTGCCACAGGCGAGCGGCGCGGCGATCGCGCGCACACCGAGGATCACCGGAGCATTCCACGGCGCCATGCCAACCACGACACCCGCGGGACGACGCACCGCCATCGCCAACGTGCCCGGTGAGTTCGAAGGAATGACTTCGCCACCGATTTGCGTCGTCATTGCCGCGGCTTCATCGAGAATCATTGCCGCAAGGTGCACATTGAAATGCGCCCAGCCGGCCGTCGATCCCGTCTCTGCCGTCATGCGTGCGGCGAATTCATCGCTGCGTTCGCGCAGCTTCGCCGCGGCGCGTTGCAGAAACTGACGCCGCGGCGCGGGAGTCAGCGCAGACCACGCCGGAAATGCCGCCGCGGCCGCCTCGATCGCGCGGCGCACGTCATCAGTATCTGCCGCAGCCGCGCGCGTGGCAGCGCTGCCGGTCAGCGGATTGTTGCGTTCGAACGTGTTCTTTCGTGCGGCAGGACAAGCCTCGCCGCCGATGAATAATTCGGCTTCAAACATCGAATCTCCCCGCTAAAAAAGCGCTTTTGCGCACGGCGACCACCATGGCGGGCGCTAGCTCGCGCCGCCCGATGCGGCGCAGCCTCGAGTCTGTCGTAGATTGATCAATCGATCAATTATCGATTGCCGTCGGATTCTGGATCAGCTAGCTTTCCGCGACGCCTTACCAGGGGAAAATCACGCAGATGAAGCTCAAGTTGAAATTCAATGAGCTCGTTGAGAATGCGCGCAAGCCGGCAATTGCAGCGATGGCCGCGGTGTTCTTGATCAACGTCATCAGTTATGCGGATCGCACGGTTCTTACCGTCCTGCAGGAGGCGATCAAGGAAGATCTGCACCTGAGCGATCTGCAACTCGGCTTGTTGGCGGGCCCGGTGTTTGCGATTTTTTACGGCTTCATGGGCTTGCCGATCGCTCGGCTCGCTGAGCGTAGAAACCGCAAGCGCATCATCATCACGGCCGTTTATCTCTGGTCGTGCCTCACCGCGCTATGTGGCGCGGCGCAGAACTTCATCCAACTCGCGATTTTTCGCATGGGTGTCGGTGCTGCAGAGGCGGCAGCGCCGCCTGCGATCCACTCCCTCATTGCCGATTACTTCTCACGCAATGCGCGCGGTAGAGCGATGGCGGTGCTCGCGCTGGGCATTCCGCTCGGCATCATGCTTGGTGGCATCGTCGGCGGCTCGGTTGCGCAAATCTGGAACTGGCGCGTCGCATTTGCAGCGGTCGGCCTGCCGGGAATCCTGGTGGGTTTGTTCGCGTGGCGAGTGATGTACGAGGCGAAGCGCACGTCGGATCACGGCAAAGTGTCGTCGACGCCGCTGAACGTCCGCGAAAGCTTGCGATCGCTGTGGTCGATCCCGGTGTATCGCTACTTGTTGCTTGCGGCTGTGCTGAGCGGCAATGCGGCGCACGCGATCTCGACATTCTCGGCGTCTTACTTCATTCGCGCCCACGGTCTTTCGCTCGCCGTCGTGGGCGGCATCTTGCTTACGGGCAAGGGTATCGCCGGCATGTTGGGCACCGTGGCCAGCGGCTTCATCTCCGACAAGCTCGATCGCGGCAACAACCAAGACTATTTGCTCGTGCCTGGTGTGGCGTCGTTGATCGCCGCGTTCATCTTGTGGGTGGCGTTTGCCGTGGGCGGCACGATGCTCGCGATGGGTTTGTTTTTCATCGCAGGCTTTTTCTCGAACATGATCATGAGCCCGGCGTTCGCCGCGGTGCAAAACGTCGTCGATCCGCGTACGCGCGCTACGGCGGCGGCGCTGTTCATGTTTTGCGTCACCGTGCCCGGCGCGATTGGCCCAGTCGCAGTCGGCTACGTCAGCGATCGCATCGCATCGTCGAGCGTAGGCTTGGATGTGGCGGGTTATCTCGCTGCATGTCCCGGCGGGCGACCCGCTGAAGGTGTCGTCGAAGCTATTGCATCGCAATGTGCGACTGCGGCGACGACCGGACTGCGTACGGGTCTCTTCGTCGGCATCGGTCTCTACATCATTTCTTTCTTCGTCTACCTGGGCGCGGTACGCGCAGGGCGGCGCTCTGCGGATTCGCTCGCCGCAGCAAAAGCCGGTTCCGAAGCGTCCTAATGGTTGATCGATCGATCAACGAATGGGTTGACCGATCGATCAATTTACGGTTTGCTTAGCCGGTATCAGTCAGGCGCGCGGGATGTTGCGCGCTTATCAACGGGGGAGACTCGAATGCGCAATGCAATCTGGAAATCAGGCATCACGGGAGCGGCGCGACACGCCGCAATGTTTGGTGTCGTCGGTGTATTAGGTGCTGCTGCGGCGACGACTGCCGCGGCGCAGGAAGTCGAAGCGGAAGGTCCGATCGACGTCGTCGTCGTCACCGGTACGAGCCTGCGCGGTACGGCGCCGGTGGGTACGCAAGTCCAGGTCATTGGTTCCGATGATCTGCTGGCGACCGGTATCGCAAGCACGAACGATGTTCTGAAGAGCGTCCCGCAGGTGGTGAACCTGGGTCAGGACGAAGGCCGCGGCGGCGGCGTGCAGGGCGCACAAGGCAATATCACGCAATCCAAGACCATCAACCTGCGCGGCATCGGTTCGGAATCGACGCTCGTGCTGTTGAACGGACGGCGCATCGCGCCCGCCGGCACGCAAGGTGTCGGCTACGACGTTTCGATGATTCCGAGTAATGCGATCGCGCGCATCGAAGTCGTCGCGGACGGTTCTTCGGCGATCTACGGTTCCGAAGCAGTCGGCGGCGTCATCAACTTCATCACCAAGCGCAACTACCAAGGCGCCGATACCTATGTGCGCTATGGCTTTGCCGATGGCTTCGATGAAAAGAAGATCGGTCAGACGTTCGGTTACGGCTGGGGCAGCGGCGATGTCTTCTTCGCGTACGAACACTACGAGCGCGGCGGCCTCTTGGGCAGCGAGCGCAAATGGGTCAATCAGGATCTGCGAGCGATCGGTGGTCCCGATACACGCCAGAACTTCGCCTCGCCGGGTACGGTCGTGGTCGGCGGACAAACGTACGCAACGCCGCGCGGCACGCGCGGTGTGGGCCTCACGCCCGATCAATTCATCGCCGGCACTGCGAACCGTGAAGACATCAATCTCACGCGCAGTCTGCTCGTCGACCAAGAACAGGACGTCGCGCTTTTGTCGGTGCGCCAGGATTTCGGCACCAACTGGACTGTTTGGGCCGAAGGTCAATACAGCGATCGTGATTACGAAGGTTTCGGTACGAGCTTGAACCGCGGCGCTGCCGTGGCGACCTTGGCGGTGCCGAACACGAATCCCTACTTCGTGCATCCGACGAATCCTGCAGCTACGAGCGTGACCGTCAACTACAGCTTCTCCGATGCGTTCCCATTCATCTCCGTCGGTGGTGAGGAGACGTTCCAAGGCGCAGCGGGCTTTAGCTATGACTTGCCGTGGGAGTGGTCGCTCGATTTCTCCATCAGTCGCTTCGGTAACGATGCCTATCGTCGCGCCGATCAATTGTGGAGCTACAACTTGCCGGCCGTGTTGGCCGATCCGAATCCGGCCACTGCATTCAATCCGTTCTGCGATACCGCTGAATTCATGGATTGCAACAACCCGGCCACGCTCGATCTGTTACGCGGCTACAACATCATTGGGGCGCGCTATCGCGCAACCGACGCCGTGCTCAAGGCGAGCGGTACGTTGTTCGATCTGCCCGGCGGCTCGGTCGCATTGGCGATCGGCGCTGAATACATGAAGCCGACGCTCACCACGACGATTACGCAGTTGACGACGGCTGCGGCGCCGACCGTGCGCGAGACCAAGGCGAATCGCGATATCAAATCGGGCTTCGCGGAAGTGCTCGTGCCGATCTTCGGTTCGGGCAACGCGCTGCCAGGTTTGCAGCGGCTCGAGTTGTCGGCCGCCGTACGTGTGGAGGAGTACTCGGACTTCGGTTCGACCTCGAATCCCAAATACGGTCTGACCTGGGAGCCCATCGATGGCCTGACGTTCCGCGGCAGCTACGGCACGTCTTTCCGAGCGCCGACGCTGACGAACATCGACTTCGAAGCGACCGCGACATATTCCGCAGTGACGATTCTCGATCCCTCGACCAATTCGCAGATTCGCGCCATCACGCTCTTGGGTAGCCGCCCAGGATTGCAGCCGGAAACTGCGGATACGTGGACGTTTGGTGTGGACTTCGCGCCGCTGTCGGTGCCTGGCTTGACGGGCTCGCTCACGTATTACGACCTTGACTACTCGAATCGCATCACCTCGCTGTCGGCGACGACGGTGCTCTCGGATCAGTCGGTCTACGGCGATTACCTCATTCGCAATCCCGACGTAGCGCTCGTGCAGTCGTACATGGATAGCGTCTTCTATCGCACCCCGCCGGAGAATCCAGCGGGCATTGAGGCGATCATCGATGCGCGTACCGCGAACCTCGGCGGCTTGCGGCAGTCGGGTCTCGACGGCTCGATTCGCTATGAGTTCTCCGCGCTGAACAGCGAATGGCACGTCGGTGCGACGGCGACGAAGATTCTCGACGCCGAGCAATCGGCGGCGCGCGGTCTGCCGTTCTACGACATTCTCGATGAGATCAATAACCCGGTCTCGCTACGCGTGCGCGGCAACCTGGGTTGGACGAACGGTGATGCACGCGCGGACCTGTTCATCAACCACGTCGGCAGTTACGACAACACGCTGCGTACCCCGGTCGAGAAGATCGACTCGTGGACGACGCTCGATCTGTCGGTGTCGTACACGGTGCCGCACGGCGCACAAAACGGTCTGGGTGGTATGCGTTTCGGGCTCAGCATGATCAATGCGACCGATTCCAGCCCGCCGCTCGTGCGCAACACGACGACCTCGGTTGAAGGTTGGTATGACCCAGCCAATGCCAGCGCAGTGGGGCGCTTCGTCGCTTTCGAAATCAGCAAGCAGTGGTAGAGCGCTTGACGGACGTGCCGTGTGATGCGGCACGTCCGTCGCAGCGGGAGTCGTACGGATGAGAATGTTCAACACCAATTACCCGGTGCTCGCCGGTGGCAACGAACCTTTGCGGTTGGAGTCGGAGGCGGTATGCCTCGAAGTCGACGGCAAGGTGCCCGCGGAGTTGGTGGGGAGTTACTACCGCTTGGCGGCGGATCCGCAGTTCGCACCGAAAATGCGGCCGCTGCTCGTCGAAGCTGACGGGCATGTCACCGCATTCCACTTTCGCGGCGATGGTCAGGTCGATCTCATCTCTCGCTATGTGCGTACCGAGCGTTTCAAGCTCGAGCGCAACGCGCGTCGCGCGTTGTTCGGCACGTATCGCAATCGCTTCACGGACGAGGAGAGTGTGCAAGGCGCCGATCGCACGACGGCGAACACGGCATTCATGTATCACCACGGCAAGTTTTTCGCATTGAAGGAAGACGGTCTGCCGCACGAACTGGATCCGCAAACGCTACGCACGCTGGGGCGCTACGACTTCGGCGGTGCAGTGACGAGCGCAAGCCTCACCGCGCATCCGAAAATCGATCCGCACACCGGCGAGCTGTTGACCTTCAGCGCACAAGCTAAGGGCGATGGCACGGACGATATCGCGTATTACTGCTTCGACAAGGACGGCCGCAAGCTCGCCGAGCGTTGGTTCAAAGCGCCGTACGCAAGCATCGTGCACGACATGGCGGTGACGCGTGATTGGGTGATCATTCCCATCATGCCGGCGACGATCGATGTCGAGCGCTTACGCAAGGGCGGCGCGACGTATTGGTGGGAGCCCGAGAAGGGCAATCACATCGCGGTGCTGCGTCGTGATGGCACCGGAGACATCCATTGGATCGAGACGACGGCAAGTTTCGCATTTCATGTCGTCAACTCGTATCAAGACGGCGAGCGACTCATCGTCGATGTGATGGATGCGCCTGAGTTTCCGATGTGGTGGCCGCGTCCAGATCAGCTGGCGGCACTGAAGAGCGGCGCGATCAAACGCGACAACTTCATTGCTGTACTGACGCGCTGGACGCTCGATCTGCAACGCAATTCGCTCGAACGCGAAGTGCTGCATCCGTGGGAAGCAGAGATGCCGCGCATCGATGACCGCTTCACGGGTCTGCCTTATCGCTACGCCGTATACGGCGTCGATGATCCGGGTCTACCGATCGCGCACAACATCGCCGAACTCGGCGTCAATCACAATTCGATCGGCTGGTGGGACGGTCAGGAGCGCAAGCTCGTGACCTGGTACACCGGGCCGAATTCGTCGGTGGGCGAGCCCGTCTTCGTGCCGCGCTCTGCGGATGCGCCGGAAGGCGATGGTTTCATCCTCGCCGTCGTGCAACGCCTCGCCGAGCGGCGCAGCGAAGTGGTCGTGCTCGACACGCGTGATGTGACCGCAGGTCCGGTCGCGTCGATCCACCCGCCGCATCGTTTGAAGAATGGAATCCACCACGCTTGGCTCGAGCGTGATCCCGAAACGAACCCTTAAGAGGTCAGACGAACAATGAGTAGTGTTCAGGGGAGTGCTGTTCCGCCAGCGCTGATGTCTGCATATCACGATCGCACCGCCGCCGCGCAGGCGCATTTTGCCGCTGGCGGCAAGGTGTGCGGTTATTTCGGCAATGGCATGCCGATCGAAGTGGCGATTGCCACCGATCACATGCCGATGGCGATCATGCCGCTGCCGGATCGACCAACGCCGCACGCCGAAGAATGGGTGACGTCGACCTTCGATCCGCAGCTGCGCCTGATTCTCGATCAGCTCATCAGTGGCGAGCTGACATTCGTTGACTTGGCAGTGGCCGTGAGCCAGGCGAGTCCCGATTCGCTGGTGTTTCAGTCGGCACGCGAGATGCTGCGCCAAGGTCATGGCGCACAGATTCCTCCGTTGCATCACTACAGCTTGCTTGGTTTGCAAAGCGACGCCGTGCGCGAGTACGGCTTCATGCAGATCGAAGCGCTGGCGCGCCGTTTACGCGCCAACTCGGGCGTCGAGGCCAGCAGGCAGAAACTCACCGACGCCATCGAACAGACGAATGCGATCCGCGCACAGTGGCGCATCCTCGATACGCTGCGTGGCGAAGGTCGCGTCAGCGGCACGGAAGCGCTCACGTTGATTGCACCCGCGCGCTTCATGGGCGCCGGGGAATATCTCGCCGGTATCAAGCAGGCGATCGAAGGCTTGCGTTCGCGGCCCGCCAAAGGCCCGCGCTTGCTTGTCGTGAGTTCTGTGGCGTTGAGCGATTCGCGCCTGCATGAAGCGATCGAAGCCGGCGGCGCGATCGTGGCGGCGGAACACGATATTTGGGGTGCATGCTCGGCAACGCCCGACATCGTTCCCGGCGACGATCCGTTACTCGCGATCTATCAGCACTATTACAAGTACGTACCGAATCGTTCCGTGTATCCGGCCTCGGTGCGCTTGGGTTGGATCTACGAGCGCATGGCGCGACCTGAAATCGATGGTGTGGTTATTCACATGCCGCCCTCGGATCGCAGCCTTGGCTGGGATTACCCGCGCTTGCGCGATTACAGCGAGGCGCAAGGTAAACCGCATCTCATGACGCGCGAGGATGCCACGACGCCTGCGGGCGCCGCGGCCATCACGCAGGCCATCGCCAACCTAGTCAGCAGCCTTTAGGAGAGAAGCAGTGACGACGCTGGTTCAAACAGATCGTTCGCGACGCGGTGCACCTGCCAAAGTCGAGCAGGAGATGAATTGCACCCCGCTCATCCGCGCTCATCAGAAGAAGTGGTTTAATGAACTCAGGCAACGTGTCGTCGAAGGCGGCGAGCCGTACGTGCTCGCGCCTGCGGTGTCGCCGCACGAGATCTTCGAATCGTTCGACCTGCCGTATGTGTGCAATGAATGGTGGTCGGGCTTGACGGCCGCGCGCCGGCAATCCGCGGAATATTTCAACATCCTCGAAAAGCGCGGTTATCACGACACGCTGCCGCGCTATGGCGCGCTGGCGCTCGGTACCGCGTTGGCGACGCCCGAAGAAATCTCCCCGCCGTGGGGCGGTTTGCCGAAGCCGGCGTTCGTGCTCTATCAAGGTCAGAACGGCAATGCGGCCCGCTGGGAAAACGTCGCCGAAGCCTTTGACTGCCCGGCATTCCTCACCTCCGCAGTGGCCGATCCGAGCCGCGTGCATCACCGCTGGTGGGAAGTCTCGAAGTGGATGTGGGAGGAGTTGTACGACACCGCGCGCATCGACTCCATCGTCGAGGGCTACCGCGAAATCATTGCCGAATGCGAACGCGTCACCGGCAAGAAATTCGATATCGACAAGCTGCGTGAAGTGATGGATCGCGCCAATGCGCAAGAAGATGCATTCGGCGAAGTGCGTCAGTACATGCAGAAGTCGCCGAAAGCACCGGTGTCGCTGGCCGAAGAGCTCGGCAACGTCATGACGATCCAGTGGCATCGCGGCAGCCAATGGGCACTCGATGCGGCGCGCATGTTCCGCGATGAAGTGAAGCAGCGTGCCGAACAGGGCATCGCCGTGTGTCCGAACGAGCGCATCCGTTTGATGTGGGGTTGGCTCGGGTTGTGGCAGAACATCGGCTTTTATCGCGCATACGAGCAGTCGCATGGCGCCGTGTTCGTTCGCTCCATTTATATGTCGATCGCGATCGATGGTTACACGCGCTACGGCACGCGCGATCCGCTACGCGCCTTGGCGGCTCGCTACGCGGGCATCAGCACGGAGCTCACGACACCGCCGGCCGACACGGAGTGGGCGGTGCATGAGGCGCGCGAGTATCGCTGCCACGGCGCAGTGATTTTGCCGAGCGATACGAAGTTCATGGTGCGTGCGCTCGAAGACGCCGGTATTCCGACGATGGTCATTCCGGTGGATCCGGTCGACGGACGCACCTGGGATGAAGAACGCGTGCGCGACATGATGCACGACTTCCTCGAAAACCGAGTCGCGAGGAATCTGTAATGAGTGCAATCGACACACTGCGGCAGAGCTATGCCGAGCGGGATCGGGCGGCGCGCGAATGGAAAGCGCGCGGCGGCAAAGTCGTCGGCTACTTCGAGGACAACGTTCCGGATGAGCTGATCATGGCGGCGGGCTTCTTGCCGTACCGCTTGAGCGGCAAGCCGAACGTGCCGACGGAGACGCTGAAGAAATACTTGTTTCCGTTCTGGAAGAAGCATTCGCTCGCCGAGCGTCAGGTGAAGCTCGGCTTCATCAATTCGATGCTCGATCTGCTGTTTCGCGGCGAGTACGACTTCGTCGACTACCTGGTCATTCCTTATTCACGCAAGAGCATCCTCGCGACGTGGCAGCAATTGCGCGATGCGAAGGAAGGTTATCCGGAGCTGCAATTGCCAGAGACCTGGATCCTCGATCGCGCGATGACGCCGAGCTTCGATTCGAGCATCTTCAATCAGCAGCGCATCTTCGATTTCCGCGCGCAGTTGGAAAAATGGTCGGGCAAGCCGATCACGGATGCGGCGATGAGCGAGGCGATCGAAACCACGAACGCGCAGCGCGCGGCGATTGCCGAGCTCAATGCGTTGCGGGCCGAGAAGAAAGTGTCCGGCGCCGAAGCGCTGGCCCTGACGAGCGCTGGCAAGTTGATGCCCACGAAAGCGCATACCGAATTGTTGGCCGCGGCGAACAAGGAAATCGCAGCGCGCGCGCCGCGTTCGGGCCCGAGCGTGTTTCTCGCCGGCAGTCCGCAAGACAACGATCAGCTCTATCGCGTGATCGAAGATGCGGGAGCGAGCGTCGTTGCAGAGAATCATTACTGGGGTGCGCCTGCGGCGTACTACCCGGTTCGAACCGATATGGAGCCGATTCTCGCGATCGCCGACATGTATCACGCCAAGCCGTCGAGCGTGGTCTATCCGCTGCAGCGTGCGATCGATGAGATCGTCGAGCGGGCGCAAGCGGCGCGTGCGGATGCCGTGATCTTCAGCGTCTACGACAACGACAATCACGAGATCTGGTCGGTCCCGGATACGATCGATGCGCTCGATGCGGCCGGGATCCCCAGCCTGTATCTGAAACAGCAGCCCTACCTCTTGAGCGATTCGCAAGCGCAACGCAGCGCGATCGATGAATTGGTCAGCCGATTAGGAGCAAAGGCATGACTCAGCCGCCACGGCTCGATGCCGTCAATCAAGTCCGGGCGCATCAGCGCCAGTGGCTCGAAGAAACCCGCAAGCAAGTGCAAGACGGCGGTCACTTCGCCATCTGCAATGGCGATGAATTCGAGGAAGTGTTCATTGCGATGGGGATTCCCGTCGTCGCGATCAACTACTGGAACTATCTCGTCGTCGCGCAGCAGAAGAAGCCGCACTATTTCAAGATCCTCAACGACCGTGGTTACCCCGGCGATAACTTTTTCGCGCTCGGGCTGGCCTCCACGATGGCGCCGGAGCAAGCGCCCTGGGGCGGCTTACCGAAGCCGACCTTGATCTGCGGCAGCTTGCGCTACGAGATGGAATTGCGTGTCACCGAACTGTGGGCGCGCGAGTACGGCTGCCCCATCATTCCGATGGACTTCGCATTCCCAAGCCCCGGGATGCAGAGCTTCCCGGCGGATTGGTTCGATCGCATCCGCGATGAGTGGGAGTCGTTCGTCGATCCGCAGCGACTCGAGCACCGCGTCGCGCAAGAGCGTCGCGCGATCACCTATGTCGAGCAGCTGACGGGCAAGACGTTCAGCGTCAATGAGCTCGAGCGTTCGATGAACCTGATCAACGAACAGATGGACTGGTGGCGTCGCGCGCGCTTGGCGCTGGGTGCGGCCAAGCCGTGTCCTGTGAGCATGCGCGATCAGATGTCGATGTATCAGGCGATGTGGCATCGCGGTACCGAGGCCGGTGTGAAGCTGGTGCGCGATTACTGCGAGGAAGTGGAGGATCGCGTCGCGCGCGGCATCGGCGGTTATGCGAACGAGCGTTTCCGTTTCTTCTACGGCGATCAAGTGCCGGCGTTCCAGCAGTGGGCGGAGGAGACCTACGGCGCAGTCGCGGTGGCGTGCAGCTACAGCGGCTTCCCGGATGCGTACGCGCGTACCGTGTACAACCACGACCCGATGCGTGCGATAGCCGGACGTCATCTCTTGCTCGCGCTGTACGATGCGAACTTCATCGTCGGCCAAGCGAAGGATCACAATTGCGATGCCATCATCGTGATCGAATCGCATACGACGCCGGAGTATCCATCGGTCGAGCAACAGTTCGCCGAAGCCAACGGCATCCCGTATCTCGCCATCCCGCGTGACAGTGATGATCCGGAAGTGCGCGCGCTGGTAGCGAAGTTCATCGAAGAGCGCTTGATGTAGCGCCCTTCGACGGGGCTCAGGGCGAACGGATTTGCCCCCTCCCTAACCCTCCCCCGCTTCGCAGGGGAGGGAGCACTCTGGCTGTAGCCTGTAGCCTGTAGCCCGTAACCCGCCCGGCAAAGACCTAAATCGCCCCTTTCTCCTTCAGCGCTTCGAGCGTCGCAGCGTCATAGCCGAGTAGCTCGCGATAGACCGCGTCGTTGTGCTCGCCGTATTCGGGCATCGGCACGTTCTCCGGATAGCGGCGCTCGCCGAACTTGATCGGGATGCCCGGTCCATACACTTCGTGCGTCTTACCGTGCGTCGGATGCTGCAGTGGTACGACGTCACCGCGCGCGAGCACGCGCGGATCGCGCAGCGCATCGCGCGCGGAGCGCACGGGCCCGGCGGGCACGCCGATACGGTCGAGAATCTCCGCTACTTCTGCAGCCGGTTTCTTGCTCGTCCATTCCGCAACGATCGCATCGATCTGTCGATAGTTGCGCATGCGCATCGGGCGGTTCACAAAGCGCGGATCGCTCGCAAGCTCGGGCTGCCCCATGGCTTCGGTGAGCGCTTTGAAGCGCGCATCGGAGACGGTACACAGCGCGACGTGACCGTCGGCGGAAGGATATACGCCCAGCGGCGCAAGCCGCGGCACCGTCGGGCCGGTGCGCGTCTGCAAGCCGAGATCTGCGAGTTGATCGAAGTGATCGTTCGCCACCAAGGTGGTGATTGCGCCGAGCATCGACACATCGACATGCTGACCCTTGCCGGTCGCGCGCGCTTCCGTCAGCGCGGCGAGCGTACCGATGACGGCGTAAAGCGGCGTGATCAGATCGGCAAGCGGCAGGCCGTTGCGCATCGGCGGCTCGCCTTCGGTGCCGCTCGTCATCATGAGGCCCGACATCGCTTGCACGACGGTATCGATCGTTTTGCCACCGCCGGTTTGATCGTCCTGACCGGTGCCGCTGATGGAGGTATAGACGAGCGCAGGGTTGATCGCGATGCAGTCGTTGAAGCCGGCACCCAGGCGGGCTGCGGTGCCGCGACTTAAGTTCTCGAACAGCACATCGGCTTTGCGCAGTAGATCGTGAAAGACGTCGAGCGCGCCGGGCTTCTTCAGATCGAGCGTGATGCTTTCGACGCCGCGCAACCGCTGCATCGCGAATAGACTCACATCGTCTGGATGCCGCCGCACCATGCTGAGGCCGTCGCGGCCGATGAACGGCGGTGAGTTGCGATTTGGTAGCGGCTCGCCTGGCACGGCAGGCCGCTCGATTTTCAGTACGCGCGCGCCCATGCCGGCGAGTAGAAATGTTGCGTACGGACCGGCGAGGCCCGCTGTCATGTCGATGACCGTGACACCGGAAAGTGGCCCCTGAATTTGCTTCATGCTTCGTGCCCTCGTTACGCGGACGCGATGGGTCCACGAAATAGGTTGATCGTTCGATCAATATTACGGAGATTGGTGCGCTTTGTCACAGCGCGGGATCGTCTTGGTGGGACTTCGAGCACGGCTCTACCGAGACCGTTGTGTTGGCATGCATTGGCGCGTGGCGTTACGTCACATCTGTTGCAGTTACGCGGCCCGCACCGCGGCGTCATGCGCTAATATTTCGCGACGGGCGTGCGCTGGGGGATCTCCCTGACGGCACATACACAGCGATGGTTTTACAGACATTAGGGATTCGATCGTTCATCCATGAGAAAGAAAGCCACGGCGGGAAATGGCGAAGCGGCGCCATTGCGGGCGGCCAGTAAAAAGACATACGAGCGCATTCAAGTCGCGGCATTGCGGCTGTTTGCGGAAAACGGTGTCGAGTCCACGAGCATTCGCGACATCGGCAACAAGGCCAAGGTACCGACCTCGTTGCTCTATCACTATGCGCCATCGAAGTTTCAGCTCGTCTTCGAGCTGATGTCGGACGGCATGAAGCGCTATCAACAAAGCGCGTTCGATGCGCGCGAGTTGGGCACGACGCCCGAGGAGCGCCTGGCTGGACTGATCACCGCGCACATCATCATGCATTGTCGGAACAGTCAGCTTGCCAAGTTGATCGGCAATGGTTGGCGGCCGCTGCCCAAAAAAGAAAAAGAAGTCATGCTCACGGTGCGTGACAACTACAGCAAGCTTTGGGACGAGGTCCTGCAGGAAGGGGTGCGCGCCGGCGTATTCGTGCTCGACAACCCGCGGCTTGCGCGTTTGAGCATCGTGCAAATGTGCAGCGTGTCGTCCTGGTATCAATCCTCCGGGCCGTTGAGCACCGAAGAACTGGTGCAGCATTTCGGCGATCTTGTGTTTGCAACGGTGCGCGCGAATCGCAACGGCAAGCCGCTACGTTTTACGCAACTCAAGCGACCGACCTACGAGGAAGTGCTCGCGATCGTCGAGCAGCATCATCGCGGGGTGGTGTTCGGGCGGAAGAGGTCTTGAGATCGGACTCGGGGCGCGCGGCCCGGGCCAGAGGCAGGCACCATTCTTACCCGAGCCCCGAGCCCCGAGCCCCGTGCTCGTTCAAGTACGGCACCAGCCGCGGATCACTCGCGGCTGCGACACCCTCGATGACCGCTTCGATCTCCGCCTCGCTAAACCCCAGTTCGGCCAGCACCGCGCGGCTGTCTGCGCCGGGCATGCGGGCGACGTGGCGGATCTCACCGGGGGTTTCCGACATCTTGATCAAGGGGCCGATGTGCACGATCGGTTCGCCTTCGGCATCGACGTTTTGAATCACGCCACGGGCGCGGGCGTGCGCGTCGTCGAGCGTTTCGGCGAGCGATAGCACCGGCGCGCCCTGGGTACCGGCGTTGCGAAACAGCGCCACCCATTCATCGCGATCGCGCGTCAAGAAGATCTCACGCAACTCCGCTTCGTATTGATCGCGCTTGTGGATGAGCGGTTTCCACTGCGGTCGCTCGATGAGATCGCAAAAGATGTTCCAGTAACGCGGTTCCATATCGGTGGTGCAGACGTGCTTGCCATCGCGCGTGCGCCACACGCCATTGTTTGCCATGTGAATGCCGACTGGCGGCTCCTTGCCCGTCGCAAGTAAGCGCGACATGGATGCGGTCACGAACGCGAACGCCGTATCCGACATGGCGATGTCGACGAGCTGGCCTTCGCCCGTCGTTTCGCGTGCGCGCAGCGCGAGCAGAATGCCGACGACGGCATGTAGGGCGCTGTTGATATCGCTGATCGGCACGCCGATCGTGCGTGGGCTGTCGGCGCCGCTGCTGAAGCGCGTCAGCACGCCGGCAACGGCAAGGCTCACGGGATCGTGGCCGGGCACATCGCGATACGGGCCGCTCTG
>CAZIXV010000038.1:0-16623 GCA_964543105.1 uncultured Steroidobacteraceae bacterium
GCTGAGCCGGTCGAAGCACATCCCTGTCGAAGCACATCCCCGTTCGTGCTGAGCCGGTCGAAGCACATCCCTGTCGAAGCACATCCCCGTTCGTGCTGAGCCTGTCGAAGCACATCCCCGTTCGTGCTGAGCCTGTCGAAGCACAGCGCACTTCAATGGGCTCAGTGCGAACGGAACTCTCGAGCTGCTTTCACACCGCTTCGCTCGACTCACTTTCGCGGCGGGGGACGCAGATGCGGATGGACGTGTCGGCTGAGAATTTTTCGCGGAAGGCGATTTCCTTGCGGGCCAGTTCGCGAACCGTTGGTTCGGTGACCCATTCGAGTAACGCGTGCAGATCGCGCGTATTCATCATTTCGATTTCATCGCGCGATGGCAAACGAGCACGTTGGCCAAAAACTCTATCCAGCCACGACATCATGAGACACCTCGCGAGTAACGGCGATTCAAGATTCCCGATCAGCGTTTAGCATCGATCAAAATAAAAGCAATACGCGCGATTTGTTCCGAGCGATTCGCCCAGGCGTGATTCGTGCCGCGCTGGATCAGGATGTCGCCCGCACGCATGACGGTTTCGCCTTCGTCCATGATCGCGACGAGCTCACCCTGCAAGAGGATGGCGTAGTCGATGGTGTCGGTGAGATGCATGCCCGGGTGCTTCGTCATGTCCTCTCGATGCGTCGCATCGGGAAACATGGCAGCGAACACGGCTTGCGTCTGTTTGCGACGCTCTTCGGGATCTTTGCTTTCCGGCGGGATGTCGATGACACGCAATACCGTGCCACCCTTGGGCGGCAACACGCCGCGATGCTCTGCAATGCTATCGGCGGCATCCACCGACACATCCGCGCCGAGCGTGCGCCACAGATTGCTGTTTCGATATCCCGGCCGCAGCGGCATCGTCAACACCGCGGGTGATTCGCCGTCTTGCTCGATGTAAGAGCGGCCTTCCGCGTTGGTTCCAGTCACGATGCGTCGCACCGGCGGCAGAGGTGTCGTCATGAGCTTCTCACTTGCAAGGCCGCACCTCGCTCACTGCAGGCAGCATTGCTTGTACTTCTTACCGCCACCGCAAGGACATGGATCATTGCGGCCGGCGTTTGGGTCCACTGCGTCCGCTGGTGGGCCGCGCCGTGCGGCGATCGAGCCAGTATTTATGCAGAGCCCGCATGCTGTCGACGATGGCATCGGGGGCGTCCACGACATCATCGTCATCCATCTTTTCGATTTTTTCCAAGCCTTCTGGCGTCACCCACAACTCGATGGGGCTCAGCAGTTCTTCGACTTCCCGCCCACCTGCAAGCCACGCATCCTCATCCAGCGCCACGCCGCGCATGTATCCGACGCACCATTCATCAACGAAGGTCACGGTGTCTCCGTCTGCTTCGGCCTCGTTGAAAAGCGGCCCGAAGTGTTCTGACCCTGACATCAGGTTGAACGCGATGCCATTGTGATGGCGCATGATGAGCTGGAAGACCTTTTCGAACTGCTCGTTCGACTCCCATTCCGGCTCTGTGTCGCCCCAGAGCGCAGGCAGCCACGTCGACGGCATGATCACGTTCGGGCCGCTCACGATGGCCGTGAGGAAGCCATCGAGTTCAGACATCCCGATGATGCCCTCATCGCCACCCGCCGCAGCGATGGCGTCGCTCGTTTCGACATCCAGGCGATTGAGCAAAAATTCATCGAGCCAGTCGATTTCGTCTTCTGCAAGCGGCGGGGCAATCTCGGTGTTCAAATTAGGCGCTCCTGAAATTCCGCGCAGTCTACGCTCGATGAAGAGCCAGTTCGATATTTCTGCGGGGCCTGAGTGCTGCAGCTGAATCGCTATCGAGCAGCACGCGAGCGCCGATAGATCGTCCGGCCATCGCGGATGACACAACGAACCGCAGCAAAGTTGCGCACGTCTTGCGCAGGATCGCCATCGAGCACGACGAAATCCGCCTGCATGCCCTGCTCCACTTGCCCACGCAGCGCTGCATGACCGAAAAGGCGCGCCGGTTCGGTCGTGAGCGAAGCGAGAATCTGCATCGGTGTCATACCCGTTCTCGCCAGCAACTCGTACTCGAGAGTGGGATCGTCGTCGGTCATATAACCGACATCCGTGCCGAAGATGACGCGTCCGCCGGCCGCAACGAACGGCTTGAAGTGGTCGATGGATGTCGCGATCAGCCTCTCGGCGACATCGCTCGGCACGTTCTCTTTGCGTAGTTCGTATTCCAGGAGCTTGAACGTCGGCGCAATGGCGACATCTTTTTCGATGAGTGCTTGCAGCACATCGTCCGGCCAGGGGGTTTCCGCGCCCAGTGTCGTATGAACGAGGACATCAGCCTCCGCGTCGAGCGCGAGTCGCACCCCATCGACGTCAGTCGGATGCACGAGTACGAGTTTGTTCTTTTGATGAGAGGTTTCGGCTGCTGCGCGCGCAATCGCAAGCGGCATGCGCTTGAGTGAACCACCGGCTTGAGGGGTCGCTACGAATAGCTTCGTCGCATCGGCGCCTTGCGCGATGTTGTTGGCTACGACACGGCGGGCTTCCGCCGGCGAGTCGGGCATCAATTGCTTCGCCAAGAATTTCTGCGGCAGATGCGCGAGATAGATCGGCAGGCCCTCTGCCGGAAACACACCCGCGCCGACGGTGAGAATGCGCGGACCGGCGATTTCGCCACTATCGATACGGCGGCGGATCACGTTCGTATTGTCGAGAACCGAGGAGGTATCGATAACGCTGGTAAAACCGAAGCGCGTCAGCATGGTTTCGATCGCCGCGGTGAGTTCTTCGCGGCTTTTGGCATGTGCATCGAAGAAGCGCTCGCCGATGAAATGCACATGGCTGTTGTAGAAGCCGGCCGTGACGATGCCGCCATCGCATTGAGCGCGTTGCCGTGTGCCTGCGCCCGCGGCATTCACCGCAGCGATCTTCCCCTCGCGCATGACGATGCGCGCGTTGTCAATCGGCGGCAGGTCGGGCGCGACGTAGAGCTTCTTTGCAGAGAGGACGACGTCGCCTTGCGTGTTTTGCGCAAACACCGGGCTCCAGAAGGAGCAGGAAATCAGGGCGAAAACGGTCGCTGCGATTTTGCGCATCTGCGGGTTCCTTTGTGACAAGCGCGTTCGTACTGAATGAATCGCCGTTCGTGCTGAGCTCACGGCTCCGTTCGTGCTGAGCCTGTGGAAGCACGTAAGAGCCCTTCGACACGCTCAGGGCGAACGGAAACAAAGCTCAGGGCAGATGCATAACCGTTCGTGCTGAGCCCGTCGAAGCACATCCCGTCCGCACCGAATAGTCATCATCAGAGCACGCTGCTAGGCTCCCGCTCGATCTGCGACGCGTCCGCGCCGTGAAAAACAAAACTCTGCCAGGGGGAACGCATGCGCTTCGTCTCAACGGCTCTCGCCTCGCTCACGCTAGTGCTTCTTGGTTGCGCGAGCAATCCGCCCAATCCACCGGGCGCCGCGCTCGCTACCGACACCGCCGCAGTTCGGATCACTGCCGATGTCGTCTACGGTCACAAAGACGGCATGGCGTTGTTCTATGACGTTTTCACACCCCAGCAGCCGACCGGCGCGGCCGTGTTGTACATGGTGTCCGGCGGCTGGTTTTCTCGTTGGGTCGAACCGCAGACGCGATTGCCCTCGTTCGAGCGCTTGCTCGATCAGGGCATCACTGTGTTCGCGGTCCATCACGGCTCCGCACCGCGCTTCAAAGTGCCCGACGCCGTCGCCGACGTGCGCCGCGCGGTGCGGCACATTCGCAGCAACGCAGAGCAATTTGGAATCGATGCCGAACGGCTCGGCGTTTGGGGCGGCAGCGCGGGCGGGCATCTCTCTTTAATGCTCGGCATGGCAAGCGATCAGGGCCAGCCCGATTCGAAGGATCCGCTCGAGCATGTGCCGAACCACGTGAAGGCCGTTGTCGCGTACTACCCGCCCGTCGATCTGCGTCGCATGACCGGACCGAACCGCCGCTTCCCCGCACTCGACTTCGACAATGCGCTGGCTGCGGACATCTCTCCGTTGTTGTTCGTCGATGCCAACGATCCGCCGACACTCATCATTCATGGCTCTGCGGATTCGCTCGTACCGATCGATAGCGGTCGCTCGATCTATGAAGCGCTGCAGCAAGCCGGCGTGGTGACTGAATTCATCGAGATCGAAGGCGGCGATCACGGGTTCACGAACCCCGAGCATCGCGCGCGCGCTTCGCAAGCCATGGTCGATTGGTTTGTAGATAAACTCGCGAGATGAATATCTGGGTCGATGCGGACGCCTGCCCCGGCGTCATCAAAGAGATTTTGTTTCGCGCCGCCGAGCGTGCCTGCGTAATGACGACATTGGTCGCCAATCACGGCATGCGAGTGCCGCCCTCGCAGTTCGTGCGCTCGATCCAAGTCGCAAGCGGCTTCGATGAGGCCGACAAGTACATCGCGAATGCAGTCGTAAAGGATGATCTCGTCATCACCGCGGACATCCCGCTCGCCGCCGCTGTCGTCGATAAAGGCGCACATGCCTTGAATCCACGCGGCGAGCGTTACACGCGCGACAACATTCGCGAGCGCTTGTCGATGCGCAACTTTATGGATGAACTGCGCGGCAGCGGCGTCGCCACCGGCGGGCCGCCTGCCTTGAATGCGCGCGATCGCGAGGCGTTCGCAAATGCGCTCGACACCTTTTTGCGCAAGTACGCGCCGACGCAAAAGGGCTGAAACGCCGCAACGGCCGACGGGCCGTTATGTCCATCAAGCTCGATCTACGTGGCGATTGCAGGCACACTTCGCTCACGAAAATTAGAATCGCGCGCGTGAAGACATGACTCAGGGTGAGCCGCCCTTTTCACCCCAGCGATCCAGCGCCGCCGGCGGCGTGCGCTATCGCTTTCAAGATTGCGAAGTCGATCCGGCAAGCTATCGACTGCTCGTGCATGGCAATGCCGTGTCGATCGAGCCGCGCGTGTTCGAACTCGTCGTCTATCTCATCGAACATCGCGAGCGCGTCGTCAGCAAGGACGAACTGCTCGAGCGGCTTTGGGCCGGCAAGTACGTCACTGAATCGACGCTGACCCGCGCGATTTACGAAGCGCGGCGTGCGCTTGGCGATGATTCGCGCCAGCAGCGCATCATCAAGACGTTGCACAGTCGCGGCTATCAATTCGTCGCCACGCTCGAGAGCGAGGCAATTGAGCCTGCCGATGCAGACATCGCACCGCCGCCACCCATAGAAGCGTCCGCTGCGCCCGCTCCGGTCAGCCGATCTAAACCGCGTTGGCAAGTAATGACGCTGGGCGTGGCACTGGCGATCGTCATTGGCGCGATTACCTGGCTGTGGCTACGTCAAACGCCGGACGCGCAGCGCGAACGCATTGCGATTGCGCCTTTCAGCATCGATGCGAACGTTTCGGACTTGAGCTGGGCCGAACTGGGTTTGCCGGGACTCGTCGCAGATACATTGGGCACGCGCGCGAACCTGACCGTGTTTTCGGCCAACCGCGTGCGCCAAGCCTTGTTGCAGCGAGGCGTAGGCAGCGATGCGCCGCATGAAGAGCAATTGCGCGCGCTTCGCGATGTGTTCGGCGTCGACTATGTGTTGTTTGCGCAAGTCGGGCGCGAGAACACGCAGCTGACGGTGGACTACGATCTGCTCGGCGCGTCGGGCGCACGCCTGGCCGGCGCTACGCGCGGGGGCGGCGCCGGCAGCGTCGCGGTTGCGTTGGCAAGTTCGCTCGCCGATGCCATGAATGTTGCATACAAGGCCGGCATCCCACTGCGCACGATCGGGCCGGATGAATTCATCAATGAAGCATTCGCGCGCGGCTTGCAGGCGCAGCTCGGCGGCCAACTCGAAGATTCCGTGCGTTATTTCCAGGTCTGCCTGAGCAACGATCCCGCGAACGGCTGGGTCCAGTACGAACTGGGCAATTCACTGCGTTTGTTGAGCCGCTGGCCGGAGGCGGCGCAGTCTTATGAAGCCGCGCGGTTACGCGGCATCGATGCGGGCGATGCGAATCTCGAAGCATCGGCCGCGGCAGGTCTCGGATTGCTCGCTTGGCGGCAAGGTCGGCTGGCAGACGCCGAGCGCTTGTTCGAAACGGCGCGCGGCAAATTCGCCGCGATCGACCGCCGTGCGAATCTCGCCGCCGCGTACGGCAATCTCGGCATCCTCGCGGACAATCGCCGCGACTTCCCTCGCGCACGCAACTACTACGAACAGGCGTTGAATTTGTATCGGTCCGAAGGCGAACGCGCCGGCGAATCGGCCGTGTATTCGAACCTCGCGGTGATCGAACGCAAGCTCGGCCGCATGGACGCCGCAGCGCAATTGCAGCAACGCGCCGTGGATTTACAGCGCCGGGTCGGCCTGAATCAGATGCTCGTGTTCAGTCTCGCGCATTTGGGTGAAATCGAGCGTGAGCGCGGCCGCTGGGATGACGCGCGGCAAGCGATCGAAGAGTCGCTGCGCTTTGCGCGCCTGTCGCGCGATCGACTCGGTGAGGCCGATGCGCTCGCCGCGCGTGCGGGGTTGGCTAAAGATTTCGAGCGCCATGATGCGGCGCTCGAGGACTTGCAGAGCGCACTCCTTATATATGAGGAGCTCGACAATCCTGCTGGACGAGCACGCACTGCATTACGTCTCATCGAAATGAAATCACTCGCGCCCGCCGAGGCGCTCGAACTCGCCAACACGGCGCTAGCCCAAGCGAAGAAGCTGGACGACGAAGCGCTGGCGCTGGAAGCGGAACTGGCGCGCGCCAGCTTCGGTCGCAGCGACCTCGCGCCCTTGTTGCCACGGCTCCAGGTGCTGGGTGATCACCGGCTGCTGGCGCTGAGTTGGGCCTTGCGGGCGCGCCGCGATCACAGCGACAGCCATCTGCGTACGGCGCTCGAGCATGCGCACCGCAGTGGCGACAACCGTCTGCAGGCTGAACTGGCGATCGAGCTGGCTCGTATGTTGATGTCACAGGACGCATCGCCTGCTGAGGTCGAGCCGCTGCTCGCGCAGGCCGAGGCCTGGCAGCCGGATTTCCCGCCGACCCTCATCGCGCGCACTTGCCACTTCGCTCGCACGCAACGCATGGAGCAAGCCGAAGCATTCTGGACTCGGGTGAAGGCGCTACTCGGCAAGACCCCCGACATCACATGGTGCCCGGCGGGTGAGTCACTTCAGGCGGCATGACAGCCCCGAATTCTCGTCACCTCAGCAAAGCCTCAGCGCTTCCTCAGACTTTCCTCAGGACTTCCCCCTCCTCTAATCAATAAGTTGCGCGTGCGACGCCGCACTCTCTGAACAACTCGAGCGGCGCCTGCAGGGGAGCGCGCCATGTTTCGATCTGTTTCAGGGCCACTTTATTTCTGCTTCATCGCCGCCTTCGCGTGTGCGACCGCCACTGCCGCTGATCTCAGCGTCATGGTGCGCGACGTGACCGGTCAGCCGGCGAGCGACACCTTCGTGTGTGCAGGTACGCCGCAGCAACCGGCGCAATTCGGCAGTGCCAAAACGAACGCGTCGGGCATCGCCGTGCTGCGTGGCGTGCCGGCGCAAACCGTGCAAGTCACCGCGCATCGCGGCCTCATCGGCGCAACGCTTGTGTATCAAGTGGGCACCGCTTCAGCGCAGTCCGTTGCGTTGCGGCTGCCTGCGACGGTCACTTACAAGACTTGCAGCGCGGGCAACGACGCGAATCCGCCCATCGGTACCGCGAAAATCCCACAGCCGAGTTCGCCCGCCCCGGCCGAACTGAAACTCGATAAGGCGCAACTGCCCAACGAGCGGCTGACGAGTGCCGCGCCAGGGCGCATTCCGGTCAAGCGCGAGTACTGCTTCGGCGCGCTGGGCGCGCAGTGCGGCGGTGCGCAGAACGGCGTGCCGACGCATGCGCTGTGTGCGCTCGGCCAATGCAAGATCAACGCGGGTAGCTGGGAGCACGACCAGTGCTGCTTTGCGCATCCCAGAGGCATGGCGTGCCAGGCAGGGCCGCTCGATTACGCCACTGGCCACAATGGCAGCTGTGTCACCGAATGGAATAAAGCGCTCGCGCGCTTGAGCGCGAATCTGAACTGGACGCGTCAGGTCGACTTCAATCGTCCCAACTCCACCGGCCGCGTCGAATTCGATCTGTATTGCGCCCCTACGGGTACGTACGTCCATCAAGACGACGTGCGCTATTGCTGTTCGCGTCAAGCGGATCCCGCTTCGGTGTTGTCAGCGATCACGACCTTGCCCGGTAGCGTGCTGAGGGTGTGCCGATGAAGCGGTCATCGATCTTGCGCGCCGCATGCATCGCCGCACTGACAGGGCCGTTGAAATTCGGCTCGGCCCTGGCGCAGAACACCGCCAACGAATTCTGCATTCAAGTCGAAGGTGGTGCGGATGCCTGGCATGCGCGCGATGCGACGATCCGCTTGATTCCGAACCGAGCGCTTGCAGCAGACGAGGGACGGCTTGCGGTACTGGTGGGCGCGACGGATTTGACGGATCTGTTCGAATGGCGCGATCACGCGCTCGTCTATCACCCACGCGCGCTCGCATTGCCTGCCGGTGAGCACGACTTGACGGTCTTCCGTGTCACGGCGGATGGCGAATGGCATGAAGCCGCGCGTACTCGCCTGCGCATCTTGAGCGATGGCGGCTTTCAGCAAGCCAGCGTTTCACCGCAGCTCGATCTGCAAGGCACGAGCACGCTCGATCACCGCGTCGAGCCGCTCGGCGGCGGCGTCGCGCCTGACGACGACGCGTCGATGAACCTCGTATTCAACAGCACGCTCGTCAGGAACGATTGGCGCTTCGCCGCGCGCATGCACACGCTCGGTGTCAGCGCGCGAGAGAAAGCACTGCGTTATGGCGTGGAAGGTGATGACGCGCCGCTCGTCGATCTCGCAGATTTTTCGTTGCGCATCGATCAACCCGACGAGCAACGTGCCTATTTCGAGCTGGGTCATGTGTCACACGGCCAGCACCGACATCTCATGCCGGGTTTTGCGAGTCGCGGTGCAATTCTCGGCGCACCCCTGGGTACAGCAGGCGCCGCTCGCTTTGCAGCGTTGAGCGGCACACGTATCGTCGGTTGGAATAACTTCACCGGCCTCGAACACAGCGACCATCGCATTCTGACGGCGGGCCTCAATTGGCAACTCGTGCCAACTCGACCGGGTGCACTCAGCCTCGATGTCGATTATCTCGATGGTTCGTTGCGACCGCAGTCCGCATTCAATACCGGCAGCATCACCGATCGCGAGACGAGTCAGTCGTGGGCCGTGCGTGCGGCAGGCTCGACGCCTCGAGGACGTTTACGATTCGACGCAGGCTACGCGCAAAGTCGTTTCAACAACCCGTTCGATCCGACGCTCGCGTTCGATCTCAACGTCGTTCCCGTGCGGGAAGAACAGCGTGCCGCGCGTTACCTCGATGTGTCCGTCGACGTGCTGCAGAACCGCCTGGTCGGCTCGCAGCCGACGCAGCTGTCGTTCGCGCTGCGCCACGAACGCGTCGATCCGCAATACCGCACCGTCGCCGCGTACGTTCAATCCGATATCGATCAGAACGCGATCGAGATGAACGGTCTATGGGGACCGCTGCAGTTGCAGCTCGCCCATGCGCGTAGCGAAGACAACCTCGACGACTTGCCTTCGGTGCTGACGACGAAATCGCGACGCAATAGCGCCGCTTTGGGACTGGCGCTCAGCAATCTGTTCGTGCAACCGTGCACGTTCACGCGATGGTTGCCGATGGTGGCGTACAACTTCGATCGCATGCATCAATTCGGCACCGGCGTGCCCATCAATTCCGGCTTCAACGCCTCTCATGTGCCCGACCAGATCAGCGCGCGTCATGGCGTCAGCGTCAACTGGCAAGGCAACGCATGGATGTTTGGGTATCGCGCCGATTTCAGCGAACAGGACAGTCGCCAGCCGGGCCGCGAGCGCGCGGATTTCGAACATCGCATTCACGGCGCGAATCTGGCGTTGTCACTGCATGAAGCATTGGATGTGAATTTCGATCTGAGCTTCGAGCGCAGCTACAGCGTGGAAGCCGCGCGGCTCGACCGCACGCGCAATTACGCGTTCGGCTTGGCATGGCGCATCACCCGAGAACTGCATTTCGCCGGCACGGTGGCGCTGACGGAAAGCTTCGACGACGCACACACGAACGAAAATGAAAGCACGAACTTCGATTTGAACTTGAGCTATCGCGTGCGCTGGCAATCCAGCACCGGCCGCGGCATCGGCGGGCAGCTCTTCGTGCGCTATTCAGATCTCGATTTTTCCGCCCGCGATCGCTTGTTTGGAATCGCGACCGACAACCGCACGCGCGTGTTGATTGGCGGCATCAACTTCAGCATGCAGTGAGAGCTTCCATGCCACGTTCGTTTGTTTCACAGGATCGACCGCTCGCACGCTGTCTGCGTCCGTTGCGTCATCGTGCGTTTGTCTTGTTCGCGATGCTGTGTTTGGGTGCGCCTGCCGCCGAAGCGATCAGCCGTGATCCAAACGGCGTGAATGTGAATGCGCAAGGTGCGACCAGCGTGTTCATCACCTTCGGTGGCCTGCAACAGCAAGTACCGGTCGAAGCTGTGTGGTGTGGCGAGTTGATCCCTGCGACGCCGGACATCGGCTTCAAATGCGATCCGACGACGATCTACGGACGCTTGCCGATCCGACTCGATCAATCGCGTGTGAACGCCAGCGCCACGACGTTCACGGACATCATGTCGATTCCGCCTTCCGTGGCGCGCCGCGCCTGGCAAGCCGCTGAACGCGGCGAGAACTCGGCGTTCTTTTATGTCCGCCGCTTCATTTCGACCGTGGGCGGACCGGATGAGTACGTGTTCGTGACTTGTCGACTCGCCGGTGGCGGTGCACGTGTGCCGCTGGCGTTGTTGGATGTTCGCTTGTCGTTCGCGGTCGAGCGCGACGCACCCGCCTTGCAACGCGGCGAGCTCGCACCGCCGGTACAAGCTGAGATTCGCTACAACGGCACCGGTCGTTTGAAAGGCCGCTGGGAAATCGTCGCACCGGGCGAGGATCCACCCGCTTCGCGCGACTTGTTGACCGAAGCCTCACTGCCGCCGGAAGAACGCGCGCAGCAACGACGCTATACACAAGTCGGCCGCTTCAATGTGTTCTTGCCGCCGTCAGGGAAAATCATTCTTCCCGGTCCCGCACCGGAGCGACTCCCCACCGAAATCGAAGGGCTATATCAGCTACTGCTGCGCATCGAAGCGAGTGATGACAAGGAAGGCGATTCGAACCTCGCGCTCGCGGAGGCTGGCAGCGGCATCGTGCACAGCGGCGCAGTGGCCGGCTTTCCAATTCCACCGTTGCGCTACTACGTCGGCAGCGCATTCGATCCGGCGGCCAACAGTCACACGCTGAGTTTGCTCACGCCTGCATCGCGCAGCACCTGGCCGGCCAATCAGCCGCTCACTTTCGGTTGGTCGCAGACACCCGCGGCCATGCTCTATCGACTCGAGATCGCCGAAGGCGCCGTAATCAAACACTCGGCCATCGTGCAGCAAGGCGTGGGCAGCTATCTCGCGCCGAGTTGGATTGCGCGATCGAGCGGCTCGACATTGCGCTGGCGCGTGACTGCGCTCGGGCCCAACGGCGATGCGATTCAGCGCACTGAATGGCGTGCGTTCGAGATGGGCAACGAGGCGGGGAAATAGCGGGCTCGGGGCTCGGGGCTCGGGGCTCGGGGCTCGGGGCTCGGGTGGGAATGGAGCACCCGTCTTCTGACCCAAGTCCCGCGTCCCACGCGCCGCGGCCCTTTCTCAATGGAGAGAAGCAATGAAACACGCTCACATATCGACCACCTGTTTGTTCATCGCGGCGCTCATCGTGAGCGGTGGGGAGGCTGCGCTTGCGCAAGTGATTCAGCCGAGCCGCGCGCCGTCGCATCTGCCGACCACGCTGCCGGCGCGCGGCGCGATGGGTCGCATCGAAGTCGAGCCGCAAGTCAATCGTGCGACGCCGCGCGCGTTGACGGTTTCGATCGGCGCCGAGGCAGTGACGATGACGCTCAATGGTTCACAGCTCGGGCCGGTGAGCGCGGTGCAGGTCGTGGACGCTGCCGGCAATGTGCAACCGAATATCGAAGCATCCATCGTGGCTCACGCGCGCGCCGCGCACACCCTGACGCTGCACGTGTTCGCGCGACAGCATGCACCGCCGGGACAGTACCGCTTGCAGCTGATGCTGCCGCGCGATCCCAATCAGATCGACAACCGGCCGGCGAATGCGCCGCTCGGGGCTGTGCCGATGCGCGCCTTGCAGCCCCTGCCGGCCAACATCGCTGCCATCGCCGTGCGCAAGCTGGAGCCGAAAATCGATCCGATACCGACACTGCAGTACGGCACGCAGATTCGGCCCACGTTCCGCGTCACGGATGTACCAGGCAGCGAAATCCAGTCGATCACTCGCTACGAAGACACAGGCCTAACTTTTTGCCGTTACCAATCCGACGCGCATCTGGCCGTCGAAAATCCGGCCTATCGAGGCGACATCGCCTCCGCCATATGGCGCGCGCCGAACACGCTCGAGATCCTGTTCAACGCGGGCCAATTCGAGCCCTATTCCACATGCCAGATTCAATTTTCGATTCGCACCAGGAATGCGCGTGGTGAGGAATTCCATACCTTCACGCCCAGGTTGCAGTTGCGCCTGAGCGCACCTCCGCCCCCAAAGCGGCTAGCGGTGAGCAGCACATGGGCGCTGAAGAATTATCTTCACTTACCGACCGGCTTCAGATTGGGCGTATGCAGCGGCAACTCGCTCGGCGCCCACGGTTCGTTCCCGGTCGGGCTGATCAACGTCAACGGACGCATCGGCTTTCGCGCACGCAGCGGTCCGATCGGTACCCAATGCGAGTGGACGGTGGCGACGAATCGGCTCGAGCCCGGCTGGACCTTGCACCTCGACTTCCGTATCAAACGCATCGGCGACAAATGCCGCGCGGGCCCCAAGTCCAACAGCCAGTTCGATTTCTCTCGGCTCAATCACGCGATCATTCAAAGCGACGGCGAGATTTCGTTGGCGAGCAATCTGAACCACAACGGCAATGCGATGAAGATCGTCGAATTACATTGCGAGCCAACGCTCTCCAACGATCATGAGGTGCTCGTCGAAATCGCGTCCGCCAGCGTCTCTAAACAGAGCGTCCCGCAAAACTGCGACTGGCGGTGTGCGTTTCGATAGCGCCGTTTATTGCGACGGCGGCGTGTGCGACGGCGGTGTGGAAAGCTGCGCCGCGGTGGCCTTCACTGCCGCCACGTCGTATTCGAGCCAAGCGACTGCACGCGAGGTGCCTGCGCTGGTGATCGGGATTGCAATGTCGAGCACCTCAGGACGAGTGCTCTGGCGTGTCGTGAGTTCGGTTGCTTCGAGCGCCCACGTGCCGCGATAACTGCCCTGCCCCGTCGCGGCGAGTTTGGCATCACTGGAATAGAACACGCTGCCATCCAACCCAAGGACATGAATCCCGGCGATTCCCGGCACGTGCAGCAGACTGACGGCAGCCTGCTCGATGCCTTCATGCCGACCGGCCACCACCTGCGGCGTAATGCCAGCGGCAAATGCCTGCAACAGGATCTCGCCGTGAGTGCGCGCGAGCGCATCCAGGCGGGCATCACCCTCGGTGCGCAATTGTGCGATTGCTTCGCTTTGTTGCGTTTGCAGCGCGGTGATGCGCGTTTCCATGCGGCTGCGTTCGATCTGTTGCGCCAGGACGTAGCCGATCGCCACGCAGATGAGTGCGGCCACGATCCATAGTATTCGCTTCATCGTCATGGAGCTCTCCGGGTACGAGGATGTTTGCCGCAGGCGGCCGATAAGGAAAAGCCGCTTGCGAGACTAACAGTTCAACCCAGATCGTTGGCATCCGTTCCCAACGCAGCCAGCCGGCCGAAACTTACGCGCCTTGCTCTTTACCGAGGCGCGCGAGGCGTCCGCGCAGATAGTTCAAGCTCGCAATGAGGATCAGCACATAGCCGAGCAGCTCGGTGCTCTCTTCGATCGCATTCTTCAGTACTCGTAAATACCCATCGCCCAGCAATCCTTGCCAAAGCGCACTCATCCCGAGCAGACGCGAATACACCAGCAGGAGCACGAGGCCGACCATCAGCATGACGCCGGCGCGTGACATGAGCAGCCGGGCCATGCCGCGTAGCGTCGAGCGCCAATCGTTGACGCTATAGGCCACGCAAATTCCAGACACGAGAATGACGAGCGTCTGCCACAGCCCATCGAACAACAGGTCCAACGTCGCATCGGATTCGCGGATCAACATGCACGCGAAGAAGCCCGCGGCCAGGGTGGCAAACCGTCGGTCCTCATTGCTGCCTTTGGCGAGCCGCAGCCACACCAACACACATCCGACGAGCAATGCGAGCTGGCCGAATTCCGTGGCCGAGTACTCGCCAACCATATTTCCCATCCACTGCACGTCCAGCCATAGCGCTACGACTGGCAGGCTGATCAAGCATGCCAAAAGCGTCGTGCGCGCGATGGCCTTGAGCACGATCTGCCGGGCGATCTCCACCCGACCGGAGAATTCAACTTCAGAGTGCGAGTGATGCCTGACGGGCGGGTGCGCCGGAGCGTGCAGGTCGCCGACGTCGTTCAGATGTCTCGCGCCGATGGTGACGCGCGGGTCGCTTGACTGCGGAGTGCGCTCCGTTTCATCGAGGGTGGATTGTCGTTGTACGGAGCTACTCATAGCGGAATCGAGTGTTGGAAGTGAATGAGCGGATGCGAAATGCAATCCGAGGACGCACGCCGAAACGAAAGTCCGACATGGTCACGCACACTGCGTCCTTTTTGCAACGGATCAAGAGGGCTAGTGTCAATCGCAACGATTCGGTTTTTCGATTGCTAACGCGGTGCGCATGAGGCGCCTGCATCCCACATCGCGCTAAGGCATCGGATGGACGTTGGGATGTCGAACTAACTGGGTAAATTACAACGACTTTCTTCAGCAAAACGCTCAGGAACGTGCGTACCGAAGATGCTCAGCCTGCCTCGCGGACGACGGTCGCAGGGCGAAATCAATCTGGCGTGGCTGCGACATCGCAGCGCGCCGCATCTGTGGCGACCATGCCACAAGAGGTCGTCATCACGCGCGAGAACTCTGACCTTTTAGAACGGAGCCCGGCGCGCGTGAAGGACAGCGTTCCAGCTGACGCCACACCTTGTGATCGATGATGCCTGTGGGTGTCGCGTCTTCGAAGCGCAGCACTGCCCACCACGCGCTGAGAGAAATCAAGCCCGTCCCAGCCGCTTGAGCATCTTGCTTTTCATGCTCGCGAAGAACCCCTTCTGAGTGTGCGTGCCCTTGTTGGACGACAGCCCTTCGAGTTGCAGGCGAGACGCCTGGATGTTCTTCGTCGCGATCTTGAGCATTGGGTCCATCTGCTTCTTTTTCATTTGCTCGACTTTGTCCATCCAGCCCGGCAGGCCGATGTCTGCAACGAAGAAATTCGCGACGGTCGAGGTGTCGGCGCACGTGATCAGATAGCAGCCGAGCAAGGGGCACTCTTCGAATACGGTGAGGTCGAGGGTGTCGGGCTTGAGAATGCGCGCGTTGCCAGCCCGCATGTCCGCGATGTCCATGCCGATGGAGGCGAGTTCGAGCCCGATGCTTGCCAGCGTGTTGGCAATACCGATACCTGCTGTGGTGGCCGTTCCCAGATCGGCAAACAGCCCGGCAATCTTGGCGCCCGTCGCCGTTGCGTTCTGCGCGAGCTTGACACTGTTCTTGGCAAGGTCACGCTTGATGATGATCTGCACCGCCTCGGCAGCGGCGTAGGGATCGCCGCGCAAGAAGCCTCTCTTGTATTCACCGCTCTTGTAGAGGTTGTAGCCGTCTTGTGCGACCACTTTGCCGGCTTTGGCGAGCTTTGCGCTGCTCGTCACGACGCCGAGGATCGGTGTGGCTTCGGCGATGAGGTTCGAGACAGCTTGGGACCCGACGACTTCGATGATGTCCTGGATGCCATCGACATCCGCGCATTCGACCATGAAGTCTTCGAATGCCTGGCGCATCCCAGGTACCGACGCGACCTTCGAAGTCGCCTTTGCGCCGGTCTTGAGTTTGTTCGCGTGGGTGCGCAGCTTCTTTCCCGAGTCGACGAGACTTTTCCCCGACTTTGCCGCTTCCGACCAACCGAACTTGAGCTGGGTACCGGAGAACATGTTGAGGGTCGCAGCCCGGCGGGCCTTCGCAATTTCTCCGAGCGCCATGAATTCGGCGCGACTGAGCGGAGTCGACATACAGGATCCTCCCGGCTGGCTGCGCCAGCTTCTTCGTGAATGTTTCTGAGCCGGTGAAGTATCAAACGCGGGCGCTCAGATGCAAGGAAGTAGTACACGATTGGCCGCGGCGCCGGCCTGGGGCGGCGGGCTCGCGGCTCGGGGCTCGGGGCGCGGGGCGGGGCTCGAGGGCGGGCTCGGCAGAGCAAGCCGCCGTTGCACCTTTGGGTCGGACTTCAGTCCGACGGCTTGCGCCGGACTAAGTCCCGACCCACAGGAAGAATGCGGCTGCGTTAAGGTGCGATCGCTTTGGTGCGCGTCTGTACCGCGCCTGCCTTCTGCAATTCGGCGATCTGGTCGCTGCTTAAACCTGCATCCAGCAAGA
>CAZIXV010000038.1:16723-19436 GCA_964543105.1 uncultured Steroidobacteraceae bacterium
CCTGCCTTCTGCAATTCGGCGATCTGGTCGCTGCTTAAACCTGCATCCAGCAAGACGTCTTCCGTGTGTTGCCCAAGCGCTGGCACGCTGCCGACTTCGTCTGCCGCCCCTGCCAGCTTCGGTGCGCCGCGCATCAGCTCGATCGGATCGTCACGTCCAGGGACCGCTGCATTCACGAGGATTCCACGCTCGCGCGCATGCGGATGATCTGTGATCTGACCGATCGTACGCACCATCGCCGCAGGGACCTGAGCGCTCGTGAGCTGCAGTTCGAGCTGTTCCGCCAACCGGCGCGCAAACTCTTCCTTGAGAATGGCATGCAGTTCGGCGGCGTGTTCGATGCGGCCCTTGTGACTCATGAAGCGCGCATCTGCCAGCAGATCATCGCGCTCGAGCACCTTGAACAAGCGTTCGACTTGATGCTGATGGTTCGCGCCGATCGCAAGATAGCCATCCGAGGTCGCATACAAACCCGACGTCGGCACGAGACGAAAACCGCGATTGCCCTGACGCACGGGCGGCTTACCGGTGTAGCGTTGCGTCGCGACGGCACTTGCCATCAAAGTGAGCGCCGAGTCGAGCATCGCAACATCGATGAACTCGCCTTCCCCAGTCGCATCGCGTCGACGCAATGCGGCGAGCACACCGAGCGCCGCAACGTAACCGGTGAACGTATCTACTGCAGGCAGTCCGACTTTCATCGGCCCACGATCGGGCTCGCCATTCATCCACATGATTCCCGAGATGGCTTGCACGATGTGATCGTACGCAGGCCAGTCGCGCAACTCACCGCTTTGACCGAAGCCAGTCACCGAGCAATAGACGATCTTCGGGTTGATCGCGCGGACGCTCTCCCAATCGATACCGAGTTTTTTGGGAACGCCAGGTCGAAAGTTTTCCACGAGAATGTCGGAACGACGGATCAGTCGTTCGAGCACTGCGCGCGCTGCCGCGTTCTTGAGATCGATGACGATCGACTTCTTGCCCGCGTTCACCGAACAAAACGGCATCGCCATCCCAGGCAGACCTGCATGTTCGGTGTAGTGTCGCAGATCATCGCCGACATCCGGCCGCTCGACTTTCAAGACCTCGGCGCCGAAGCGCGCCATCAAATTGGTGCATGCGGACCCCGCAAGCGCATGCGTGAAGTCGAGTACTCGAATACCTTCCAACGGCTGTTTCATCATCACACCTCAATCAGTCTGGCGACTCATCACCCGCGTCTCGATGAAATCGGTGACGCGACGTCGCACTTCCGCATCGTTCCATTTGTGCCCGTCCACCGGATCGACCGGCATGTCGAGCACGGGAACGCCCTCGGCCTCCAACGCCCGCGCGATGTACTTCGCCCCGCGCCCGCGGTCGAGCTGCAGTGCTGCGTTCACGCGGTGTTGTCGCGCTTCCCAACACGCCCACGCACCGCCCATCGGTGGTATGTGCATCTGCCGCGCGAGGATGGAGTAACGGCTCGCAAGTGCGCGCACCGGATCGCGCAAGCCATGACGCACGTAGCCATCCGATGCGATCGATAAATAGTTCGAACGAACGAACACGACACCGTGGCTGCGTTCGAACTCCGCGAAGAAATCCAGGCGCTGCCATAAGCCCGCGCCGACGTACATGAAGCGATACTGCTCGTTCGGACACACCCACATCTGCTTCTCGGCGCACTCTTTCACCTCATCACGAAATGCTTGCGCTTGCGCCAACGCCCATGGCGTGCCGCGATGCCACTGAATGCCCATTACCTGACTCATCACCTCACCCAGCCGCGCCGGGAGCTTGGGCGCCGTCGCGATCGTTTCGCGCACTTCATCGAAGCAAGCTTCTTGTTCGTTCACTCGCGCGACGATTTCTCGCAGACGGTCGAGGTCGAGTTTGCGGCCCGAGAGGCGTTCGGCGAACTGGATGAGTTCATTGAACTGCGCCACCATGAGATCGATGCGCTCGGAACCTTCGAGGTCTTCCCATTGCCAGCGCGACATGTCCCACCAGTTGGGATGCATCACTTGGCGTGCAGGCACTTCCAAACCGAAGTAAGGCACATCCCAATGCCGCGCCAATTCTTCAGCGCCGCGATCTGTTGCCGATGCAACGACCGCGGCGGCTTGCGGCAGCCCGCCCCACGGCTTTTCACGCTCGGATTCATCGAGCACGACGCCGTAACACAACGACCCATAACGATCGAGGCCTTTGTGGTAGCCATGCGCCTCGAGCACATCCGAGTAGTAGGCCGATTCGCGTTTGGCGGCGACGAGCCCGGAGTACCACGCATGCGCAACGAAGGGCAGATCGAGCGCCTCGAAAATCTCATGCGGCGACAACGGCGTGCACAATATGTACGGCTGATTTGCTTCCTGCACACGCTGCATCAAATCGCGATACCACTCGCGCTGATGTGCTCGCAACGAGTGCGACACCTGCAGCTGAGTCATTGCGTGGTGTCGAGCTTTGGACTGTGCGTTGTCTGCGTGCGTCATGATCGCACCTCATGATCTGTCTCGATCGCTGCAAACGATGCTTGCAACTCGTCCACGATCGCGGCACGGCCGGCATCGCTCAACACGTCCGAGCGCAGCAGCAAGGTCGCGACACCACTGCGGCTCGCGGCATCGCGCAAGCGCGGGTAATCCCAGCCAAAGCGCTTATCGCTAGGGGGCACGTAAAAAACGACCAAATCGATATCGCCGCGCTGCAATCGATCGGTCAGCCA
>CAZIXV010000039.1:0-19372 GCA_964543105.1 uncultured Steroidobacteraceae bacterium
ATGCGAAAGCGTCTCCGATATGTTGGAGGTGAACGTCCTGTTGAAAGAAGCAGGCCTGTATCGGCCCAGCAATCCCGGCGCCTCCTCGATCATGGTCGTGCCGTTGTTCGAAACGATCGGCGATCTCGAGCGCGCGCCTGCCATCATGCGCGAGTGGCTGGCTTTGCCCGAAATCCGCGCAGCGGCGCAACAGCGCGGCTATCAGGAAGTGATGGTCGGCTACTCGGATTCGAACAAAGACGGTGGCTACGTCACCTCGGTGTGGACGTTGAATCGCGCGACGCGTGAATTGGCCACAACGTTCGCAGAAGCCGATACGACGATGCAGATTTTCCACGGCCGTGGCGGCGCTGTCGGCCGCGGCGGTGGATCCTCGTTCGCCGCGATCCGCGCACAACCCGGCGGCACGGTGCAAGGCCGGATTCGTATTACCGAGCAAGGCGAGGTCATCGCCGCGAAATACGGCACGCGCTCAGCAGCCGCTTTGAATCTCGAAGCCATCGCTTCCGCCACGCTGCTTGCGTCACTGGAGCGCACCGCAGCGTCCGCAGATGAAGCAGGACGCTTCGCCACCGCGATGGATGAGATCTCCAAGACGGCATTTCAAAGCTATCGCTCGCTCGTTTATGACACCGAAGGCTTCAAGACCTTCTTTCGCGAAATGACGCCGCTGCTCGAGATTGCGGAATTGAAGATCGGCTCGCGGCCCGCTTCACGCACGAAATCTGATCGCATCGAAGATCTGCGCGCGATTCCGTGGGTATTCAGCTGGGCGCAAGCGCGCGTGATGCTGCCCGGCTGGTACGGCGTCGGCCAGGCGCTGCAGGCGTTTCCCGATCAAGGACTGTTGCGCGAAATGCTCGAAGCGTGGCCGTTCTTCAAAGCGACGCTCGACAACTTGGAAATGGTGCTCGCGAAATCCGACATGGCGATCGCGCAACGCTATACGACGCTCGTCAAAGATCAGGCGCTCGCGAAACGCATCTTCGGCCACATTCATAGCGGCTGGAACGCGACGCACGACAGCTTGCTGCAAATCACCGAACAGTCGCGCTTGCTCGAAAAGAACGAGGCGCTCGACTCCTCGATCCGCCTGCGCCTGCCGTACATCGAGCCGTTGAACTTACTGCAAGTCGAACTATTGAAGCGTCATCGTGCCGGCGAAAACGATGCGCGCGTGCGCGAAGGCATTCAACTGTCGATCAACGCGGTGGCGACGGCGTTAAGAAACAGCGGCTAGCTGCGGAAGCTCGCCGGTAGCTGAGCGCGCAGCGAGTCGCGTTGGGTTTCGTTTGTGCTGGTCGCACCATTCCGTGCGCTGGCCGCGCCACTCCGTTCGTGCTGAGCCTATCGAAGCACAAGAGCCCTTCGACACGCTCAGGGCGAACGGCATACAGAACTCAGCAGCGGGCGGATTTCATAACTCAGCGCCCGGTAACTCCCCTGATCGTACCCATCCCAGGCGCATTCACCGGTCGAATCACCCCGTTGGGCGGACGCCTGCGACCTGCGCCGCCGGCCTTATCGGTCCGCTGCCGTAACTCACCGGTGGGCTAGAGATTCGTGATTCGACGAAGCCTAGAGTTCTCTCCACCACGCAGCCACACGCAATTTCGCGAAGCTGCCAACCAGGAGATGAACCATGTTTAGCCTCACCGACATCAGCCGCACCACCCAGCAATACGTCTGCATGGCGCTGTCAGCCTTCGTCGTCACGGTCAGCCTCTCACTCGGCGCATGGATGGCGGAAGCCGCCGCCGAGGCCGACTACTCGGTCACGATCACGCAGCTCTAGGAAGGTGCGAATGCATCAGGAACGGGCTGCCGGGCGCCGGATTGCTGGCCAGAGTCAGATGTAGCGGGGTCACTCTGCTTTTCTTGCCAGCAACCCAGCGCCCAGCAGCCCTTCCCGCAACCCGCCTCGAACCCCCTTGCCGGCGTCCCCGCAAATCCCGAAAGACGCCGGCTTTTTTTTACTTGGGAGCCTGAGTCTTCTCCGCCGACGGCTTCTTTGGTGAGAACGGATACGCCGTGCCGCTCGGCTCTTTCGCCGGAATGAGCTGCGACAAGATCATGGATGCCGCCAGGATCGCCACCGTCACGCCGAGCGAGACCACCACGGGGATGTGGTAGATATCGATCAGCAGCATCTTCGTGCCAATGAACAAGAGCACGATCGCCAAGCCATACGAGAGCAAGTGAAAACGCTCGTGCATTCCCGAGACGAGGAAATACATCGCGCGTAGGCCGAGGATCGCGAAGACGTTCGACGTCAGCACGATGAATGGGTCGAGCGTGATGGCGAAAATTGCCGGGATCGAATCGACCGCGAAAATCACATCGACGATGCCTATCAACATCACGACGAGCGCAAGCGGCGTGATCATTCGCGCGCCATTGACCATCGTGAAGAACTTCTCGCCATCGTAGTCCGGCGCCACATGCATGCGACGGCGCACCCAGTTGATCATGGGATTCGAACCTAGATCCGGCTCCTCGCCGATCGACATCCACATCCTGATGCCAGTGAAGACCAGGAACGCGCCGAACAGATAGAGCAACCAATGAAAGCGCGCGATCATCCACGCGCCGATCAGAATCATCACCGCGCGCAGCACGAGTGCCGCCAGGATGCCGATCATCAACACGCGCTTTTGAAACTCCGCCGGCACGGCGAAGTACGTGAACACCATCAAGAAGACGAAGACGTTGTCCACCGCCAAGGCTTTCTCGACCAAGTAGCCGGTGACGAACTCCAGAAACTTGGTGTTTGCCACGGCCTGCACGGCCGGATCCGGGCTGGAGCTCAAGTACCACCACAACCATCCGGCGAAGGCGGCGCTCACCGCGACCCAGATCAACGACCAGATGGCGGCTTCACGGATCGATACCTTGTGAGCGCCCTGCTTGCTCAGAGCAAAAAAATCGATGAGCAGTGCGATGACGACAAAGATCGCAAATAGCGACCACATCAGTGGCGTGCCAATAGACACCATGAAAATACCTCGCAGACGGCCGGCGCTGGACCGGTAGAACGGGAGCGATTGCCAAAATGGCAAGCGGCCTATGTCGGTCTTGCCGCTCCACTAACGCGGACGCAGTGCCGGAAGCTCCATCCCGCGCCGGGACGAGGCTTCGTATTGACGACACTGCGAGACCGAGCGTTGCACCCGGTCCGGCTACTCCCCTCGAGAGGCGGCGGCATTAAACCAGTGTGAGGTGCTCGTGTCACCTGCGGAAGAAGACTTAGAAGTTCTTGCAGCCGCCGCCTGGGTCGACGTTTCTTTTCCTCGGCTGATGGTTCGCATCGACCGGGAATGCTTAGTATTGCCGCGCCAGAGCGTCGCAGGCGCCCGGTCGCAATGCAGTTCGCTATTGCGGCAAATTCATTCAAGCCATCAGGAGACAGCCATGTGGATTCGTAAGGGCGAGCGCGATCGTGCGCTGGGCGTCGATTCTCCCATTCCGACGCAAGTGGTCTCGAACGAGGAATTCATTCCCCGCCCTCAAACGGAAAAGCAGCGCCAGGTCGAAAAGCTCACGATGGAGATGGGCACGGCCAATGCAAAGCGTCTGAACATGACGCGCCGCGCCTACATGGCCTCCTCGCTCGGTATCACCACTGCCCTGCTGGCGCAGAACAAGGTGTTCGGCCAAGTATGGGATATCGGCGCGGAAGAACCCTTCGATCTCGCCGCGGTCGAGGACAAGCTGACCGGCGGCAAGAAAGGCAAGTTCTTCATCATCGACGTGCAAGCGCACTTCTCGAACATCGGACCCATCGGCAACTTCCGTACGAGCGAAACCGCTCGCAACATGGGCTTCAATCTGAAGAACGATGCCGAGGCATACGCCTTCAAGAATTTCACCAAAGAGATGTTCTTGGATAGCGACACGGCGATGGTCGTCATCTCCGGCGTGCCCGGTCGCGAGATTAACAAAGGCGCCGACGGTCGCATTCTCGTCGACGCCGAACGCACGCCGCGCGGCGCTGTGCTGCCGAGCTGGCTGATGGCGAAAAAGCGCACCGAATTGAACGAGCTTGCCGGCTCCCAACGTGCCCTGTGTCAGGGCAACCTCGCGCCCAATCACTACTGGATCAAAGAATCGAATTCGATCGACAAGGCGGCGACGCTCGAACAGATGGAGCGCGAGATCAACTTGTACAAGATCGACTCCTGGAAATGGTATTGCCATACCGATCCCGCGCGCACAGGCAACGGCTTTCAGCTCGACGACGACAACGCGCAATGGTTCATCGAGGAATCGAAAAAGCGCGGCTTGAAGCTGTTCAGCGTTCACAAGGGCTACAGCTACCAATCGAAGACGCTCGGCCATCTCGCCAATCCCAAAGATGTCGAGCAGGCAGCACTGCGCAATCCCGACGTGAACTTCGTCATCTACCACTCCGCGCTCAAACACGGCGCAAGCGATGGCGAGAACTGGAAGGCGATGAACGAATACAACCCGGAGACGGGCGACTTCCTGTGGCACAAAGTCTTGATGGACGTGAAGCGCAAGAATCCACAGATCAATAACGTCTATCCGGAGATCGGCTCGTTCTTCAACACCCTCGTCGTCCAGGATCCGATCATGGCGATGCATGGCATGGGTTTGAACATCAAGACCTACGGCGCCGACCACGTCGTTTGGGGCACCGACTGCCTATGGTGGGGTTCACCGCAATGGGCGATCGAAGCCTTCCAACGCTTCCAGATTTCCGACGAGCTGTGCGAGAAGCACGGGTACTCGAAGATCACCGACGAAGACCGCGCCCGCATCTTCGGCTTGAACGCCGCCAAGCTCTACAACGTCGACGTCAACGCACAACGCAACGCCTTCCCCAAAGACGTGCTCGAGCGTGTGAAGCAGGCGTATTTGAACGAAGGCGGCATGCGCGACAACGATGCGCATGGCTGGGTTCGCCGCGCCTGAGGGCGCTGCGCGCCCGTTGGCGGTTGACGGTTAACGGTTGACGGCCAGCAAGAAGAGCCGTCTGTGTTCTGACCGTCAACTGCCAACCGTCAACCGTCAACCGTCAACGGGCGAACATTGAGATCCGACCTTAAAGCCGAACCACCCTCGCCAAGAACCACACATGTCTCAACGCCTACCAACCGAGCCCAACTGGAACTTCGAAGGCGAACCGCCTTTCGAAGAAATGAGCGAAACCGGCATCAATCTGTGCGCCTATTTCGATGCGATGAGTGACGCCAAGCTGCGCACCTATGATCCGGCGTGCAGCGATGAGCAGTTGATGGAATGGGACGGCAATTTCACGAGCGACGGCACATTGCTGTTGCCCTGTTGCGAGACCGAGGAGGTCGATGCCGCGATGTACCGGCGCTTCATTGCTGAATGCATTCGTTATCGCGACCGCGTGCGTCATCAGCTCACATCCGTCGTGTAGCAATCCGTGTGAGTACAACGACAGCCGTCCCCAAGCGGCGTTTTTCTAAACAAGATTTTTATCGGTACTGCCGGTTGCTCCATGGATGGCTGTCGGCATTCGCGTTTCTGATCCTTTGTTTGTTTGCGATCACCGGCCTTACCCTGAATCACCCGGATTGGCCGATCCTCAAGACGCCGGCACCCATCGAAGCCGAATTCACGCTCAGTCAGGAAGAACTGGAGCGCATCGTCAACGAGGACGCGCCGGAGCACGTGGTCGTCGCCATTGCGAACGAACATGTGCGCCTGCGCGGCGCAATCACCGGCGGCAGCGAAGTCGGCACTGAAATTTTCGTTCGTCTACAGGGCGTTCGTGGTCTTTCGGATGTGCGCGCGAACTTGACGACCGGCGCGCTGCATATCGTTGTCGAACCTGCACCGCCTATCGCCATCCTGAACGAACTGCATCGAGGCGAGCGCGCCGGCGATACGTGGCGGCTGTTCATCGACATCGTCGCCGTGTTGCTGCTCGTTCTATCGATCGTCGGTTATTTGATTTTCCTGAGCCTAAGATTTCGGTTGCGCACCGCATTGCTCTTGAGCGGCGCAAGTCTCGCGCTGTTGTGGGGCTTATTCTTCGTGGCCGTCGTGTAGCGAGTGAGCCGTGTTCGCGCTGCCACCCGTTATCGAAACTCTCGCACCCGACATCGGCGCGTATTCGTTTCGCGACGAGGCAATTCTCGGCACTCGCCTGCAGCTGCAGCTCGTTGCACGTAGCCGAGCGGCGGCGCACGAAGCCGCGCTCGCAATTCGCGCCGAGATCGACCGGCTCGATCTCATCCTGAGCGGTTGGCGTGGCGACAGCGAGTTGGCAACGCTCAATCGCGTCAGCCGTCATCGCGCCTCACCGGAGCTGTTCGCTGTCATTGCGCTTGCAGAGCGCTGGCGTGCAGCGACGTACGGTGCGTTCTCACCTCGGCTGGGTCATGTCATCGCGACGTGGCGAGAGACACGCACCGATCCGCCGGCACGCAGCACCACGCATCGGCTTGCGCGTGCTGCCGCTCGTGCCTCGATCACGCTGGATCCAATCGCGCGCACGATCGAGCGACCTGACGCGGTGCGCTTCGCGCTCGATGGCATCGCCAAGGGGTGGATCGTCGATCGTGCTTTCGAGCTGGCGCTCACGATGCCGGGAGTTTCCGGCGCGCTCATCGATATCGGTGGCGACATTCGCGCAGGCGGCGCTGCGCCGAGTGCCGATGGCTGGCTCGTTGGCATCGCCGATCCGCGCTTGCCGCAGGACAACGCGCCACTCATCGCCACGGCCCGCTTGACGCAACATGCCATCGCCACCAGCGGACGCGGGCCACGCGTGATGACAGCAGGCGCAGATCAGTACAGCCCGACGCTCTCGCCGCTCGATGGCTGGCCCATCACACATCGCAAATCCGCAACGGTCATCGCGGACTCGGCCGCGAATGCGGACGCGCTCGCTACCGCGATGCTCGTGATGGACACCGCGAACGCGCAGGCGTTGGCGGAGCGTCACGACGCATCTGTACGCATCGACGATGGACACGACGTGCAATGGAGCCGCCTCGCACGCGCCGCAGCTACACCCGGCCATTTCGTCGCAGCAGCGAACACGGCATCGCTCGCGAGCCAGACCACCCAGTGGCAGCCGAACTGGCAAGCGCTCGCCACATTCACCGCGCCGCGCCGCCAACTCATTCGCGATCCACAGTTTCGTTCACCGTACGTCGCGATGTGGATCACCGATCAGGACAATCGGCCGATTCGCACCTTGCTGCTCGTCGGCAAACGCGCGGATTGGCAGAAAGATAATTTCGTCTGGTGGTCGATGAATCGCGCCAGCACCGAGCGTCTCGTCGCGACGCGCTCGATGTCGACCTCCGCCGCTGGTACCTACAACGTGTTCTGGGATGGCGTCGATGACGCCGGCAACCGCGTCCCGGCCGGCACGTACGTGCTTCACGTCGAAACGAGCCGCGAACGCGGCAAACACACCCACCGCTCACTCACACTCGATTTCGGGAAATTCCAACGCTTCGTCGAGGAGTTGCCGCCAAGCGAAGAAGGCGGCGGCCTGCGCGTAAGTTTCGATCGCTATTAACGCGCACCCTACTGCGTTCGTGGCTGAGCTCGCCGAAGCACAGCAAAACGCCTTTACTGCGTTCGTGCTGAGCCTGCCGAAGCACGGAAAACGCCACTACCTCGTTCGTGCTGAGCCCGTCGAAGCACGGCAAACGCTAGAAGTCCCATTCAAGGCTTGTAGTTCATGTCGCCAGTCACCGCATGCGGATAATGCATCGGCGGATTCACGCCCACGTGCGGATACTCGTGGCACGCGTAGTTGCTTTGTTTATCCGGTCCGTGCGGATCCTGCGGATAGAACGTCGGCACGGGTCGCGCTGCAGGTGGCTCTTCACGTTCGAAAATTCCGAGCAGATACGGTGTCTCATAACGAGTGCAATACGCCATGGCGCTGATCTGCCATACGCCATCGACTTTTCGATACGCGTTCTCGTACACCCCTGTTGAGTAGATCTGCCGCTCGCCGTAAACGCCCCGCTGAGACCATTCCTTCCAACGCGCTTGAGCTGACTGTCCATCCTCGGCAAGTGTGATCACGTGCTGCAACAAGATGTGATCGTTGATGATGCCGGGCTGCGGCCCTTGACGACCGACCGCTTCCGGCGGCTTGTACTTCGGACTCGTGATCAAACGCCGCACCGAATCCTTGCCGATGTATTTCCCGCCTTTGAAGTCGACGACTGCGTCGTCAGTGAATAGCGCGAGCACATCATCGTCGTAGAACTTGTCGCGCATGTAACCAAAGGCATGCATCAACCGCTTGATCGCTTCGATGTCCTCGGCGCGCGTCACCTGCGCCTCGAGCCGATCGAGATCAGCATCACTGGGCACTTGCGCCAGGGCGACACCGCCAAGCGAGCACGTAAGCGCAACCGCCGCGAGACGTACACATACGGCAGCCATCACTTGTTCTCCCATTTGACAGGTTGGCCTGTCACTGGATTGGGAAAATGAAACGGCAGCACCACCGAACGACTCATCGTCTGATTTTTTGCTGAAAAGCAGCCGTGTTCAGACGGCGACTCCACCCGATCCGGCCCCTTCGGATTCTCCGGATACGGTACGACGGGACCTGCTTCCGCCAAACGTGCGCGCGGCTTCCAATAGTCCTCGTCCGCGTCTGCAGGAACGCCAAGACGGCCCGGCACCGGTAAATCGGAATAGCCGCTGCCGATACTTCCTTCCGCATAGATGCACACGTGCAGCTTGTGCAATTTCCAGATGCCATCCTCACGCAAGTATTCGTTTTCGTACCACACGGAATGATCCGCGCCTTCGGCTGCATAGGCCGCGCTGGTGAGCCCTTGACCATTGCGTGAGAAAAAGCGATCAGTGGAGGTACGGTAACGCGCCTTTGCCGTGCGCCGATCTGGAGCTACCGTGATCACACCTTGCGCTTGATGGTGATCGATCATCGCGCCGAACACCGGCATATCGGCGTTGCCAGTGAATCCCGCCCAATTGCCGACCCAGAGGCGTCGCGCGCCTTCCTTGCCCACGAACACACCGTACTTCCAGCGATACTCCCCAGGTGCGTCAGAGACCATGTCCGCCTGGCTGTAATAAATCATGTAGTCCTGCTGCCAGCCGTAGGTGTGGTGGAAGCGCTCGATCTCATTCATGTCATTGACGACACCGATGCGGTGCTCGAGCTCAGCAAGCGACGGCGTCTGCGCGTGCGCTGACAAGGACGCCAGGCTCAACGCGACCAACACCGCAGGTATCGAAGTCATGCCTGCACCGCTCATGGGCGAACTCCAGCGATAGAAGGAGGCTTCCCCGTGACGGGATTTGCGAAGTGAAAAGGCAGCACCCCTGCTTCGGGATAGCGATCCTCGCAACGCTCGGTTTCATTCACCTGCCGGTTCGGCCGGTGCGCACGTGCCGGCGGCGGCAGCCAACTCATGCCGGAATCGGCATCGAGATCCTGCCAACCCTCGAAGTACGACGCCGCAAAAGGGAAGCACAGACGCATCGTCTTGAACTTCCAGGTGCCGCCTTCGTTCACGTATTCGTTTTCGTACACGGCGGAGAGCCAGTACTCGTGATCGCGATGCTTGGCGACTTTGCCAAACGTGCGAAACCGGCCCTGCGCGGTTTGATTGTCCGGTGCGACCGTGATGATTCCCTGCCATTGCGGCATGTCGAAGATACGTCCTGCGACAGGTCCGTTCGTACCTTCACTCAACGTCGTACTGAGATAACCCAGCCATAGACGGCGCAAACCCTCGCGCCCCTCCCACACACCGTCTTGCCAAATCACGCGTGGTTGCTTGGCTGTAAACAGCTGCGGAATTTCCTTGAACAGAAATCGATCCTGGTAATAGCCATACGCGTTCTGTAGTCGTTCGATCGCCTTGATCGATTCGGCGCGCTCGATGCGACGCTGCAATGCTTCGTAGCGTTGCAGGCGAGCTTGTTCCGATGATTCGGCTGTGGCGGCCGGCACACTCAAGGTACAGGCGAACATCACGGCCGCAGAGGCGAGCAGGTTCATCTTGGCAATCATGGCTTGTGGATATAGTCGCCGGTGACTGGATGGGGATAGTGCATCGGCGGGGTGATGCCCACGTACGGCCAGGGTCGGCAGTTGTAGTTGCTGACCTTGTCCGGCCCATGCGGATCTTCGGGATATGTCGTGGGCGCCGGCAGCGGATATTCCGGGATGGGCGTGCGGTTGAGATCACCCAGATAGTCGACGCGCCACGACTCGCAGTACACGAGCGATGCGATCTTCCAGACACCATCTTCTTTGACAAAGGTGTTCTCGTAGAGCCCAGCGGACATGTCCTGCCGCTCACCGGCCACGCCTTCGAAATTCCAGGCGCGCACCCGCATCCACCCTTGCGAAGCATCGGGCGACACATCGATGACCGGCTGTAGCAGGTAGTGCTCGTTCAGCACGCCGCCTTTCGGGCCGTTGCTCGCACGCAGCTCCGGCAATACGAAGTGATGCCGGAGAAAACGCACGATCGAGTCCTTACCGATGAATTTCCCGCCGCGGTAATCCGCGGTAGCGCGCGTGGCGAAGAGGTCTGCGACCGCGTCGATGTGACCGCGCTCAAGGTAATAGCCGAACGCGTACTGCAAACGCTTCATCGCTTCGACGGCTTCGAGCCGCGCAACGTACGCATCGAGTTCTTCAGGGGTTGTCGGTCGCGGATAGCTAGCGACCGTGATCACCTGCAGATGCGGTTGCGCTTGCAAGTGCGGTTTGGGTGCAGCGTCATCGGCCGCATGCACCGACGCCGAGTTCGCAAGCAGCGCCACGAACGCAAGCAGTGTGAATTTTCGTGTCATCTTCTTGCGCGGCCTCATGGGTCGTTCTTCCACAACACGGGCTTCTGAGTCACCGGATTGACGTAGTGAAATGGATAAACCGCTGAGCGCGACATCGTGTGGCTCTTGGCGATGTAGCAGCCGAGGTCTTCAGCAGAAATCACTTCGTCAGGGCCCACCGGATTACCGGGAAACAGCGCTTTCGAGCGCTCCGGTTGGGTGTCCGTCAGATCGATCGTGTAGCGATCGCCTGGCTTGGCATTGGGCGGGTTACCCATCTGCCCGGGGATCGGCAGATCCGCATAGCCGCGTCCATACGTGCCGTTCGCGTAAATGCAAATCGTCAGACCCTTCATCTTCCACACGCCGTCTTCACGGACGTATTCGTTTTCGTAGATGAGATCCTGAATCAGATTCAGCGGTCCGGCGCCTTTGATCTTGCCGTCTTCGGTGTAGTGATCCTGTGCATCCGCGGCGGTCTTGTGCTGCGGCGGATGCGGGAACGGCGCCGTGTAGTTGAATACGTAATCGCGCGCGCGAAAGCGCGCCTTCGCGCTCTGGCCGTCCGGCGCGACGGTGATTACCGGCTGGACGATGAAGTGATCGTTCAAAAAGCCGTCGAGATGCATCAGCGTGCCGGCAGTGAGCCGAGCCCAGTGCCCGTACCACAGGCGCCGCAAACCGTCGTGTTCGCGAAACTTGCCATTCTGGAAGATGGCATGTGCGCCATCGTCCGCGAACAAATCCACTTGCTCGCTGAACAGCGACTTGTCTTGTTGATAGCCGTAGACCGATTTGAAACGCTCGATTTCGATCACATCAGCGACGCGCTGCGCGCGCTCTGCGAGACGCTCAAAGCGCGCGTCGCTCTGCGCCACTGCAGCGCTCGCACTGAATGCGACGAGCACGCCGAGCGCCGCACTGACAAATACATGATGCGTCATGGCTGTGCCCTCGAAGCAATTTCCCGCAGCGTCTGGCCGGTCACCGGATGAACGAAATCCAGCTCGCTCGTATCGCGCTCGGGGTAACCAGCAGGGCAGCGCTCTTCCTCCCGCGCCAAACGATTCGGTCCCTGCGCATTGCGCGAATACAGCCGCCAACGCTCGTGTTTGACGGGCGTCGCGTCTTTCCAGCCCTTGGTGTAGGGCGCAGACCATAAAGTGCAGTAACGCAGCGTCTTGAATTTCCAGACGCCGTCTTCTTGCACGTAGTCGTTGCGATACAGACCCGCAATCCATTCCTCGTGCTTGCCGTACGTGACACGCCGTCCCAACGTGCGAAAGGTCGCTGTTGCGCTTTGTCCATCCTCAGCCACTGTGATCACACCTTGCATCTGCGGTTGATCGAACAGCTCGCCTGCCACCGGTCCGCTGGTGTTACGCGCCAGCGTTTTGCGGAAATGCCCGCGCCACAAACGATCGATGCCGGCCGTACCTTCCCATACGCCGTTGTCGTAGTGCGCAGCAGGTTGATGCTTGGTGAACAGCGTCGGCGGTTGATCGAACAGGAAGCGGTCCTGGTAGTACCCGTAGATCGACTGCAGCCGCTCGATCGCTTTGATCGCCTCGACACGCTCGAGTCGTCGCTCGAGCTCGTTCAGGTTGGCGTCCTGCTCCGCTGCATGAGCGCTGGCCGAAGCCAGCGCACACAACAGAACCGCCATTGCTCGCACTACCATCGCTTGCGCACCTCGAGAGAGACGAAGCGGCCGATCGTGCTAGCCACTTGCGGGTCGAACGCCAAGTTGCCGTTCAGCACGACCGGCGGTTCTTCATCGAGTACATCCTGTACGTTGAGCGTCAGGCTCAGGTCCTGAAATGCTGCGGACGTAAATGCGCTACCCAGGTCGTAGCCGACATTGAGGTCGACCGTCATGTAGTCATCGACTTCCGGCGAGCCCGCCACCTGGTTATTCGTGTAGTCGCCGTAGTAGTTCAGGAAGGCATTGGCGGTAAGTCCGCCACGAGCCCAACCCAGCTGGCCACGCGCCTGGAAGCGCAACGGGTTGTTGATGGTGTCGACCTCTTCGAGCAACGGCGCGGTCGGCGTTTGTGCGCGTTCGAAGTTCAGCACGTACGTTGCGTTGAGCGCCGCGCTGAACTGATTCGCACCGGCGCTCCAGCGATACGAACTGGACAAATCGAGGCCGTTGGTTTCAAGACGTGCGACGTTCTTGCGACGACCATCGACGATGACGAGGAAGTTCGCAGGATTTTCGTTCTTGTCGCCGAAATACAGCTCACTCGAGATCAGCTCCGCCACTTCTGCGGGAGTGGGATTGCGGTAGATGTAGTCGCCGATGATCGCTTCCTGCGTCAACGGATTAGCGATATTGCCCGGTGTCGCGATGCGATCGGTGTACTCGATGGAGTAGTACGTGAGCGCGACGCGCAGATCGTGCAGCGGTGTCCAGGTCAAGCCGCCCGACCACGTCGTTGCATCTTCCGGTCCCAGCCCGGCCGTACCGCCGAGCATCAACAGCCCGCGCGTCTGCCCGGTCGGCGACGTCGGGTCGACGAAGTTCTGTGCGCTCCAGCGCGCATTGCTATACGGATTCATATCGAACAGCACCGGTGCACGAAATGACGTGCCGTAGCTGGCGCTCATCAATAACGAATCGGTCAAACGCCACTCGATGCCGATTTTTGGATTCGTCGTAGAGCCGAAGTCGCTGTAGTCGTCATAACGGCCTGCCAGCGATAAGCCCACGCTCTGCATGCCCGTCATTGCGTTCGCGGGGCCGACGATCGGCACGTACAGCTCGGCAAATGCCGAACGGACCGTGCGCTTGTCCTTGGTCTGAGCGGTGATGTTGTGGATGGATGGATTCGGCGTATTGAGATTGTCCTGCTGCATGTTCTTTGCAGTCAGTCCGTAGTAGCTCGCGCCGATCGCCAACTTCGCAATACCGCCCGGCAACTCGAACAGCGGGCCATCGAAGCGCGTATTGGCTTGCTTCATCGCATACTCGCTGGCAATGAAGTAGTACGCCTTCATGCTCGCGAGCGTCTCGGGATTGGTGTAGCTGCCTGCGCCGAACGGATTGAACGCGGTCGCCGGATTCGGATCGGCAAGCGCGGCATTGCGTACTGCCACGTTGACGGCATCACGCTGCCATTTCTCCTTGTCCTCGCCATAGCTGCCGCTCACCGTCGCCCGCCATCCACCGGGCAGATCCCAGTTCAAGCCGAGCGTCGGCTGCCAGAGACGCGAATAGCCGCTTTGGTAGTTGGGACCGTAGTCCTGCACGTATGCGTAGTTCACGTTGACGCTCGTCGCCGTCGGATTTGTCGGATGCACAAACCAAGGATTCGTCGAGGGCACCGTCAGATTCGCGGTCATCGAGGAGGGCAGCGGCGTCAGTCGCTCGAAGGTGCGCTCCGCGTAATAACCTTCGACGAACAACGAGAGCGAATCCGTTAGATCCTGCTCGAACGTCAAAGCAAACGTGTCGCGCTCCTGTTTCGGCAGTGCATCGGCGCCTTCGTAGATGGAGAACCGATTGGCGGTATTCGGCACCAAGTCGCCCGGTGTGAGACCGGTGCCATCTTGGCCGTACGGCAGCGCGTAGCGCGTGTTGCCGATTTGAATGTTGCCTGGCGAGCCAAAGAACGAACGTTGATCCGTGCCGCCATAGGGACGCAGATCGTCGGTGTAGAAGCTGCGCTTTCGCGTGGGCAGATTCGAGCGTTCGTTGTGCTCGTACGCAAGCATCACATCGCCCGAGCCCCAAGTCTTTCCGAGAACCTGACTGAAGACGATTTGATCCATCCCGTCGGCTTCACCGTAACGCACGCGGGTTTCGGCGCCGTCGAAGTTCTTGCGCAAGATGATGTTCACGACGCCACCGACGGCATCGGAACCGTAAATCGCCGATGCGCCGTCGAGCAGCACTTCGATGCGCTCGATTGCGCCGATCGGAATCATGGAAGGATCGACGTACTGCGACTGAGTGCCGCTCGGGATCGCGCGATTGCCATTGACGAGCGTCAGCGTCGCCTCAGTGCCCAAGCCGCGCAGATTGATACCGGAGCCATACGTGACGTTCGCATTCGCATTATTCGCTTGATTGAGATGCGATTCGTCCGCGCCCAAGTTCGGCAACTGCGGCAAGGAACGCAACACGTCGGTCGTCGTCGAGCGGCCGGTGTTCAGGATGTCATCGTTACCCATCGACACGACGGGCGATCCCACGGGCGCCACACCGCGAATGCTGGAACCCGTAACGACGATTTCTTCAACCGTCTCTTGCGCGCTCGCGCTCTGCATCAAAGATGTGGCTAGCAGTGTTCCGCTCGCGCCGACGAACAGAAGACGCTTGAATGATCGGTGCATTTCGATACCCCCAGTGACGAAATCACGCACACCGGCCATCAGCCGATGTCCTCGTTACAGAGCCACACGCACGAAGGGGGGGCCGACCCTACCGGTCGGTGATAAAAAAATTTACGCTTACCAGCGCTTCGAAATTCCCAAGCTCCAATAGCGCCCGATCGGGCTCGCATATTGCGGGTCGAAAACGATGTTCATGTTCAGCGCGAGCGGCGGCGCTACGTCCAATACGTTCTGTACGCCCAGCGTGACGCGCACACCGCTCAGAAGATCGTTCGCTCGGCTGCCCCACGCGTAAGCGGCGAGCACATCGTGTACGAGGTAGTCATCGACGCGCATTTCGCGCGATGCGGCACCGCGCGTGTCATTGTCATAGCTGCCGGTATAGCGGCTCGCCATGACGATGGTCCACGGCTCCAACTGCCATGTGAGCTGCGCAGTCGCCTGCTTCGACACTGGATTGAAGATGCGATCGACGGAGTCTACGAGCGGCGCGTTGCGCGACGGTGCGGTTTTCCACTCGAATACAAGATTTGCTGCAGCATCGAAATGCCAAGTGCCGTAACGATTCTTCCACGTTCTCTGCAGCGAAAGATCGAGTCCGCGCGTCGTCAGTCGCGCCGCATTCGAACGACGACCGTCGAGCACCGCAACCACGTTGGCCGGATCCGGCGCGGCACCTGCAAACGGCGGATCGGTGGATGAGTACAGCGACTGCAGCACCGCCTCGAACCCCGCCGCCGTCGTCGCATCGAAACCATCGACGCTGCCGTTACGCGCGGCGCGTTCGGGAAAAAACGCAGGGTTATAGGTGATGAATTCGTCGTAGTAGCCCGTCGGGTGAGTGATTGCGGTGATGGGGCCAGCATTTGCGCCCGGTGCGTCGATACGATTGTTGTAGTCGATCGAGTAGTAATGCAGACCGAGCTGCGTGCGCGGTGCGAACGACGGCCGCCATGTCAAACCGCCCGACCAGCTCTTCGCTGTTTCTGGCACCAGACTGGCGTTGCCGCCGGAGCGGCCGATCACGAACACCTGTCGCGCGGTATCGCCGTGCTCGAGATCCAGTTGTTCGACGGTGTAAGCGCCGCCTGCAGGCGGGCCGGCGCCGATCTGTGCGGTGCTGCGCGGATCGCGATCCGAGAGCGACGGCGCACGAAATGAAGTTGCATAGGTTGCCGTAAACGAGAGGGACGGCGAGGGCGAGTAGCGCACACCAATGCGCGGGTTACTTTGCGTGCCGAGATCATCGTAGGACTCGCGCCGCGCCGACAGTGCGAACTCGAGTACGCGCAGCCCGGGACGTGCGTTGCGTTCGCCGAAAATCGGTACGTGCAACTCCATGAAGGCCGACGTCAGTTCGCGGTCATTCGCCGAGCCCGTCTTGTGCAATTCGGTATTGGTAGGAGTGACGTACACGAGCCCGGTATTGAGATCGTTGAATGAACCGAATTCATCACGACGGAACTCGAACCCGACCGCAGCACGCACCGAACCTCCTGGCACCTCACCGATCGGCCCGTTGAACGACCACAATGCATTCGTTTGTTCGTAGTCGCTGCCCAGGTATTGACTGGCACGCATGAAATCCGCAGTGCCTTGGCTGTTGCAGCCCGTGCAGAAAGGATTCAGTAACGGCACGCCCGGCGGAAGTGTGAACGCAGCCGGTGTGCCAGGCGGTACGATCGAGCCGTCGCCATCCACGCTGTTGCCCACCGCCATCGCCAGCGCCGCATTGTTCATATAGTTGTTTGACGCGCGCCGGGTCGCGCTCTTGCTCAACGTTACCGACAAGTCGGATAGCCACTCCCCTGCTTCGAATTGCAACCCGGCCGATAGATGCAAGGCGCTATGGTGTCCCGTGCGCACCGATGTTCCCAGATCGGCAAGCGATGAATACGCCACGTCGATCGCACTGCCGGCGCAATCAATACCGAGGTCGTTGCGCCCATCATTCGTTGCATGACAGGGGCTGTACGGGTTCGATGCGGGCACCGCCACCGTCGCAAACGTTCCAGCGACATTGGGCATGGCTTGCTCGAAATCGCGCCGGGTGAAGAAACCATCGAAATAGGCCTTCGTGCTGCTCGCAATCTCCTGCTCCGCCGACAAAACGAAACTGTGGTGCCGCTGTTCGGGCAGCACACTGCGAGCGCGCCAGATACTCTGACGATTCAAATTGCTCGAAGCATCGAGTTGCGCAAGACGCAGCGGCGAATTGGTCTCGAAACGCGGCACGGCGTAGGCGCGCATTTCGTTTGTCACTGAGGCTGCATCGAAACGCAGATTCGGCGGACTGGCATGCAACGGTCGGTTATCAGCACCGCCATAGGCGGTGAAATCATCGTTGTAGAGCCCGGCGCGATCCGCCGCGAGCAAGCGACTGCGGTAGCGGTGCGCATAGGTGAACGTCACCGCACCGCTTCGCCACGTGCGTCCAATGAGTTGACTGAACTGATAACCGTCGATGTCATCGCCCTGTTCGAAGCGCCCGGCTGAAACGATTTCTTGCGAACGTCGCTTCAAGATGAAGTTGACGACGCCGCCCACTGCGTCGGACCCATAGACGGATGAAGCGCCTTCCGTGTGGACCTCAATTCGTTCGATGGCGGCCAAGGGAATGGATGACACATCCGTCAATTGGGCCGCGGCACCACTCGGCGCGATGCGTCGCCCATTGACGAGTACCAGCGTCGAGGATGCACCCAAGCCGCGCAAATTGATGCTGCGCGCGTAGGTCGTGTTCAAGGTCGAGTTCTGCACCGAGGCGCCGCCGACGAGCGCCTCATCGCCGCCGAAATTCAACACCTGCGGCAGCATGCGCAGCACATCGGCCACACTCGGACGAGTGCTATTGCGGAAGTCGAATTCATCGAGCTGCAGTACGGCCGCGCCGGGAGGCTCGACGCCTCGCACGCGCGAACCCGTTACGACCATCGCGCCCAGCTCGCCCGACTGCAGAGTTTCGCCGCCTTCACTCGCCGGCTGCGTTCGCGCAAGCATTTCTTTCGCGCTGCGCCGTTTCAAATAAAAAGTTCGCTCGTTGACCTGCTGTACCTCGATACCGGTCCCCTCGAGCAACAACTCGAGGGCTTGATCGACTTCGAAGTCACCGATAAGCGCAGGAACGTCGATGCCGGCAACGCTCTCTTGCGCATAAAGCACTTGGCGATCGCTTTGCAATGCGAACTCGATCAATGCCTCGCTCAAGGGACTTGCGGCGATATCGTAGCGACGCATCTCACCCGCCCAGGCGAGTGCCGCACTCGCGCCAAGCACGCACGCTGCCACCCAGCGCATCATGCCGCGCTGAATCGTGGTGAAGTGGATCGACCACCGCGCAGTAGCGTTGGCGGTGCCCAACGACGCTTGCTTCGCCGCGCGCTTCGTCATACGCGGCTAACGATGATCAGAGCGTCGCGTTCCTTCGGACTCGGAAGTGGTGGCGGGCAGCATGGCATTCAGCGCGGCAACGAACGATGCGGGATCGTCGATATCGAACACACCCGTGATCGGCATCTGTCGATGCGATGCCGGCAGCGATGAGAGATCTGCGGGAATATCGTTCGGCGCATAGCGATTGAACTCTGCGATTGCTGCCGAGACGGGCACCGCTTCGAACACAAGTTTGCCCTCGGTCCAGGCGAGCGCCGTCGCGGGATTGATCGTGCGGTGGATGCGCTCGCCGCTTTCGGTGAACTCCACATATTGGCCGGGCGAGAGTGCTGTATGAAATGGCTGCTCGACACGCTCGTCGCGCACATCGACAGCTCCTTCGACCAGGGCGACCGCAACGCGATCTGAGTACTTGCGGACACTGAAGCGCGTGCCGGTTGCTTGTACGAACATATCGTCGACGCGGACGATGAACGGGCGCTGCGCGTCACGTGCCACTTCGAACACGGCTTCCCCGGCTTCCAAGGTCAAGCTACGTTGCTGCTCATCATAGGCAACGTGCACTGCTGAGCGAACGTTGAGGCGCAGTGTCGAACCATCCGGCAATACGACAGGAGCGGACGCCTCTTGTGCCGTTTGATACGCACTGGCGAACGTCGCAGATTCTGGCGATGCCATCCAGAACGGCTGTACGACGATGGCCAACACGACGAGGGCCGCGGCTGCGAGCGAAGGGACCCACCAGTTGCGCCATGGCGCACGGACCGGCCGCGCAGGGGTGCGCTGCAATGCGGCTGCCGTGAGACGTTGGATTTCAGGATCATCGGTCAGCGCTTCACTGGCAGCCCACATC
>CAZIXV010000040.1:0-13258 GCA_964543105.1 uncultured Steroidobacteraceae bacterium
GCAGGCGTATCGCATGCTCGACACCGCGATCACCGATACTCAGTACTCGGCCACGACGGGCCAGACGTTGTCGACCGTGGGCACGATCATTCCGATCGAACAGGGACCGCTCTCGGATGAGTTCTTCCTGTGCTTCGATCAGCTCGGCTCGCGTTCGAATGTGTGCTCGCAATTCGCACCAGCCGTCCCGCGCTCGCCGCTCATCGTGGACCGTCCGTCAGACATTGGTGTGCGCACGTTCGATCAAGTGAACGCGACGATGGCGTCGATCACGGGCGTCGACCCGAATACGACGAGTGTCCGAAACACGTTCCAGAACGTGCGCGCCTCCTTGCCTGCAACGCCTTCGATCGAGGCCTTTCTTTCGTCGCATCAAACTTCGATCGCGCAACTGGCGCTCGTCTACTGCAGTGCGCTCGTCGACGATGCAGCGGCGCGCAGTGATTTCTTCGGCAGCAATTTAGGCGGTCTGCAATTGCCTGCGAATCAGGACACGATCATCGAACCGATCGTGGCGAAAGCTGTGGGTACGGCGCAAACGCAACCCGGTGATGAGACGCGCGATGAGCTTGAAGCACTGGTGGGCCGGCTGTGCCCGGGCGGCGGCTGCAGCGGCGCGCGGAGCTTGGCGGTGACAAAGGCGGTCTGTGGTGCGGCGCTCGGTAGCGCGGCCATGTTGGTGCAATAAGGACGAGACACATGTTCATCATCAAATCCCGTCGTAAGCGCGCGTTGGACATTGGCGAGCCGATCCGACACGAGTCGCACAAGAAGCCGGTGACGCGTCGAGACTTTCTGGCGCAGGGATTCCTTACCGGCGCGGCAACCGTGTTCGTGCCTGCGTCGCTACGGGCGCAGTCCGCCACGACTCTATCGCCCGACATTGCGGCGATGAAAGATCCGAGCGACTGCAACATCGCGCCGGGCAATCGGAAGATTCCATTCATCTGCTTCGATCTGGCCGGCGGCGCGAATATCGCTGGCTCGAACGTGCTCGTGGGGCGCGAAGGCGGCCAAATGGATTTCTTGAGTACTCAAGGCTATTCGAAGCTTGGTTTGCCGGGCGACATGCTGCCGTCCAACCCTGCATTCGTGAACACCGAGTTCGGTATCGCGTTTCACTCGGACAGCGCCTTCTTACGCGGCATGCTCGAGATGACGAGCGCGACGACGCGCGCCGGTGTCAACGGTTCGGTCATTGCGGCCCGCTCGGAGAACGACACCGGCAACAATCCCCACAATCCGATGTACGGCATCGCCAGGGCGGCGCCGGGCGGACTGGGAGCGAAAGGCGAGCTGCTGACACTGATTGGGTCGCAGAACTCCGAGTCCGGCGGCAACTCGATGGCACCGGCAAATTTGATCGATCCCTCATTGCGTCCAACGAAGATCGATCGTCGGAATGACGTTCGTGGTCTCGTCGACACCGGTGAGCTCGGCACGATTCTCGGCAATCCGAGCGATACCATCCATGTGCTCGAGTCGATGACGCGAATCAGCCGTGACAAGCTGCTGCGGATGCATACCGAGCTGCCGTATGAGCAAGATGAAGCGACGCGGCGTCGTGCACGGTGTGCGTACGTCAAGACGGTCGATACGATCAACACCTTCGGTAATCCAGCGGCGTTGGATCCAGGCGCCGATCCCGATATCAGCGCGTTGTTCGGTGCGAACTTCGGCGGTAATGGCGAATTTCAGAAAACCGCGTCGGTGATGAAGCTCGTCGTGCAGGGCTACGCAGGCGCGGGCACGATCACCATGGGCGGATATGACTATCACACAGGCGATCGCGCTTCGGGCGAACGCCGCGATCTGCTCGCAGGGCGCTGCATCGGCGCATGTCTCGAGTTCGCAGCGCTCAAGCAGCAACCCTTGATGCTCTATATCTTCAGTGACGGGTCGGTGTCTTCGAACGGACGCGTCGACAATTCAATGGATGGTCGCGGCAAAGGCGAATGGACCGGCGATAACCAAGCGACGGCGGCATCGTTGATCCTGGTCTACAACCCGCCGCGGCTGGGTGGTCGCCCAATGCTGATTGGTGATGGCACGTCGGCGGCGGCACGCCACCAACAACTCGGCGTGTTCAGTGCGAATGGCGATGTCGTCAACAGCAGTAGCCCGGCAGCGAACAACGTCAATCTGCTGGTGCAGACCGTGATCCTGAATTACATGGCGTTGCATGGCGAATCCGGCGCCTTCAATACGCAATTTGGAAACGCACTCGGCTCGGGCACAGCGCTCGATGCGATGACGGCGTTCGAACCAATCGTCAGCGGCACCGTACCCGCTTCGCCGGTGATTTGATCTAACAGCGCTTGGGTCCGGCCACGCCGGGCCCAAGCAAAGCTCGGCTGCGCGTCGAGCCGGACTACCTGACTTGGTACCTCACCTCCACGAACGCCGTGCGTCCGCGTCCCGGGAAGTATCGATAGTTGCCGAAAGCGTAATCGGCGCGATCGGCATAGGCGCGATCGGTCAGGTTGTTCACGCGCAAAGTGGCGTTCCAATTCTCGGATACGCGATAACCGACGCGCAGATTGAGCAAGTCATGTCCGCCATAGGAATGCGCGTTCGAGGCGTCGACGTAGTAGCTGCCGACTGAGATCCATTCGAGTTCCGCGCTCGCCTCAGGCCGGAAGCGCCAGTTCACACGCGCCGTGTGCACATGACGTGGTGCCGTATCGACATCGCATCCCGCGACGATCGCTTCGCTGCCTTCAACGGCATTGAAGTCGTACGTGTGCCGCGCATAGGTGCCGGCAGCCGCGAGTGTCAGTGAGTCGAGCGGCGACCAGAGCAGTTCATACTCGACGCCTTCATGATCCGTGCGGCCGTTGCTGACGTTGAAGGCATTCGCGTCGCGAAAGATGATGTGGTCCTTTTCCATCATGAAACCGGCGAGCGAGTAACGCACCGGGCCGAGTTCGCCGCGCACACCGATCTCCAAGCTGTCGATCTGCTCGGATTCCAAATCCGCGATCGATTGCTGGCGCTGCAAGCGATAAAGCTCGCTCGTGTCGGGTGCGCGATAGCCGCGTGCGACCGAGGCGAACACCGAATGTCGATCGTTCAAGGCGTAGCTTGCGCCGATGCGTGAGGTGAGATTCGTGAAGTCGTCTTTGCGATCGGCGGGGCGGCTGTAAACGCAACCGGCAGCGGAGCAGGGCGTGCCGTCGTCACGCGTATTGCCGGCGATCATGCGGTTGTCGTAATCGTATTCGACGTATTCGGCGCGCAGGCCGCCGGTAAGTTGCAAGCGCTCGCCAACGGGTTGCGTCAGTTGGCCGTACACGGCGGCGACGCGGCTGTCGATTTCATAATCGTAGTGCTTGCCGATGGGGCGGTTCGGGTCAGCGGCGGCGGCCGGCTGCGTTTCTTTCAAGAAGCCCTGCGCCGCTTCGAGGTCGAGACCGGCAAGCAACTGCGTATTGGAAAACAGCGTCGTATTGATCGACGTCAGCACGCCGATGGAATCCTGACCGTTGTCTTCGAACGGTTTGCCCACCAGAAAGTGTTGAATGAAGTCCATGCGCGAGTGACGAAAGTAGGGGCGTACATTCAGCTCGATGCCCTCGCTGAGCGTCGTCTCATAGCCGCCCACCAGTCGCACCGCGTAGGCGTTGCGATAGGCTTCTGGGTTCGCATTGGATTTCGCGACCGATTCGACGCGATAAGCGTTTTCGCCTTGGATGAATCCTGCCGTGTCCTGTCGCAGGTTCGTGGCCGAGAGATTCAGCGAATACGTGGCGCTGTCGGAGCGATGCTGCATCGACAGATTCAGCTTCTGTTCGTCGAGTCCTGAGTCCTCGCGCCAGCCGCCGTCGCTCGTCACGATCGCAGTTCCGGCAAAGTCGGTGCGCGAACCAACGACGCCGAAGGTGCCGCGGCCGCGATAGTAGTCATCGGCGCCGATTTCCAAAGCGACGCTCGGGATCACCTCGGCAGGCGCAGGTTGCAACACGTTGATCGCGCCATGCATCGCGCCCGAGCCATAAACCACGCCGACTGGACCGCGCAAGACCTCGACTGAACCAGCCTGTTCGAAATTGAGTTCGAACATTTCGTTTACGTTGCAAAAGCCGACGGGACGGATCGAGACACTGTTTTCAAGAAACAGGAACGTGCCGCAGGAGCCAGGACCTGACAGCACCGGTGAGCGGATCGCCGTCAGGCTCTCCTGACCGCTATTGCGTTGAATCATCGCGCCGGGCACGCGATTGATAATTTCATTGTGGTGAGTGGGACCGACGAGGGCGACATCGTCCGTGCCGACGATCGAGGCGCTTCCGGCGTAGCTGCGTAGTGATTGCGAGTGCCGTGTCGCCGTGACGAATACTTCATCGAGGATGTCTGCGGCGCTTACGGGAGAGACAGTGCCGATGCTGGCGAATCCAAGAAGCGCGGAAATGCTGAGCGTCAGTCGATGCGATGTCATGCGTGTCCTATACGAGTCGAGCAAAAATGAGGCGCCATCTTGCAGCGAGGGACGCGCGAAAGGGGACGATGTTCTGTTAAGGGGGGTAAATCATGAAAATCATGAGATCAAGGTGATCGGAGCAGGTGATCCAGTGATCTAGTGATCAAGGGTGATTCAGTGATCAGGTGATCGCGGTCAGAGGGTCGAGTGAGCCCCGCACCTGCGGAGTGGTGCGAGTCCGGCCACGATCACCCGATCACCCGATCACCCCACTCCAATCCCCAAATCTTGCGTGTCGGTAGTGCTGCTACTATCGCGCCACTCTGGCCTTTTTCGCTGAAGCTGCGGTGTAGGCGCCAATGATGTTCATTCGATTGCTATTTATCGCGGCGTTGTCGTTGTCCTGTAGCGTGGCAGCGATCGCAGCAGAACAGACGCGCCCGAAGGTGGGGCTCGTATTGAGCGGCGGGGGCGCACGCGGCGCCGCGCATGTGAGCGTGCTCAAGGCCATCGATGAAATGCAGATACCGATCGATGCCGTCGCCGGGACGTCCATGGGCGCCGTCGTTGGTGGGCTGTATGCGTCCGGCATGAGCGGCGTTGAGATCGAAAAGCTGCTCACGTCCGTGAATTGGCAGGACTCCTTCCAGGATCGCCCGCCACGCGCCCAGCTCGGTTACCGACGCAAGCAGGACGACCGCAACTTTCTCGTTGGCTATGCGCTGGGTGTGCGCGCCGATGGCTTCACGTATCCACGCGGCCTGGTGCAAGGCCAGAAGCTCGAGCAGGTGCTGCGCAACGCGGCCATTCCCGTAGCAGACATTCAAGACTTCGATCGCCTGCCGATTCCATTTCGCGCCGTGGCAACCGATCTGGAAACCGGAGAGCTCGTCCTGTTGGATTCAGGCGATCTGGTGACGGCGATGCGCGCGAGCATGTCGGCCCCGGGGGTCTTCGCGCCCACTTCACGCGATGGCCGTTTGTTGATCGACGGCGGCATCAGCGAAAACTTGCCTGTCGATGCGGCTCGCCAAATGGGCGTCGATCGGCTGATCGTCGTCGATGTGAGCTTTCCTTTATATGCACGCGAAGAACTAACCTCGCCGCTGGAAGTGACGAACCAGGCGTTCGCCATTCTGATCCGTAACCGCACACTCGAGCAGCGCGCAACGCTCGGGCCGAATGACATCATCATCGATCCGCCGCTCGGGCGGTTTCCGTCGGCAGATTTCAGTCGAGTCGACGAGGCCTTACGCGCAGGAAGTGTCGCTGTGGAAGCGGTGAGCGATGAACTCGAGCAACTGGCGCTTCCGCAGGATGAATATCTACGGTATGTGGCCGCGCGTCAGGTGCGCACGAGTTCACCGCCAGAGGTGAGCTTCATTCGTCCGAGTGCGGACTCCGAAGAATATGCAGCGCTCATCGCGGCGCACATGGCCGATCTCGTCGGCAAGCCGCTCGACAAAGAGGAAATGCGTAAGCGGTTGTCGTCTTTGTACGCGTTGGAATTGTTCGAGACGATCGACTACCGGCTCATCACGGAGGATGGCAGCAGCGGTGTCGAGCTCACGTTGCGTCGCAAGAGTTGGGGGCCGAACTACATTCGTGTCGGTTTGAACCTGGAAGACGATTTCGCCGGCAATAGCCGCTACAACTTTGCCTTGCGTTTTATTATGACCGAGCTCAACAAGCTCGGCGCCGAATGGCTCACTGATCTGCAGATCGGCGACAACCCGAAACTCTTCACCGAGTTCTATCAGCCGGTCTCGCTGGCCAGCCGCTACTTCGTCGCGCCGCGTTTCGAGTTTCAGGAGCGCAGCGTTTTTCGCCTGCGTGATTTCGACCGCGTCGCGGAATACCGCGTGCGTACGTTTGAAGGCGGACTGGATGTTGGGCGCGAGTTGGCGAACTGGGGTGAGTTTCGCGTCGGCGTGCGTCGGGGCACGGGCCGATCGCACCTGCTGATTGGTGAGGATGCGTCCGTGCTTCCGCCGGGCCCGGGTGAGCGCGTGCCGCTCGATCGATTCGATCGTGGGGGCTTCTTCGCGCGTTTTTCCTACGACAAACTCGACAGCATTTACTTCCCGCGGCGCGGTCAGCAATTCGATTTCGAGTGGCGCGCCGAGCGTGAGGCGTTCGGGGCCCAACAGAATTTCGATACCTTCTCGGCCAATTGGTTGTTCGCTCGGTCGCTAGGACGTCACACGCTGATCTTCTGGACCGACATGGGTACGACCATCGACGATTTGCCGACCGCCGAGAATTATTTCTCGCTCGGAGGCTTCTTCAATTTGTCGGGATTGCCACCGGGCTATTTGTCGGGACCGCACTACGCCATCGGGCGCTTCATTTATTACCGTCAGATCGGTCGCGGCGGCAGTGGCGTGCTCGACCTGCCGGCGTACGCGGGTATTTCGCTGGAGGCCGGCAACACCTGGGCTGACAAGGATGACGCGAGCTTTGGCGATCTAAGAAAAGACGCGAGCTTATTTTTCGGCGTCGACACGCCCCTGGGGCCTGTCTACCTCGCCGGCGGCTTCGATGAAGGCGGCGACTCGGCGTTTTATTTGTTCTTGGGGCGAACGTTCTGAAGCTAAAGCGATGGACGGGGGCCTATCGCCTATCGCCCATCCGCCATCGCCTTCTTCTTTAAGTCCGATCGATCTTCTCGTATTCCAGCGTCGGCTGATCGCCGGGGCGGAAATAGATGTAGCGGCCGCCCATTTCCTTGAGCGCGCGATCACGCTCTTCGCGCGTCGCGAACCAATGCTCCTTGGTCCAATCCCCGCCGACGAGATTCTTGAACGGGTCGGTCGAGCGCAGCTTGACGCGCAGCCCGTACGGCAACTGTTTCGCTAACGGACGTGCAAGGTTGTGGTCGTGACAGATCTGCATGAGGGCATCCGGGAAAAGAACAGCAAGCGTGCGGATGGTAGCTCAAAGCAAAGTGATCAGGTGATCAGGTGATCGGGTGATCGCGGCCAGAAGTTGGTGGCGCCTCGTTCTGACCATGATCACCTCATCCCCTTGATCTTGTCGCGCCGAACCCCGACTTTACGAACTCACTTTCGAGGTTCTTCCTATGTTTTCCTTCCGCAAACAAGCACAAATGCCAGCGCCGAACGAGGTGCTGCCGGGTCGCGCAGAACCGATACCCGTGCCGGAACGGCACTTCGTGCATGGCACCCGCATCGTGCCGCCGTTTCCCGCAGGAGTGCGCCAAGCGCTGTTCGGCTTGGGCTGTTTTTGGGGGGCAGAGCGTAAGTTTTGGCAGTTGCCGGGCGTTTACAGCACGGCGTCAGGCTACGCAGGAGGCCATACGCCCAATCCGACTTACGAAGAAGTCTGTAGCGGCTACACCGCACACAACGAAGTCGTGCTCGTCCTCTATGACCCGGAGAAGGTGTCGTACGAGACCTTGTTGAAGACATTTTGGGAATCGCACGACCCGACGCAGGGCATGCGACAGGGCAACGATGTGGGTACGCAGTACCGCTCCGGGATTTACACGTTTGACGCCGAACAGCGTCAAGCCGCAGGAGCGAGCCGCGAGCGTTATCAGCAAGAGCTGACGCGTGCCGGCTATGGTGCGATCACGACCGAGATTGTGGAGGCTCCGCCTTTTTACTACGCGGAGGAATATCACCAGCAGTATCTGGCGAAGAATCCCGGCGGCTACTGCGGGCTCGGCGGCTGCGGAGTGGCCCTCACCGGGTAACTCATCAACCGCCGGATCACCCAAAAACTACATCGGCGGTTCGCGTCCGGGCGTCGGATCTTCCATCGGGTAGGTCATCACGCCGCCTGAGTTTTCTTGTTGCGGCAGGGGTGCTGGTTGGCCTTGCGAGCTAGGCGCTTGCGACGGCGCCGCAGCGGCGACCGGCGCGCCTGTTGAACGTGACAGTGCTGCGACGAAGTTTTGTGCCGTGGCCGGCGCATTGCTCGCATCTTCGCGAATGATCGAACTCGCAAGCACGCCCGAGCGACCGTAGTACTGTTCATTCGAGCGGTGATCGATTGTGATCGCCGAACCATCGAGGGCCACACCGACGAAGAGCCCACTCGAACGCGAATAGGAATACACCTGCGCATTGAGGCCGATGTCGGTGGCAGCAGAGCTTTGCCGTCCGATCGGTCCGGCGGCCACCGCAGCGTCCGCGCCGAGCGTTACCTTACCGCCCACGATGCCTTCGATGCTCTGGCGCGAAGTGAATACGAGCACGACGTCCGTGCTCTGCACTCCGACCTGGAAGCCAAAACTACCGCCGGTGAGATTGATGAACACCGGGCGGCTCCATTCACCATTGTCTTTGCGCACGACGAGCGCGCCTTTGCCGCGACGTCCCCCGATGCCGAGGCCGACTTTGATGACATCCGGCACGACGGCGACCGCATAGGCTCGATCGAGCAGCCATCCAGGAATGCTTTGCTCGGGCATTCGAGCGAGTTCTTCGAGCACTTTCGTGGCCGTCAACAGCCGCGCATCCTGCCGCTCGGTCGCGACGGACAATGACGTCAGCATCAAGGTAACGATCGCAACGGGGATTCGCAGAAGCCAAGAACGTGATCGCATGCGTGCACCTTTTGAGTCGATGGTGTCAGTGGCGCCGGCTCAACGCTCTTTGAACGCCGTGCCAAGCGCGGCGTTTCGCCGCCACCGGCGTGTGACTCTATCAAATGCGAAGCGTTCCGCGAGTGCTGCCGACGATTGACAGCAAACGGTCAGTTCGGGCGTACGGCGGGCGCAGATGGGTCGTGACTGGTCGCGAGTTGCAGATCGTTCAGTTTTTCACGTTGGCCTGTATCGACATAGAAACGCGCGATGCGCTCGCGCGCGCGCGTCTTCGTTTGCTGATCTGCACCGGCGCCGACCGTGAGTTCGAGATAACCATCGCGCAGGTGTTTTTCGGCTTCGGCATGGCGTCCCTGGCGATGCAACGACTCGCCCAGAGCGCTCGCGGAACGGGCTGCGCGCCACGGCGGCGCATCGCTGCGCCGCCAGCGATGCATGGATGCGGTCAGCACGGCTTCTGCATCCACGAGTTGATGGCGCGCGAGCATGATTTCGCCCATGACGTATTCGCCTGCTGCGACGTATTGGTGATCGGCTGGCAGTGTGGTGGCGAAAATATCGAGCGCTGAGCGAATCTCTTTTTCGGCAAGCTCGAGTTCATCGAGGCGCCAATGAATCTGAGCGAGCGAGGCGAGGATGTATCCGGTTTGACGATGGCTTTCGCCACGGAAGCGGCGGCTCAGACTGAGCGCCTCGTTCATGAGTTTCTCCGCATCCGCGAGACGATCCTGGTTGATGCGCACGTTCGCCAACTCGGTCAGCGTATCGCCCACCTTGGTGCTGACGTCTCCATATAGAAGCCGCTGCGCCGCGAGGGTGCTTTCGTAAAGCTGAGCCGCTTCGGCCGTGCGACCTTCCAGGTTCAAGACGCGCGCGAGGTGGTAGTCCGCCATCACGCGGTCGGGATGCCGTTCGTGAACCGTCTCGCGGTAGATGCTGACGGCTTCGCGTGCGGCTTTCTCTGCGCCGGTGATGTCGTCCATCCAGCTGCGCACGTTCGAAATGTCGATCAACACGGCCGCAACTTGCTGATGTCGCGGGCCGGCGATTTCGCGCGTCAATTCCAGAGCGCGATTGAGGTATTCGTCCGCTTTCACCAGATTGCCGCGGCTCAGCTCGAGCTGCCCGACATTACCGAGGAGCTGCGCGCCTGCGAGTGTCTTGCCGCCATCCGAGGTTTCTGAAATGTGCAGCGCTTCGACAAGCGCACGGTCCGCATCCTCGAAGCGGTCGATCTGCCGCAGCGCGATCGCCAACTCGGCCAGAATCGAGCCCGTTTGCGCGTCTCGCGGCAGACCCGCCTGGTCTCGAATCCGCAATGAGTCTTCGAAATAAGCGACGGCGCGATCCGTCTGGCCCTGACGTCGATAGGCTTTGCCGATCGCCTCGAGCAGGCGCGCACGAACTTCCGGCTGCTCACCGAGATCGGCGTGGATGCTGCGGGCCGCCTGATCCAGCAGCTCGCGCGCAGTGCGCTCTTCGCCGAAATTGCCGTAAGGCTCGGCGGCTTCGAAGACGCCGAGCATGAACTGCGAGACGCGTTCCGCGCGCGCACTCTCTTGAGTCGCCCGGTCACGTTCCGCGGCAATGCGCTCTCGCTGCACAGACATCGTGATCGCGAACGCCAGAATCAAAATCACGAACGTCGCACTGACGGCGACACCGAGCGCGTGCCGGCGTGCGAAGCGTTGCGAGTAATACAGCCAGTTGCCTTGACGCGCCGAGACGGGTTCGCGCGCCAAGTAGCGGCGCAAATCGGCGGCGAGCTGTTCGACCGAGCCGTACCGATGCTCGGGTTCCTTGCGCAAGGCGCGCAGGACGATGGCATCGAGATCGCCCAATAGCTTGCGATGCAGGCGTTCGGGCGAACTCCGGCGCGCTTCGGCAATCGCTGCAATGTCCGATTGTCCCGGAACGGAGCCGACTTCGATTGCGCGGCGAACTGCCGAACTCGGCCGCTGCGGATCGTTGATACAGATCGAGCGCTCGAGTTCGAGCTGGCTAGCCGAAGAGGGCACGAGATAGGGGCGCAACCCCGTCAGCAGCTCGTACAACACGACGCCGAGTGCATACACGTCGCTTGCGGTCGTGACGGGACGGCCGAGGATCTGCTCGGGGCTCGCGTACTCGGGCGTGAGCAGCCGATCGTTCATGCGCGTCAGCGCTAGCGCAGCGGCAGCGTCGCTCGCATCGAGCAGCTTGGCGATACCGAAGTCGAGTAACTTCGCCTTGCCATCGACGGTGACCAGGATGTTCGCCGGCTTCAGGTCGCGGTGCACGACCAGGCTTTGGTGCGCGTATTGGACCGCGGAGCAGATGTCGAGAAATAGCGTGAGACGCTGATTGATGTCGAGCTGCTTGGCATCGCAGTAGCGATCGACGGGATCGCCATGCACGTATTCCATGATGAGAAACGGCTGACCTTCGTCGGTCTCGCCGGCATCCAGGAGTCGCGCGATGTGCGAGTGATTGAGGCTCGCGAGAATCTGACGCTCGGCGCGAAAGCGCATGCCGAGATCGCCATGTGCCGTTGTCGTATCAACGACTTTGACGGCGACCTGCGCCGAGTATTGTCGATCCGAGCGCTCCGCCTGATAAACCGTACCGGTGCCGCCGTGGCCGAGTATCCCGGTGAGTTTGTAGTTGCCGACGATCTTGCCGAGCATCGCCCGACGGCGGTCTCGAGTCGTCGCATCCAGCGCAGCGCCGAGCGCTGTCGTCAGCGGACCGGTCGCTTTACCGGTGTCGCAGGCCAGTAAATCCAGCAGCTCTTCACGCAATTCCGCATCGTCAGGCACTTCGCGTAACGCGAACGCTTCGCGTTCGTGCACAGGCACATCGAGCCCGCGGGAGAAGAGCTCCTGGAGCTGCTCCCACTTCTCGTCGATCCCTGTACTCGAGGAGCTCATAACCGTTCGGGTGTGCGTGCGCGTGGCGGTCGTATTTGTTTGAGGATCCAAGCCTTCGCCAGACGCAAGTCGCGATCCACCGTGGCTTCCGAGATCTTGAGGGTTTCCGACAGCTCTTGGTAGGTCAAACCGCCGAAATAGTGCAATTCGAGGATTTCGGCGAGGCGGATGTTGTGCCCGGCAAGCCGCTCGAGCGCGTCATCAATCTCCAGAACGTCGATTTCGCCGGAAGTCATCGGCGTTGCCTCGAATTCATCGAGCGAACTCGTGGCGTTCGTGCCGCCGCGTTTGGATCGATATCGGGCCTTGGCGTGATCGACGAGGATCCGGCGCATTTGACGCGCCGCAACTGCGAAGAAATGTGCGCGATCCTGCCAGGAGACATTCATTTCCACGAGCTTTACGAATGCTTCGTGGACGACCGCCGTCGCCTGCAGCGTGTGGCCGGGACGCTCGTTGCGCATGTAGCGCCGCGCACGATTGCGGAGTTCTTCGTAGATGAGCGGCGTCAGGCGCTCCAAAGCACGGGAATCGCCCGAGCGCCACGCGGAGAGTAGGCGCGTCACCGCCTGTCTGTCCGGCGGCGGAATCGCTGCTGCAATCGTATTGCTCAGGACCGTGCTCCCGCGGCAAATGCTTTCAAACTAATCGAAAAGCCTTCGGAAATATTGTGTCACGACCGCTTGGCGCGATTCGCCAAGCTGCTTCCCGGATTCCTCCTACGGCTGCCCCTGAATCATCCGACTAAATGAGGGTGCAGGGATTCCCCTAGTAAAAACATACGCCATGCGCTGATTGTTGATCTTTTTTACCGGTTGTCCAGTACGTCTGTGATGGGAGTCACATGTTCCCGTCGCTTAGGTCTGCGAACCGATCATCAGATCGGGCTGCTTATCACTTTTTTCTGGAGGCAACTGGTCATGCGCAACATTTTCGCAACTTCGATGATGATTATGGTGAGTTCGTTCGTCGTTGGCGGCGCGGGTGCGCATATGCCTGCGCCCGTAAACACCTTTGCCGACATTGACGGCGATCATCGTCCCTTCATTCAAGTCGCCGATATCGACGGCGACCATCGTCCGTTCATCCAAGTCGCGGACATCGATGGCGATCACCGCCCGTTCATCCAAGTCGCTGACATCGACGGCGACCACCGCCCATTCATCCAAGTTGCGGATATCGACGGCGACCATCGTCCGTTCATCCAAGTCGCAGACATCGACGGCGACCATCGTCCGTTCATCCAAGTCGCGGATATCGACGGCGACCATCGTCCGTTCATCCAAGTCGCGGATATCGATGGCGATCATCGCCCGTTCATCCAGCTAGCTGACATCGATGGCGACCATCGTCCGT
>CAZIXV010000040.1:13358-19197 GCA_964543105.1 uncultured Steroidobacteraceae bacterium
AGCTAGCTGACATCGATGGCGACCATCGTCCGTTCATCCAAGTCGCAGACATCGACGGCGACCACCGCCCATTCATCCAAGTCGCGGATATTGACGGCGACCATCGCCCGTTCGTTCGCGCCGCCTAAGCGGCCGCTCAGTACATTGAATTTGAAAGAGTGGAGAGAGCTAGTATGAAAACGAAAGTCACCGTAGGTGCCGCCCTGTTGCTGACGTTGGGCTCGGCATTGGCCGGCGGCATGATCTATCAGAAAGAGAAGCCGCAAAGCACACCCGCCGAAACGGGCGCGACGGGGCTTGATACTCAGATCGAGTTGACCCCGGATGTGATTGCGCATTGGAAAGCGACGGCAGCAACGGCCGAATACACGCCGATGATGTTGCCGATGTGACGAAACGCGAACGCGAAAGCCAAACGAGTTTTCGCGCCGCACGCCTCTTAAATGTCGGTGACTGCCGACATCGCGGAAAATTGTGCGCGAGGTCACACAGCGGCACTGGTTCGGCGCCGCTGTGATGGCCTTTGCTTCGTTGACATATTTGCGCGGCGTATAGCACCCTAGCTGCCGTTCTGAATCGCCCTAAGGTGCGGTTCGAAGGCAAAACTCACCGCAAGGTGGGGCACGCAAAAACCACCGATACGGGAGCCTTCAGGGCAGCGGGGTTGCCAGCGCCGCCTCTCTATCAATTAAAGCGAGGCGGCGACAGCGATCGTCGTCAGCTCCGGTCGACGCTCTATGGTCCAGCGGTTGCCGTTGTAGTTTCGTTTCACTTCGGCGTTCCGCGATCGATGCAGCATTCAATGAAGAAGTCCTGGTACGCGCGCACAACTCACTCCGGCCGCACGATGGCCGCAATCGCCGCGTGCTTCATCCTCTGTGCGAATGCGAGTGCTGCGCCCGCGCTGGTCGGCGAAGCCGCGCCGGATTTCGCGCTTCGGTCCCTGAAAGACGCCAATATGCGACTTTCCGAACATCTCGGGCAGGTGGTGCTCATCAACTTCTGGGCGACGTGGTGCGGCCCGTGTCGACAGCAAATGCCGCAGCTCGATGCGCTGTACGCGAAATATCAGCGCGCCGGACTGGTCATGATGGGCGTCAATATCGACGAGGATCACACCGCAGCGGCGGAAATGTCGCAAACATTGGGCGTCTCGTACCCGATCTTGTTCGATGCCCGTAAAGAGGTTGCCCGTGCATATCAGCTCGATGTCATGCCGCTGACCGTGCTGATCGATCGCGGCGGAATCGTTCGCTACGTCTCTGAGGGCTACAAGCCCGGTTACGAAAAACGTTACACCGAGAAACTTCGCGAGTTGCTCGGCGAATGAGCGCGGTTACACCACCAGCCACCAGGTACGGCTACATATATATGTATTTGAACTCTCTGCGTCCCCGAGTGAATTCGATGTTCAGTTGGGTGATTTTTGGATGGGTCGCGCTGTTCGCGCTGGCTGCGCCGCTGATGGCGCAAGACGGAACCGCTGAATCTGGTGCAACAAATCCGGCCAGCAGCGAGTTCAGGAGCCTCGACCAAGAGGTGCAAGCGCTCAAGAAGGAAGTGCTGGATCTGAATCGCGAGCTGTTCGTTCTCGAAGAAGAATTACTCTTTCCCGCGAATACCCAAGTCGCCGTCTTCGTGTCGATGGACGTCGGCGAGTTTTTCGCTTTGGACTCCGTGACGCTCAAACTCGATAACAAAGAGGTCGCAAACTACCTCTATACGCCGCGTGAAGCCGAAGCCTTGTTGAAAGGAGGCGTGCATCGGCTCTACATCGGCAACCTCAAGGCAGGTCAGCACGAACTCATCGCTTTATTTACGGGCCAGGGCCCCAACGCTCGCGACTATCGCAGAGGCGCGACGGTCACGCTCGATAAAGGCGTCGGCGCCAAATACATCGAACTCAAGATCAGCGACCGGGCCGCACGCGCGCAGCCCGAGTTCGTCGTGAAGCAATGGGAATGATGGCGCGCTCGCCTCTGCCGCAGCTGCCAATCGCCCACCCGGCATGACCACCAAGCTCATTTTGAAGCGGCTGCGTCTCGCGCTTGCCACTGCAGGTGTGGTGGGCTTCATGGGTGGTGCGTATGCGGCCGAGCCGCCGGCTGGAGCGCCGCTCGTTGGCACGCCCCAAGTCGTCAAAGATCTGCACTGGGGCGAGGTGCTGTTCTATTTCTACCAGGACGATTACTTGCAGGCGCTCACACGCTTGGGAGCTGCGCAGGATTTCAATCGTGTTGCGAATCATCCGGTAGAAGCGGAATTGCTGAAGGGCGGCTTGTATCTGTCGCTCGGCCAGCACGAAGAAGCCCGGCGGATTTTCAATACGCTGTTGAACGACAACGTGCCGCTCGATGTGCGCAATCGTGCTTGGTTCTATCTCGCGAAGATTTGGTACCAACGAAACTATCTGGAGCAGGCTGCGGAGGCGCTGACGTCCATACGCGGCGCGTTGCCTGGAGAGATGGAGCCCGAACGCCACCTGCTGGAAGCGCAGGTGTTGATGTACCTCGGCCGTTATGACGATGCGGTGCGCGTGCTCGAGCGTTGGCAGCCTCCGGAGAAGGGGCGCACGGATGTTTGGTCGGTTTACGCACGCTTCAATATCGGCGTGGCGCTGGTGCGCAGCGGCCGCATCGATCAAGCGGCTGAGCTGCTTGACATGGTGGGTCGAACTGCGACGCCCACCGAAGAGTTGGCCGCGTTGCGCGATAAAGCCAATCTCGCGCTGGGTTATGCATGGTTGCAGGCGGGCAAACCGAACGAGGCAAAAGCCGTCTTGCAGCGAGTGCGTCTCGAAGGGCCGCAGTCGAACAAGGCGTTGCTTGGGGTCGGTTGGGCCGATGCCACCGAACAGCGCTTTACCAAGGCGCTGGTGCCGTGGCTCGAATTGCGCGAGCGCCGATTGCTCGATGCCGCCGTACAGGAATCGTATCTGGCGATTCCGTATGCCTATGCGCAGCTCGATGCGACGAAACAGGCGGTCGAACACTACGCGCAGGCGTTGACGGCATTCGACGAAGAATCGCAGCGAATCGATCAATCGATTGCCGCCATTCGTAGCGGACGATTGCTCGACGCCATCATGGAGAATGATCAGGGCGATGAGGTGGGCTGGTATTGGCAGCTACAGAATCTGCCGGACGCCCCCGAGACTCGGTACTTGTATCACCTGTTGGCGTCGCATGAATTCCAGGAAGGGTTGAAGAATTATCGCGACCTGAAGTTGATGCGGACGAATCTTGCCAGCTGGGAGCTGAGCGTCGCCGCATTCGACGGCATGGTCGACAGCCGGCGAGCTGCGTTCGCGCAGCGCGAACCCGTCATGCAGCGCATTTTGGAACGCGTCGACATGGATGCACTCGAAGCTCGCCAGCGCGATTTGGAGTTGCGCGTGGCGGCTATCGCACGCGAGGACGATGCCGCGGCGCTTGCGACCGCGCGCGAGCGCGAGCAATGGAACGATGTGCTACGGATCGAGCAGGTATTGAATCGCGCCGACCCGAACGATCCGCTCGTCGCCGAGATGCGCGAGAAGGCGCGATTGCTGCGCGGACGTCTGTTTTGGGATTTCTCATCGAGCTACCGCGCACGCTTGTGGAAAGCGAACAAGGAATTGCGTGAACTGAATGTCGCGGCCACCGAAGCGCGGCGTCGCTGGGTGCTCGTCGAGCGGGCGCGCGAGGAATATCCCGCGCGCACCGATGAGTTTGCGCAGCGCGTGACGAATTTGCAGCCGCGTATCGCCTCTCTGAGCGCTCGGCTCGAAGCTGCCGCCGAGTCGAAAAATCAATATCTCGCCCAGATCGCGATCCGTGAGTTGGAGGCGCAAAAGCGCCGGCTCGCCGACTATTCATTGCAAGCACGCTTTGCGCTCGCATCGATTCTCGATCGCGCATCCGCACCGGCTGGGGGGAGCGAATGAGCCGGCGCTCCTCAAAATTGCTCGAGGCGGTGATCATCGCGCTCGGCTCGATGGCGCTGGTCGCAAACCTCGCCGCGGCGGATCGCAAGCCGACGGGCACGATCAAGGATCTGGAACATCGAGAAATCGAAGTCAGGCCGGATCCGCCGACCGACGTAGCGCCGCAGCAAGCCATCGAACAATACCGCCGCTTTCTCGAGCAGCAGTCATCGAATCCGCAGCTGCGAGCCGAGGCGATGCGCCGTCTGGGCGATCTGCAGTTGGAGGTGGATGAAGGCGCACGTGCCGAAAGCGATGCGGGCTTTCAAGGTCTTGATACGAAAGAAGCCATTCAGCTTTACGAAGGTTTACTGAACGCATATCCCGAATACAAACGCGCCGATACGGTCATGTATCAGCTGGCGCGCGCCTATGAGCTGGAAGGCACGCCGGAGCGGGCGCTCGGGGTGCTCGATCGGCTCGTGACGGAGCATCCATCGAGCAAATGGGCGACCGAGGCGCAGTTTCGCCGCGGCGAAATCCTCTTCAGCGCCGGACGTTATCGCGATGCCGAAGACGCTTACGCCGCGGTGATTCGGGCGCCCGATGACAGCGGCTTTTTCGAGCAAGGTTTGTACAAGCACGGCTGGTCGCTGTTCAAACAAGCGCGCGGCGAGGAGAGCGTCGACTCGTTCATGAAAGTCATCGATCGGGTGCTCCTGCGCGATGGTCGGCTGCGTCCGCTCGACTCGCTCGCACGTCCCGAGCGCGAGCTGACTGACGATGCGTTTCGAGCCATCGCGATCACCTACTACGATCTGGATGGCCCGCCGTCGCTCGATGCAGCGCTGAGAGAACGCGGCGATCCCCTCTATGCGCATTTGCTCTACGAGACCTTGGGCAATCTCTATATGGAGAAAGAGCGCTATCAGGATGCCGCGCTCGCCTATGAGGCATTCGCAAAGCGCAGGCCGGATGATCGCTTCGCGCCCTCACTGCAGGTGCGAGCGATCGAGGCTTATCAAAAAGGTGGCTTCGGGTCGCTCGTGCTGGAAGGCAAGCAGGCGTTCGTCGAACGCTATGCCTTCGGCTCGCCGTTCTGGCAGCAGCGCACGGTCGCCGATGCGCCGGAAGTTGCGGCGCAGCTGAAAGCGAACCAAAAGGATCTCGCCGAGTACTACCACGCCCAAGCGCAACAAACGAAGCAACCTGAACACTACGTCGCCGCGGCGCGCTGGTATCGCGCTTTGCTCGACTCGTTCCCCGAAGATGCCGAAGCGCCGGGCACACGTTTCTTGCTGGCCGAGGTGTTGTTCGAGTCCGAACGCTTTGCCGAGGCGGCGAAGGAATACGAGCGCACCGCGTACGACTATCCACAGCACGCGCAATCGGCAGCGGCAGGCTATGCCGCATTGATCGCGTATGAGCGGCACGAACCGACGATCAGCGGCGAATCGCAAGCCACATGGCATCGCCAGGGCATCGAAAGCGCGATCATGTTCGCGACCAGCTTCCCCGAGCATCCTGAGTCGGCGCGAGTGCTGACGCGCGCTGACGAACAATTGTTCGCGCTGAACGAATTCGATCGCGTCATCGAAGTGTCGCAGCAGATTCTCGAGCGGCGTCCGCCGGTCGACAATGGATTTCAGCGCACGGCTGCGACCTTGCTGGCACATTCGCTGTTCGACCGCGGCCGCTTCGCCGAAGCCGAGCAAGCGTACGTACGCGTTCAAGGTTATCTCGCACCAAACGACGCCGATCGAGCGGATATCGAGGAGCGCCTTGCGGCGTCGATCTACAAACAAGCCGAAGTGAAACAGAGCGCTGGCGATGCGACCGGCGCGGTGGACGATTTCCTGCGCGTGGGTGCGCTCGCACCGAATTCGCAAGTACGTGCGACGGCCGAGTTCGATGCCGCAAGCCTGTTGATCAAAG
>CAZIXV010000041.1:0-19034 GCA_964543105.1 uncultured Steroidobacteraceae bacterium
GATCGACGCTGGTGACCAAATCCATCCGGATCACAAAGGTGCTGCGGAATTCATTCGTGCGCAGAACATCACCCCCGATGATGTCTTGCTGGCAGAAGACGTGCTGCAACAAACGTTTTATCTCGGCAGCGTCGACTATTGGCTGATTGGTCCGAGTGTTGCGCGTCGCTTCGTCATAAAAAGGGATGAAGGCATCGTCGACTTCTACACGGGCACACCCGTGGTGGTGACGACCGAGATGCTGGACGACGTGCTCAAGGCGCATCGCGGCAAGCGTATTTTCGTCATCGGCAGTGGCGAAAATTGGGATGATGGACGCCGCAGTACGCGCGGCGACTACGACGCTGCGCTCCAATCCGACCGCTTTGAGACGGTGTATCACGGGCGCGATGGGTTGACGCGTGTGTATCGCGCCGTCACGCCCACGATTCCCGTGCAAGCGCCCATCAGCTCCCCGGAGAAGGCGCGTGCGGATCTCGAGGAGCAGGCCGAGGCAGCGTTAGAGAGTGCTGCACAGGGCGACACCGCGTCGCCGTGAACTCGCTGTCACATACGGATTCCTGATGCTAGGCCTCGGCGGGCGCGCCGCGACGATCTCCCTTACGCGGATGATGAATCATGCGCTGATTCTGATCAGCCCCGTCATCCTCGTGCGCTTGTTACCGGTCGAAGAGTTCGGCCGCTATCGAGAGTTCCTGCTCTACGTCACAGTGCTCGCAAGCATCGCGGCTTTCGGGATCAATAGCAGCTTACTGCGCTTCGTCCCTGACAACCCCGATGCACGCGGCTGGCGCTTCGTTCACCAAGCGATCGTGATGACGTTCGTGAGCAGCGTGCTCGTCACCGGGGCGACGGTGTTGTTGAACATGGCGTTCGACGGCCGGCTCGTCGGCGGGTTCGCGATTCCCGTTGCTTTGTATGTGCTGTTCTTCGTCAATCTCGATTTCTGGGAAGCGCTGTATATCGCGGAAAAGCGCAGCATCGCGGTGCTTCGCTACACGACTGGGCGGCTCGTCGCACGCATCGTCGTCGTCACGGCGACTGCGGCGCTGACGCGCGATGTCGACACCATCATTGTCGCGCTCATTTGTCTGGAAGCAGTGCGCCTTGCGATCTCGGCGTATTTCTGGCGACGGCGCACACGGCATGTGGCGCGTGCGTCGCAGGCGCACTGGCGCGAACAATTGCAATACACGCTGCCGTTCGGCACCGCGTTGGTGCTGACCACAATCAACAAATCGATCGGCTCGCTATTCGTCGCCAAAATGCTGGGGCCGGTGGTATTGGCGCACTACATGATCGGCACGTATTTGCAGCCGGTCGTCGGTGTGCTGCGCAATTCGATTTCCGATGTCGTGCTGCCCGAAATGGTCACGCGCGGGCGCGCGACGCAAACGGATCAGCTCGATCTATGGCGGCGTACCACCGTGGTTTCCGCGATGCTGCTTATCGCCGCGGCCATTCTGCTTGCGCGTTTCGCCGAGATACTGATCGTCACGATCTTCTCGGACGAATATCAACCTGCCGTACCCATCTTCCAGTTGTACTTGCTCATCTTTCTGCGTGAGTCGCTCGACTTCGGTATCCCGTTGCGCGCGATCAACCAAACGACTTCGATCATGCACAGCAACCTCGTTGCCATCGTGGTCAATTGCGTATTCATGTTCATGTTGACGGCAACGTGGGGCGTACTCGGTGCGGTCGCAGCGCTCGTGTTATCGCGATTCATCGAAGGCGCGTATCTCGCGACGCGCACGGCGAGAGCCTATTCGGTGTCGATGCGTCAGCTTGCGCCCTGGGGCGATCTTGCGCGGGTGTTGCTGGCGGCGGTGTTGGCGGCGAGTGTTCTCTGGGGCGAATTCTGGACGCAGCGTTTTGGGTTCTTCGGCATTATTCTCGGTGGTGCGGCGTACATGCTGGTGTTTGGCCTGGCTCTGCTTGCATTGCGTGTTCCGGAAGCATTCGTGCTCTATCAGAAACTGCGCTCGGCACCCGCCATCGCGTTGCGCCGTCACTAGTGTCAGGCGTTCGGCAATCGCTCGATCGGCGATGTCTGTAATCGGATGCAGAGTAAACACCGACAGCGGGGCGGGGGGTCTAAGGTTTTGTTCAGGGCTTTGCCGATGTCATCGGTAAACGTGGGCTTGTAACGTTTTCGATATCAGCAGGGGCGGCATAATCGTTTCCTGCTGTGAGCATCCACATGCACATGCTCGGACCTGCTTCGGCGGCCGGTGCGATGGGGATCCGCCAAACGTATACGAGTGTGAGGAACGATGATGTTCAAAGAGCAAGCAACGGCAGGCGCAGAAGCGACACGAAGCGGCAAGATGCTGCGAGCGGCGGTGAAGACGCTGTGCGTCGCGGCGCTCGGTGTGTTTCCCCTGATGTCGCAGGCGCTGCCGGTGATCCCAGGTGGCGTCGGTTACGGTGTCGAGACGCCTGCGGGGCGTGGCGGTACAGTTTACCGGGTCACGACATTGAACGAGACTGGAGCGGGGTCGATCACTGCTTGCACGAACGCTAAGGGACCGCGCGTCTGCGTGTTCGAGGTTTCCGGCACGATCCGCCTGAGCGGCGATCTCATTCTGCGCAATCCCAACATCACGATTGCAGGCCAGACGGCGCCCTCGCCCGGCATCATGTTTCGTGGCGGTGGGCTCTTGATCAAGACTTCAGATGTTCTCGTGCAGCACCTGCGTTTTCGCCCAGGCGACGATAAGGCCGGCACGACGCCTGACAACCGCGATGCGTTGAAGATCGAATCCTCGCCGTCGAGCCCGATCCGCAATATCGTCGTCGACCATTGTTCCTTTGCTTGGGCCATCGATGAGACGGCCAGTCTGTGGTCGGGATGGGACAACGTCGTGTTGACGAACAACATCTTCGCTGAGGCGCTGAACGATTCCCTCCATTCCAAGGGGCCTCACGGCTACGGCGTGCTCGTCGGCCCGGTGGACGGCCGCGTCACGATGGTCAATAACCTGTTCGCACATCTCGTCGAGCGCAACCCGTTGTCGCGTGCTTCCGATTTCACCTTCGTCAACAACGTCGTTTACAACCGCCGCAATATGGATGTCGATTTGCAAAGCGAGAAAGGCATCGTCACGCGTAACACCGTCGTAGGTAACGTGTTCATTCGTGGCGGCGACTACACCCGCAACACGAAGCCGGTGCTCGTGCGCACGGACGGCGCGCTCGGACTGATGTCCTCAGCCCGTGTGCATCTTGCTGACAATGTCGCACATGAATCGAACAGCAGCGATCCGTTCTCCATCGCGGGAACGATGTCAGGTGCTGCGGTACCGCAAAGCTTTCGCGCCAGTTCACCACCGGTTTGGCCGCCTAAGTTGGTATCACGGCCGACTGCGAACAACACGGTGTTCAACTATGTGATGTCGAACGTCGGTGCGCGCCCGGCCAATCGGGATCCTGTCGACAGCCGCATCGTGAAGAACGTGAAGGATCGCGGTGGGCGCATCATCAACTGTGTCGCGCCAAACGGCACGAGCCGCTGCGAGGCGAACGCCGGCGGTTGGCCGTCGCTCGCGCAGAACAAGCGCACATTGGAGCTGCCAAGCAATCCGAATTCGGTCAACTCGGATGGCTACACGAACCTGGAAGTGTGGCTGCACGAGATGGCCGCGGAGGTCGAAGGTCGCTCGAGGGTGCCGCCAGCGCCGCCAGTGCTGCGCATCGAATAAGTCGCACCACCTCAAAAAGCGTCGATCCAAGGCCACGGCCGCGAAAAGCGGCCGTGGCCTTGTCGTTTTGGGGTCTTGAAGCGACGCTGAGCGCATCCAGCGATCGAAGCGTAACAGCGAGGGCACTTTCTACAGCGGCTTGTAATTTTGCGCTCGGTTCGCTGCCGGGCTGGGATTTCTCGCGCGACCCAGCTTCCCCACGGGCTATGCAGGCTGTGAAGCCGCAGCACCGGGAATGAAGCAGGTGGTATGCATCTTGCTCCTGCGTACATGGATTTCGAGGAGCGCACGATGGTCGTTTCGCCCGCGGGGCTGATGAGCGGAGGGTTGTTTGTGGCGGACGGATTTCGCCAGGGCGCCCCTGCCTGCCCGACCGGCGTAATCCCCGTCTGCGGATTCAATGGATCATTTCGGACCAGCCAGCATTCTCGTTGGGGCCGCATCCCTCGGCATTGCCACTACGGTGTTGTGGGCCATTCGTCTACCGACCTTGATGCAGCAGCTGTTAGGGCTGGCACGGGTATGTCGTCGCATTTAGTGCGAAAAGCAAGGAGCACAGCATGACATCGATTACTCACTCGAAACCCGTTTGCGAATCGCGGCGCAGTTCGGCTGCACGCCGGGTGCAGGCGCAGCTATCGATCCTCGCGGATGCTGGGCATCCCATTTCCGAGGGCGCGAAGATTCTCGACCTCGGATGCGGTAACGGTAGCGTCGTCGAGGAGTATCGACGTGCAGGCTATCGAGCGTACGGGTGTGATTTCGCCTTCAAACCGGGTCCGCATGTAGAGACGCTGTCGCGCCGCGGCCTGATCCGGTTGATCGATCGGGCGGCATATCGGCTGCCGTTTGCGGATTGTGAGTTCGATGTCGTGGTGAGCGATCAGGTGTTCGAGCACGTCAAGGATTACGAAACCACGCTCGCCGAGCACAGGCGAGTGTTGAAACCTGCAGGTGTGGGTTTGCACATCATGCCGTCGCGATATCAACCAATCGAGGGCCACGTGTTCGTGCCGTTCGCCAACATCATTCAGGATTATTGGTGGCTGCGCTTGTGGGCGCAGCTTGGAGTACGCACAGCAGCGCAGCGGGGCATGTCAGCGAAAGAACGCGCAGAACGCAACGCGCAGTACCTGCGAACGAGTACGAACTATTTGACGAAAGCCGAGTTGCGTCAGGCCTTCGGCCGTCATTTCGCGGATGTGCGCTGGGTGGAAAACCTGTTCCTGAAAAACAGCCGCCGCGGTCACATCCTGTATGCCATGTCTAACCTGATTCCCATCATTCCTGCGGCTTACAGCACACTGCGCTCACGGGTCGTGCTGTGTAGCGCGCCGATCGCACGAGGTTCCGTATAAAAGCATGAGACAAAGACGAATTTGCATCATCGGACTCGAGGACTACGGCCTGCTAAGTGGCGAGACGACGACCCGTTATGTCGGCGGCGAAACCGTGCAGCACGTGCTTCTAGCGCGCGCCTGGCGAGATTTGGGTGTCGACGTGTCGATCATCGTGTACGACCACGGACAACCCCGCGTCAGCGACATCGACGGCATCCGTGTCATCGCGGCTTACCCGCGCGAGGCCGGCATTCCAGGTCTGCGTTTCGTACATCCGCGTATGACCAAAACGCTGGCGGCGATGCGCGAGGCAGATGCAGATATCTACTATCAGTCGCTCGCAAGCGTGTACACCGGCATGACGGCGTGGTTTTGTCGTCGTTACAGCAAAAAGTTCGTCTTTCGTATCGCATCGGACGCCTACTGCGTGCCGGGTCAGCAGCTCATCCGTTTCTGGCGCGATCGCAAAATTTACGAGTACGGCTTGCGGCGTGCGGACCTGATCGTCGCGCAGACCGAATATCAGCGAAACCTGCTGCGTGAGCATTACCACCTGGACAGCGACCTCGCGAACCTGCTGGTTGAGCCGCCGCGCCGCAACGATTCATCGTCGCCTCAGCGTGATATCGATGTTCTGTGGGTCAGCAATTTCCGGCCGGTCAAGCGTCCGGAACTCGTCGTCGAGCTCGCACGCCGTTTGCCGCATCTGCGCTTTTGCGTCGTGGGCGGTGGCCCGCAGCGCGATCAGCAGAAGATGCAGCGCGCCGCTGCCGAATTGGCCAATCTGGAGTACGCAGGGCCCGTCGCTTACGACGCAGTGGGTGCGTATTTCGATCGCGCAAAAATTTTCGTGAATACGTCGAGCCTGGAGGGATTTCCGAATACGTTCGTGCAGGCGTGGATTCGCGGCCTGCCGGTCGTCACCTTCTTCGATCCCGATGGGCTCGTCGCCAAGCGCGGTCTGGGTATTGCAGTGAGCACGTTCGCGGAAATGGAGCTTGCGGTGACCAAGCTGCTCAACGAACCGCAACGCATCCAGGCAATCGGGCAAGTCGCGGCTGCGTTCGCCGACGACCACTTCTCGATGCGAGCGGTCGCCGGTCGCTATCTCACGATGTTCGAGCACCGCCTCGGCGGCTCGCAGGATGCGCAGCGCACGCCGGTCACTTCCGAAGTGAGTCTGTAGCGGCTCGCAAGGTCTCGCGCGATGTAAGAAGCAGCGGACCTTGCAGTAATTACAAGCAAGAGCGGGAGGGGCGCGCGATGGTATGGGCTCGCACGCCTGGTATGAATCTTGCTCCCTTCGCTCATTCATCTTCTTGATGCAGGGCTCGCGATGAACGCTGTGCCGGTACATGCCGTGCCGTCTGAACGCTCGACCGTGGCCGCAGAGCGCGGCATGCGCTTCCTGCTGTGCGCCGTCATCATGTTCGTCGCCGTCAGCGACATCTTCTCCCTGCAACTCAGCTTAGCGCCGGGATTGAGCGCCAAGAACGCGTTGCTGTACATCCTCGCCGCGGGACTCGCGTTGAAGCTGACGGTCAGCGGGAACTTCAATTTCCAACTGCGCGGACTTCACGCGGCGTTTTTCATCCTCATCGCCTATGCAATCTTGTCGCTCATCGCAGCGAAGTTCGTCGTCGACTATCCGCGTTACCAGCTGGTTGCAAGTACGATCAATTTGAAAAGCCGGCTGGTCGACCAGGCGGTGTTCTTCCTCGTCTTCTTCTATGCCTTGCAGTCGAGCCGCAATGCTTACGCAACGATCAAGGTCATTCTGGCTGCAGTGATGCTCGCGAACGTCGTGGCGGTGCTGGATGCGTGGGGCATCGTCAGCATCGGCGATCTCGAATCCCGCGAGGACGGTCGTGTTCAAGGCGCGATGGGCGAATCGAACCAGTACGCGGCATTCATCATCTTGTTCTTGCCGGCTCTGCTCGCCGCGACGATGTGGTCGCGCGGTGTGCGTCGAGTGTTCTGGCTCGTCGGTCTGCTACTTTCGACGGGCGCGATGATCATGGCTGTTTCACGCGGTGCTTTCGTCGCTATCGTCGTCGCCGGCATCTGGGGCACGATTTTTCTGCGCCGTTACGTGCCCGTGCAGAAGATGATTTTGTTGGCGGCCGCGTTCGCCTTCGTCTTCGCTATCGCGCTTGCCGTGTTGAGTGTCAGCTACGGCGACTTGTTGTACGCACGTGTGTTTGGCGATTCGGGCGGCGATCTGGTCGCCGCGTCATCGGGCCGCACGGAGATCTGGTCGACCGCAATCGCGGCGATGTTGAGCGAGCCCATCACGTTGCTGACCGGCTTTGGATGGGATGTGTATTGGTCGATGCCATTTCGCTACTCGCCTCACAACCACTACCTCGCGCTGTGGTTCAACCTTGGCCTCGTCGGTCTGGTGTGCGGGGTTGTATTGCTCGCAGGTGTGGTGCGCGAGAGTCGTGCCGCCCTGGCGCACAAGCCGAGCGCTGAAGTTCAAGCGACTTTGATCGCCTTTGTCTTCGGGACGCTCGCTATCGCCGTCGCCGTTTTCTTTGTGGATCTCTACCAACCGTGGCTGTGGTTCTGGGCTTATGCGGGATTGGTGATGCGAATCGCCGTGAACGCAAGGCAGTCCGAAGAAGCACCGGGCGAACCCGTCACGTCGAAGGCGACGACCAACGCGTACGGTTGGTCTGGACGGTCAACAGGTCTTGCCTCTCAATGAACTCCGTGCTTTGTCTCTCGACGCATCGACAAGAGGATGCGAGGTTGCACTGCGCCGCATCCCGTGACGCTGCGGTGCCGATCGCAGCGCGCACGGACCCCGATACCGCTCCTGATACTGTCGCCGCCGCTGACGCGAAGCTGGATGCGCTGTTTCTCGCCAACTCGCTCAGCATCGGCGGCTCCGAACGAAAAATCGTGCGGCTCGTCAATCGCATGTCCGAGCGTGGTGTGCGCGCCGGGATCGCCTATTTGAATGGTCCCGAGACGCTCGTCGCTTCGCTGCGCCCGGAGGTGCCTCGTTGGCATCTGCATCGGCGTGGCAAATTTTCCATCGCTGCCGCGCGACACTTGGCAGGCATTCTCGAGCAAACGCGCTGCCCGACGTTGTTCACCGTGAATATGTACCCGACGCTGTATGCAGCGGTGGCGCGGCGCTTGGTGGGATCGGCTTCGCTGCAACTCATCAGTCTCGTCAATACCACTGACTTCGGGCCGGGACAGCGCTGGCGTCAACGGTTCTACAAACAAGTCATCGCCCGTTTCGACAGCGTCGTGTACGGCTGTCGTGCGCAGCGCGATCTTTGGGAGAGCGGAGACGAATCTGCCGCGATGGTGATCTATAACGGCGTCGACACGGCTGAGTTCAACGGTGATGCGCCGATCGAGCAAGTGCAAGCCTTGCGCACGCAACTCGATCTAGATGAGAACGCGTTCATCGTCGGTAGCGTGGGTCGACTCGCCCAGGCGAAAAATCATTGTGTTCTGATCGACGCCGTCGCGTCCTTGCGTTCACAAGGCTTGAACGCGCGATTGGTCCTGGTGGGTGATGGCGAATTGCGTGAGGCGCTAGAGCATCGCGCGCAGTCGGCGGGCATCGAGGACGCCGTGAGTTTTACCGGCGCGTTGACGGATCCCCGTCCGGCGCTCGCGCTCATGGACGTCTTCGTACTGCCTTCGCTGTATGTCGAGACCTTTTCCAACGCAGCCCTGGAAGCGATGGCTATGAGCAAGGCCGTGGTGCTCTCTGACGTCGGCGGCTCGGCGGAGATGGTTCGTGACGGGCGCGATGGTCGTGTCGTGGAGCGACAGTCACTCGCGACGCAGTTGCCTCAGATTCTTTCGATGCTGGCGATGAGTCCCGAGCTGGTGGCTCAGTTCGGCGCGGCTGCGCGACGGCGTGTCGAGGAGATGTTTTCTTTCGAAGACATGGTCACACAATACATGAAGCTCATCCATGGAGATGCCCGTGGCATTCGTCATGCCTGAGCTCAGTCGCATCGTGCAGTTGGGTCCCGGCCTGCAGGTGCGTGGCGGAGTTTCCTCCGTGGAGCGCTTGATCGTCGAGCATGTCGGTCCGCACCTCACCGTGGATCACGTGGCAACGATGGAGGATGGTCCGCTCTGGTTGAAACTACGAGTCTTTCTCCGCGCTGTAATCGCATTGCGGCGCGCTCTGCGCACGCGCGAGGCCGTCGTCGTTCACATCCATTTCGCCTCGAAGGGGAGCACGCTGCGCAAGGTGATCCTCTCCTGGATGGTTTTGCGTGCCAAGCGGCCGCTGATATTGCACGCGCACGGCGCCAGCTTCGATGAGTTCTTCGAGCGGCTACCGAAATTCATTCAACGACTATTGGTGCGAACCTTCGCGCGTGCCGACCGATTCGTCGTGCTTTCCAGCCAGTGGCGAGATTTCTTTGTACGTCGATGCGGGCTGCCCGAGGAGCGAATCGCAGTTCTCACCAATCCAACTCCATTGCCAAAAGCTCTGCCGGAGCGAGCGGGTCGCGATGTCGTGCAGTTTTTGTTTCTGGGGCGCATCGGCGCGCGAAAAGGCTCATTCGATCTGCTGCGGGCATTCAGGGCGTTGCCGCACTCGTTGCGCGCTCGGGCGCACCTCGTACTTGCGGGAGATGGGGAAGTGGATGAACTGCGTTCCAGCGCCCGTGATCTCGAGTCGTGCGTCACCGTGCATTCATGGATCGATGCAACACAGCGCGATGCATTGTTGACGGCGAGCGACGTGTTCGTACTGCCTTCGTATCAGGAAGGTTTGCCCATGGCGATGCTCGAGGCGATGGCGCATGGGCTGCCGGTCATCGTGACTCCAGTCGGTGGCATCCCCGATGCAGTAACGAACGAGGTCGAAGGCTTGATCGTCGAGCCCGGCGACCAAGACGCACTGACGAGTGCGCTCGCTCGCCTCATCGAAGAAGAATCAACGCGTCTTAGCTATGGACGAGCGGCGCGCGCTCGCGCCGAGCAATTTGACGTGTCCTGTTATGCACAACAATTACTGCAACTCTATCGGCAACTCTCGTCCGAAGATGTTGCGAGGCGGATTCATGACACTGCGACTTCTTGATGCTCAGCTGAAGCGCTTGGAGCTGGGCGAGCGACTCATCCGCCGCAATCCGCTGTACTACGGTTCGATCCATCGTCAGTTCACGGAGCTCGAGCACGCCAACTTCGAGGTGCGCAAGCAGTGGACGCAATTGCGCCTACGCAAGATGCTGCAGATCGCGGCGAAAACCCCATACGGCAAATCAGTCGGGGCCACGGATGATATCCGCAGCTGGCCGCTGCTCGAGAAAGGCGAACTGCGTGATACGCCTGCGGCGTTTCACAGCGGGCGTTCGTGGTTCAGCGCCCATGCAAGTACCGGCGGAACGACGGGCGTGCCGATCAATCTGATTCGCTCTCCCGAATCGATCGTTGCGGAGCAGGTATGCCTGGATCGCATGATGTATGGACTGGGAATCGAGCCGGCAAACGTACGCACTGCCGTATTGCGCGGCGACAACATCAAAGACCCGACCGATATGACGCCGCCATTCTGGCGTTACGCCGTGGGCGGGCGTCGTTTACTGCTTTCCTCCAACCACCTGACGGCCGAGACGTTGCCGCACTACCTGGATGAACTGCGCGCGTTCAATCCCGACGTGTTGTGGGTTTATCCGAGTTCGTTGGAATTACTCTGTCGGCTCATCGCCGCGCGCGGCGAGACGTTCAAGCTGCCGAGAGTGTTGTCTTCTTCGGAGGTCTTGAAGCCGGGCGCGTGGTTGCTCGCGCGCCAAGTGCTCGGTTGCAAGGTCGCTGACTACTACGGTCAGGCGGAGCGTATCGCTTTCGCGTATGCGTTCGCGCCGACGCAATATGTGTTCCTGCCGGGCTATTCCTATGTCGAGCTGCTGCCGCATTCGTCGGACGGTTCCGCGCCCGCCTATGAAATCGTCGGCACTTCGTTGTGGAATGAAGCCATGCCGCTCGTGCGCTATCGCACGGGTGACTTGGTGCGTCTGCCTTGGAATTACGGAGAGCGCGAGCGCGAACAGATTGCGTACGGCTTGATTCCCTTCGAAGGCGTGATCGGCCGTGATCAGGAAGTCTTGTATGCGCCCGACGGTCTGCGCGTGCTCACGGGTATCGACCACATCCAGCGCGAGGTCGACCACATCGTCAGGATTCAGGTCGTGCAGGATGCGCTCGATCGCGTCTTGATCCGCGTTGTGCCGGCGCGCGGCTTCGAAGATGCAGACAAGCAGCGGCTCGAGCGCAATGCCCGGAACAAAATCCCGCGTTCGATCGATGTGCGCATCGAGTTGACCGAAACGCTCGAGCGCACGCAACAAGGCAAGACGCCGTTCGTCATCCATCGGCCTGCGGTTCGCGAGGCCGTGCAACAGGCCAGCATGAATTTGCGCGCAGAGCACTAACGTACGTTGCGATCTCGTCGGGGCGAGATCGCAAATGCGAAGCTCACGCGGGAATCGCCAATTCGAGGGCAGTTCGAAGCTATGCAATCGTTGTCGTGGTATGTGCACAGGCTGCGTCGCATGTCGCCAGCGGAGATGTGTTATCGCGCCGTGCAAATGAGCCGCGCGCACGCCTCACGCTTGTCGTCGACTCGTGCGCCCTCGGCGCCGCCTGCGCGCGAGGTGACGGCGGTGCCGTTCATGCATGCGGACGCGGGGGTAGATCCGGCCGGCTATGTCGCAGAGGCCCAGCGGATCATCGAGGGCCGCTTTACGATTTTCGATTTGGAGGATTGCAAGCTCGGCTCGCCGCCGAACTGGAATCGCGATCCACTGACGGGACGCGAAGCGCCGCTGCAACATGCATCGACGCTCGACTACCGCGATGAACGCATCGTCGGCAACATCAAATATCTGTGGGAACCGAGCCGGCACTTGCACGTGCCGACGCTCGCGCAAGCGTATGCGCTCACGGGCGATGCGCGCTATGCGCAGGCGTTGCGTGTGCATATCGAGTCGTGGATCGACCAATGCCCGCCGCATCTGGGTGCGCATTGGACGAGTTCGTTGGAGCTTGGCATCCGGCTGATCAATTGGAGTATCGCGTGGCAATTGATCGGCGGGCATGACTCCGCGGTGTTTGCCGATGCCGACGGTGCGGCATTTCGCGAACGCTGGCTGCAATCGGTCTATGTGCAAACGCGTGCCATTACGCGCCACCTGTCGCGATTCTCATCCGCGAACAATCATTTGATCGGCGAGACCGCGGGCGTTTGGATTGCCTCCGTTACCTGGGGTGCGTGGCCAGAGATGCGCCGCTGGGGTGAGCGTTGTAAACGCATCCTCGAAGAGGAGGTGTTGAAACAGAATGCGCCAGACGGTGTGAATCGCGAGCAGGCTTTTTCGTATCAACAATTCGTGCTCGATTTCGCGTTGCTGGCAGGACTTGCGGCGCGCAGCGCGCAGAGTGATTTTTCGGCGGCGTATTGGCAACGCTTGGAAGCCATGATCGATTTCCTCGCATGCATGATGGATGCGGGCGGCAACGTGCCGATGATCGGTGATGCGGATGATGGGTATGTGGTCCGGCTGGCGCCGGACGGGTACGGGGCTCGGGACTGGGGGCTCGGGTCAGATCTGCTTCAAAACACCACCGCATCGTTTACCCGAGCCCCGCGCCCCGAGTCCTCAAACCAAGCGTCTGACAACTACCGCTCGTTGATTGCCACCGGCGCTGTGCTGTTCAACCGGGCGGATCTCGCGCGTAAAGCCGCGCGCTTCGATGACAAGTCGCGTTGGTTGTTGGGACGCGCCGGTGAACAGGCGTTTTCTCAGTTGCTCGCCGAAGCCCCGCTGCGGTACACCGGGACACGCGCGTTTCCGCATGCGGGCTATTTCCTGCTCGGCGATCGCTACGAGACGTCCGATGAAGTGAAGATGGTCGTCGATGCCGGGCCGCTCGGTTATTTGAGTATCGCGGCGCACGGTCATGCGGATGCATTGAGCATCGCACTGAGCGTCGGCGGTGAAGAGGTGCTCGTCGATCCAGGGACCTACGCGTATCACACCTCACCTGAATGGCGGCGCTACTTTCGTGGTACGCGGGCACACAACACGGTGCTTGTCGATGGACGCGATCAATCGGACCAAAGCGGCAATTTCATGTGGTCGCGTCATGCCAATGCGCGCTGCATCGAATTCGTCGATGAGTTGCCGGTCCAACGCTTCGTCGGTGAGCACGACGGTTATGCAGTGCTGTCGGATCCCGTGTCGCACCGGCGTGAGATCGAATACGACGCATCGGCTCGGCGCTTCACGATCGTCGACATCCTCGAATGCAAGGGCCCTCACACCGTGCGTTTGCATTGGCACTGCGCGGAAGCGCTGCAGCCCGTGCTGACCGACACGGAAGTGTGCCTACATACAGAGCGTCATCGCATTCGAATCATCGCCGACCGTGCGCCGCAGCGCGTGCTGTCATTCCACGGCGGCAAACCGGAGGAGGGCGGCTGGATCTCGCGCTCCTTCGGACACAAGGAGCCCACGACGACGGTCGCTTGGGAGACGGCGATCCAGGGGGCGGTCGTTTTGCGGACTTATATATGTGTGGAAGAAGAGAAGGCGATGGGCGATAGGCGATAGCGGATAGGCGCAGAGGCCTCATTGAGGGAGTCGGCGTTCTAGTCCTCTCCCCTGCGCTAGCGGGGGAGAGTTAGAGAGGGGGCCTTCTTCTTCTCCTCTGCATCGAATCTGACCGTCAACCGTCCACCGTCCACGGTCCGCCGTCAACGGGCCAACCACGTCTTCTAAAGCGGCATAATCACGCGCCCGCCGCATGGAGCTCGTCATGTCTCACGCCGATTTACAAAGCGCCTGCGACATCGTGATGGTCCGGCCCGCGAGTTTTGCGAGCAATCCGGAAACCATCGCGTCAAATCGCTTTCAATCGAGCGACGCCACCGTGGATGCCGCCGAAATTCAGCGGCTCGCGCAAATGGAATTCGATGCATTGGCGAGCGCGCTGTCGAGCGCGGGCGTGAACGTGCACGTCTTCGACGACACGCCATCACCCATCAAACCCGATTCGCTATTCCCGAATAACTGGTTCAGCACCCACGCCGACGGTACGGTGGTGCTGTATCCGATGCTGGCACCCAACCGCCGACTCGAGCGGCGGCCGGACATCGTCGCAGCGCTGCATGATCAGCATGGGTTTCGAGTTCGCGACACCATCGATCTCACGCATCGCGAACTTGCAAAAAAATTCCTCGAAGGCACCGGCAGTCTCGTGCTCGATCGTGTGCACCGCATCGCCTACGCCTGTCTATCGCCGCGGACCGATCTCGACGTCTTGGGCGAATTCGGCCAACGGCTCGATTACGAGATCGCCGCATTCGATGCGTTCGATGCGAACGGCGCGCCGATTTATCACACGAATGTCTTGATGGCGGTGGGAGAACGTTGGGCTGCGGTGTGCCTGGCCGCGATCGAGGCAGGTCGGCGCGAATCAATCGCCTCGCTACTCGCAACGACGGGGCATGAAGTCATCGACCTGACGTTCGATCAAATGCATTCGTTCGCGGGCAATATGCTCGAACTGCGCACCCGCGACGGCGGCGTTGTGATCGCAATGTCGCAAGCAGCCCGTGATTCTCTGACGCGCGAACAGCGCGAGCGCTTTGCAGCGCACGCCCAAGTGATCAGCGTTCCGATTCCCACCATCGAACGCCTCGGCGGCGGCAGCGTGCGCTGCATGATCGCGGAAGTGCATTTGCCGAAGAAGTAAGTTCCAACTCGCCTTGGCCGGTGCTCTCCAGTCCTCTCTTCGTGCACGAGCGCGAAGGCCGCTCAAGCGCATCCAGGAGCCCGGCATTCGCGCTCCTAATCAGCAAGCGCGAGAGGGGACTTCTTCTTGCTCTTTTCCCGCAGGCCCACCCATCCTGCGTACCCCTTCCTTGCCACTTCCGAGCTGCTATCCTCGCCGCCCCATGCTCGAACTCGGCTTCAAATCCCTCATCGCCTACCTGCTCGGCTCGCTGATCGGCAGCCTGATCGTTGGCCAATTACGCGGCGGCGTCGACATCCGCACGCTCGGCAGCGGCAATGCCGGCGGTACGAATGCGCTGCGCACTCAAGGTGTTGGGTTTGCCGTATGGGTGATGCTGATCGACATCGGTAAGGGTTGGGTGGCGACCGCCGTGCTGCCGGCGCTCGCCATCGTCGGAATCGGCATCGATTCGACGATCGCCCGTGATTGGCTCACCGTCGCGTGCGCGAGCGGCGTGGTGCTCGGACACGTTTATCCCGTGTGGTATGGCTTCCGCGGCGGCAAGGGCGCCGCCACGTTGATTGGCGTATTGGTGGGGATCGCGCCAATGGCGTTGGTGCCGCTACTCGGGGTGTGGCTACTAGTGGTCGTGCTGACGGGATTCGTGGGGCTTGCCACGATGGTCGCGGTAGCGGCGTTTCCGCTCTATCTCACGCTGGCGCATGACGCACCCTCGGCTGCCTTTCTCGCCTTCGGCGTCGCGATGACGGTGTTCGTTTGTTACACGCATCGCTCGAATATCGAACGCATGTTGGCGGGAACCGAGAACCGCGCGCAACGGCTCTGGCTGCTCAAGCCGAGATAGCGCAGGTCGCATCGTGCCAAGCATTGCTGTTTCACCTTCAAACGCGCGTCGCCGCCGCGTACTTGCGTTATTGAGTGATGGCGAATTTCACTCCGGCGAAAAACTTGCGAAGCGATTGCGGATCTCCCGCGGCGGAATTTGGAAAATCATCAGCTCGCTGCGCGATCTGGGGATCGACGTTCAATCGATACCGCGCCAAGGCTACCGCTTGCCGCATGCGGTCGACCTGTTCGATCAAACCGCTATAGCGAATTCAGCATCGGCGCACGCGCGTCGCGCGCTCATCAGAAACGACGTGCTGCTGAACGTGGACTCGACGAATCGCTTCGTCATGGATATCGCCGAGCCTCTCGAAGCCGGCAGCGCTCAATTGTGTGTCGCGGAATTACAGAACGCAGGCCGCGGACGTCGCGGACGTAGTTGGACTGCGCCGTTCGGCGGCAGCATTTGCATGTCGCTCGGCTGGCAGTTTGCCGAGGCGCCGCCGACATTCTCCGCGTTGAGTCTGGCCGTCGGCGTCGCCGTCGTGAATGCGTTGCGATCGCTCGGCGCGAGCGAGGTCGGTCTCAAATGGCCGAACGATCTCATCTGGCGAGGCCGCAAGCTCGGCGGCATTCTGATTGAAATGCGTGGCGAGTCGGCGGGGCCTGCACGCGTCGTTATCGGCATCGGCATCAATGTCCGCATCCCCACGGACATCCGCTTGCAACTCGTCGAACAACAGGCAGCGGTGATCGCAGACTTGCACGAAGTTATGCACGAGCGCCTGCCGTCGCGAAACATCATCGTGGCGAAGGTGCTGAGCGAACTGGTCGAGATGCTGAACCGCTTCGCCACCGAGGGCTTCGCGCCGTTTCATGCCACATGGCACAGCATGGACACATTGGCGGGTGCAGCAGTAAAGGTCATCAGCGGCGCACAGACGATCCATGGCGTCGCGCGCGGCGCCGACCTCGACGGCACACTGCTCGTCGACGTGGATGGCGAGCTGCGTAGGTTTGCGTCGGGGGATGTTAGTTTGCGGAGAAGGGAAGGCGATCGCGGATAGGCGATAGCGGATGGATCGGAACGCGGACGCGTTAACATCCACTACAGCCAAACGCCAACCGCCAACCGCCAACCGCCAACCGCTTAATCGCCGCTATCCGCGATCGCCTGTCGCCTTCTTTTCCGAACCACATGACTCTCCTCATCGACATCGGTAACACGCGCATCAAATGGGCGATGCTGGAAGACGGCGCGCTCGTTCAGCAGCATGCGCTTGCGCATGCTGCGTTGAACGAGGATGCGCTCGACGCTGCTTTCGCGACACTCGCGCGGCCGCAGCGGTTGCTCGTCAGCAATGTCGCCGGGGAACGCGTCGCCAATGTGTTGCGCAATGTCGCGCGTGCACGATGGCAGTTGGAGCCGATGTTCGCCGAGTCAACTCGTCAAGCCGCCGGGGTGCGCAACGCGTATCCCGATGTGTGGCGGTTGGGTGTCGATCGCTGGGTGAGCGTCGTCGGTGCGTTCTCGATGTATCGCCGCGCTGTCTGCGTACTCGGCATTGGTACGGCGGCGACGATCGATGGCGTCGATGCGAGCGGGCAGCATTTAGGCGGACTCATCGTGCCCGGCCCCGATCTCATGGTGTCGAGCCTGCTCGAGAAAACGAATGGCATCGCGCAACGTGCGGCCGCGGGCAGCATCGACCAGGGCATGTTCGCGAACAATACGCTCGGCGCCATTCATCAAGGCAGTTTGCATGCCGTGGCCGCGCTCGTTGAACGTGCGGTCGCGGCGATGGAAGCTCAACTCAAGGAGCAGCCGCAGCTCGTGGTGACTGGCGGCCGCGCCGCCGACATCGGCGCGCTGATCGCGCAACCGCATGAAGTGGTTCCGGATCTGGTCTTGCGCGGGCTTGCGATTCTCGCGGACGCGTCGGCGGCCTAGCAGCACGCCTCATGTAGAATGCCGCGCTCGCAACGACCACGAGGTGCGCATGACTCGCTCAGGCCTTGGATTAGTCACGCTGCTGATCGCCGCACCACCCGCACTGGCCGCCGATATCAGCGCAGGCCGCGCCAGTGCGCAGGCGAAATGCGTGCAGTGCCATGAAGCGGGCGACTGGGAAGGCGAAAGCGCCGCGTCGCTTGCCAGCATCATGCGCGACATCATCGCGGGCAAGGTGAAGCACCGAACGCCGCTCGAACTCACGCCGGCAGAGATCGAGAACATCGCGGCTTATTGGGCGGCGGGGAAGAAGTAGCTGCTGCAGGACGAGGTGATCCGGTGATCCAGTGATCTGGTGATCTTGGTCAGAGATAACTCATGGGAATTTGCTAGGGAACCACGCTGAACTTCGATGCGCACGCTCTCGCTTCTGCTGATTCTCGGCAACACGCTGTTCCTGGTGTGGTCGCAGCTCATCGATGTACATATTCATCCGCTCGAGCGCGAACGCGTGGCAAGAGCCGATCCGCCGCCGCGCATCGTGCTTGCGCGGGAAGTACGCGACGCACCCGAACCGGTTGAGTCAGCGCAAGCTCCGCCGGAAGCGACGATGCCGGCACCTGAGACTGTTGCGACCAGCATGAGCGGCGAATTCGGCTGCACGAGCGTGGGTCCGTTCGCAAATCTTTCCGACGCCGCGCAGGCACAAGCCATTTTGCGCGCCGCTGGTTTTTCTCCGCGGCAACGTCTGGAGCAAGGCGAGTTGTGGGTTGGGTATTGGGTGAGCGTCCAGAACTTGTCGAACCGCGACGCCGCCGAAGAAGCGTTGCAACGCCTGACCGACGCCGGAATCACCGATGTGTATTTGATGCCGGGAAGCGAGCCGCCGAATGTGCTCTCGCTCGGCGTGTTTTCGGATTTCCAGCGCGCACAGCGGCGCGTTCAAGAAGTGCAGAAGTTGGGCTTGAGCCCACAAATCGACGATCGCAAACGCGCCGGCTCCGTGTACTGGATCGATGCGGATCTGACGGAAGAAGGGCAGGCGATCGATACGAGCGTCTTTCAGACAGATCCGCGCAAGATCATGCGGCTCGAATTGCGCGCGTGCCCGGAAAGCTGAGCTTGCAGGGCGCAGGTCGGGATTGATTTCGACATTGAGGATATCGAGCTAAGGCACGGGATTTGGGGCTCGGGACTCGGGGCTCGGGGCTCGGGTAGATAAGACGGAGAACTCGTTCTCGCCCAGCCCCAAGCCACTCGAGCCGTCGCCTGCAGTCTTCGTCTCAGCACGCACGCGCGAAAATTCGTAGCTCCGGAGCGCTTCGGGAAAAGCCTGCGTGCGAACCACACGCAGACCCTCTACAATCGCGGCCCGGATCGCCATCGCCATCCGCTCCGTTTTCGCACACCGTGCCGGCTTAGCACAGCTGGTAGTGCACCTGATTTGTAATCAGGGGGTCG
>CAZIXV010000042.1:0-18668 GCA_964543105.1 uncultured Steroidobacteraceae bacterium
CTGCTATCAAGGGCCTGTCAGATCCTGCTTATCTGGCTCTGGCCCGCGCCCCGAGCCCCGAGCCCCGGTCAGCCGGGGAAAAGTCGGCTCATCTACCGAGTGGCTTCTAATGGCTCGCCGTCTCACCCGTCGCGAAACCGAGATCTTCAGTATCGCGTTCCTTGATTGCATCACCTGCGGTCTGGGATCGGTCGTGTTGTTGTTGGTGTTGAGCGAGATCCGCTCGCCGCAGGACGTGGAGCAGGATGCGAACGCCGCGGCGACGATCACGCGCTTGCAAGATGAGTTGATCGAGATCAGCGGCCAGACCGAGATCATCAATCGCGACCTGACGGCCAAGCAGCGGCAGCTCGCGGAAGAAAAAATGCGCATCGCGCGTTTGCAAGGTGATTTGAGCGAAATCCGCGGCGCCTATCAGGCCTCGCAGCAGGAAGCCGACGTGGCGAATCAGATAGAAGGCCAACTCGTGGCGGCACAGCAGACCTTGACGGAGGAAATGAAGCGCCTGCTCGGGCAGGGCTTTCAGCGCAAGAAGGACGATGCGATCGGCGGCATTCCGGTCGATAGCGAATACATCATTTTCATCATCGATACCTCGGGCAGCATGTTCAATTACGTCTGGCCGATGTTGCTGCAGAAGGTGGAAGAAACCCTGAACGTGTACCCGCAGGTAAAGGGCTTTCAGGTCATGAACGATGAAGGCACGTACATGTTTCCGGGCTACCGCGGCAAATGGATTCCGGACACGCCCTCGCAGCGCAAGCTCGTCGTCGAACGACTGCGCACCTGGAATGCCTTTTCGAATTCCAATCCCATCGAAGGCATCGTCGAGGCGATCCGAACCTACTATTCGCGTGACAAGAAAATCAGCTTGTACGTGTTCGGCGATGAGTTCACCGGCCCATCGATCGATTCGGTGGTCCGCGGTGTCGATGTGATCAATCGCGATGATGGCGAGGGCGAGCGACGCGTGCGCATCCATGGCATCGGTTTTCCGGTGCGTCCCGACGCGCCGCAGTACACGAGCATCCGCTTTGCGACATTGATGCGAATTCTGTGCGCAAATAACGGCGGCTCCTTCGTCGGCCTGCCTGATCCCGAACGGGCGCCGCGTTTCCGGATCGGTGACAGCACCCAAGCACCGAACGTTGAATCACCCGTACTTGCCGCGACTGCGAGGTCTCCGTGAAACACGTGCAATCGATATCGCGGCTGAGTCTCGCGCGCCCATGGATGAATTTCGTGCTTGCTTTGGCCGTGCCGTGGGTGCTGAGCGCCTGCGGCTCCGTCACGCTCGTCGCTAGTGCCAACATCCCCACGCCGTTGGTCGCCAAGGTGCCGGTCGCCGTGGCGCTGTATATGCCAGAGGAGTTCTCGAGCTACGTTCACAAGGAAGAACGTTGGAGTACCGATTGGAATATCGAACTGGGCGCGGCACAGACGGATGGCATCACGCGGTTGTTTAATGCGATGTTCGACCGCGTCGTCATGGTCGACAGCATCAGCGCGGGCATGCAACTCGGCACTGACGTGCGGGCGATTCTGGAGCCGACGGTCGAGGAATACGCGTTCATTACACCGCGCGATGCAGGCTCGCAGTTCTTCGCGGTCAGCATCAAATACCGAGTCAATGTCTATCTGCCCGATGGGCGCCTCGCGGATTCCTGGGGATTCACCGGCTATGGCACCTCGCCGGCATCGGGTCTTTCCAGTTCGCCGCCGCTGGCGCAAGCGACCGCGCTCGCGATGCGTGATGCGGGTGCGAAGCTCGCGGTGGAGTTTCGCGAACAAGCTATCGTGCGCGGCTTGCTGCCTGCGCCCGAACCAGAGCCGCCGCCCGAGCCGACAACTGAACCGAATGAACCGGCTGCGCCGCTCGAAGCTGCGCAGCCGCCGGTGGACGAGAAACCGCCTGCGCCGGCGGAGGATGTCGTATCTGATCAGGATCCGGCGCTCTCACCGCCGCCGTCGCAGCCCGCAGATGAGAAGACGCCCCTGTCGGAATCCGTCTCGAGCCGCACGCCGGCGGCGATCAATCCCTTTCGCGCATCGATCTGAAGACCTGTCGCACACTCACATCGTGCGTCGCGATGGGTTCGCCATCGACGAATTTTGGTCGATAGCGCGCATCGCGCACCGCGCTTAGTGTCGCGTCGATGTTTCGTTGCGAGGCGCTCGCTTCCACCACGTGCGAGTCGTGGGTGGTGCCATCGGCGGCAACCGAGAACACGATGTGCACGAAATCTTCTGTGGTCTCATCGGCAGGGCGATCGAGGTTGCGCGTCGCGGCGGAGGGCACGGGGTAGTACACCTGTGCCGGAAAGCTCAGCTTCGCGCGCGCTGCCTCGCTGCGTTCGGGCTCGACCTCGCCAACAAGTGACGCCGCGCGACGATAGTGTTCGAACGCATCTCGCGGCTCACCTTTGATCAGATACCAATCGCCTAGGTCGAGCAGTGTGTCGAACAGCAGCGATGCAGGCCGTTCGGCGTGGTTGTCGAGCGTCGTAAGCGCACGCTGAAGTGCGCGCTCACCACTTGCATTGAGGCGCCGCGGGTTGAGCGAGCGGCTATCGGCGACTCTGAAATATCCGTCGCGGCGTTCCTGCGTCGTGCGCACGCCATACATCAGTAACACGAGCTCACGTCGATAACTGTTTGCGTAGGCTCGCAAGGGCTCGATCGTATCGAGATGATCACGACCGAGTTTTCGCTCGACGATCTGCAGCGCATCTCGATACGCATCGCGCGCCGAATTCACCAGTCCGATTTGCATATAGAAATCGCCGAGCTGATCGTACACGCCGGACATGCGTGGATCCTGCGCGCCGTACGCGTGTTTGCCGAGACGCACCAGGTAGCGCATCTGTTGTTCGGCTTCGACGAACTGTCCGATCGTCGCCAGACTCGCGGCGAACTGTCGCAGTAGATTGCGCTGATTGATGTCGAACAGGCCGTGCGTGCGCCGCAGAATCAGCAGCGCGCGCTCGAGGTAATCAATCGCCTGGGCGTGCTTGCCTGCATGCGCGAGTGTGTAGCCCATGCCGCGCAACGGCTCGATCAATTTATCGCTCGCCGGAGAGACACGCGGCACGAGAATCTGCAGCGCTTCGGAGTACGCCGCTTCCGCAGCAATGTAATTACGTGAAACGAGCTGTGCATTGCCAAGGAGCGATAGCGCATCGGCGAGTGCGATGGGATTCTCGTTTGCTTCGCGCCGCGCGCTTTCGATGATGCGCTCTGCCGCCTGAATCGCATCATCCCAATTGCGCTTCTCGACTTGTGCCCAGTATTCCTGGGCCGAGGGCCGTACTTCCTCGGCATGCGCCCCACCCACATCAGTGCAATTCAGATAAGCACACTGCAACGCCAGCACGAGCGCAACAGGAAGGTGGCGAAGGCGTGAAGTGAACATGTGCAGACTCAGACGGCGCATGCGAGACCCGGGCGGCGCCGTGCAACAACGTATGCGATGCGCAGTGCGGTGCTCGTCGGCGACTTCACCCGGTAACGCGGTGGACGAACGGACGTTCCACGGTTGACCTCTCTACGAGTTCTTCTCTGCGATTTTCTCGCTTGGCACATAAATGGAGTGCTTCACGTTCGTGAGGACTCGACGCACCATCGGCTCGAAATCCTCTAGCGGCATATGCGAATACTTCGGATCGAACGCCGGGCCGTCGTACTCGCGGCAAAAGTCCGCGGTGTAATCGAACCAGGGATGATCGCGAAACTGCTCACGCATGTTGCGATCGAGACCAAGATGATGGAAGAAGTAATAACCCTGAAAAATGCCGTGTTTTTCTACCATCCAATGATTCTGCTCGGACACGAATGGCTTGAGCACGGCGGCTGCAATATCAGCGTGATTGCGCGGGCCGAGCAGATCGCCCACATCGTGCAGTAGCGCGCAGACGACAAACTCCTCATCGCGTCCGTCTTTGAATGCACGCGTTGCTGTTTGCAAGCAATGATCCAGTCTGTCGATGGCGAAGCCGCCGTAGTCACCTCGCAACAGGCGCAAGTGCGCCAAGACGCGGTCGGGCAATGCAGCGATGAAGGGCTTCATTGCGCGATTGATGATGCGCCAGTCCTCCTTGGTGCAATTTTCCATGTTATGGAATTGCGCGCGTGCATCATGATCGTCACGGTTCATGCGTTGAGCTCCGTAAGCCGTATATATGCTTAGACGCTGCAGTGTCGCGCAGCAATCGTTCTTCGTACTACTCTTGTGCGCTGAAGTTTAGGCTGCAAACCACGCGGCGTCTGCCGCTGTGCTGCTCCGCGCGGATCTTTCCGCGTGTTTGGGCGTTGAATTTCGCCAAGACACGGCCAGCTCAGAGGGGGTCTGAGTGCGGCGACATACCTTGGCGCAAGAACTTGAAGCGACATCAGTTCGCATCACGACCGGATCAACAATCGATAAGCGATGACTATGGCCGCCGAACATCTTTCTACGCTCGAATCGAATATCGCCGAGAGCTTTACGGCTGACCCGCTTTGGTACAAGGACGCGGTCATCTACCAAATGCACGTCAAGGCGTTCTTCGATGCGAACAACGACGGCATCGGCGATTTCGCAGGGCTCGCACAGAAGCTCGATTACATTCAGGAGCTCGGGGTCAACACGATCTGGATATTGCCGTTCTATCCCTCGCCCCTGCGTGATGACGGCTATGACATTGCGGATTACAGAGGCGTCCATCCGGATTACGGCACGCTCGAGGATTTCCAGCGCTTTATCGAAGAGGCGCATCGTCGCCATCTGAAGGTGATCACTGAACTCGTGATCAATCACACATCCGATCAGCACCCCTGGTTCCAGGCGGCGCGCCGGGCGCCGAAAGGCTCACCAGAGCGTGAGTTCTATATCTGGAGCGACTCGGATAAGAAGTTCGAAGGCACGCGCATCATCTTCACCGATACTGAGACGTCGAATTGGGCCTGGGACCCGGTCGCGGATCAGTACTACTGGCATCGCTTCTTTTCTCATCAGCCGGATTTGAATCACAACAATCCGGCGGTCGTCGATGCGGTGATCGAAGTGATGCGGTTCTGGCTCGATATGGGCGTCGATGGTCTGCGTCTCGACGCCATTCCGTATCTATGTGTGCGTGAAGGTACTAACAACGAAAATCTGCCCGAAACGCACGATGTCTTGAAGCGCATGCGTGCGGTCGTCGATGCCAACTATCACGGCCGCATGTTTCTCGCGGAGGCGAATCAATGGCCGGAAGACGTGCGCGAATACTTTGGCGACGGCGATGAATGCCATGTGGCGTATCACTTTCCATTGATGCCGCGCATGTTCATGGCGGTCGCGCTGGAGGATCGTTTCCCCATCACCGAAATCCTGCGGCAGACGCCCGACATTCCGGACAACTGCCAATGGGCCATTTTCCTGCGTAATCACGATGAGTTGACGCTCGAAATGGTGACCGACCGCGAGCGCGACTACATGTATCAGATGTACGCGAACGAGCCGCGCATGCGCGTCAATGTGGGCATCCGGCGGCGGCTTGCACCGTTGTTGTCGAACGATGCCGACCGCATCAAGCTCATGAACAGTATGCTGCTGTCGATGCCAGGTTCGCCGATCATTTATTACGGCGATGAAATTGGCATGGGCGATAACATCTACATCGGCGATCGCAATGGCGTGCGCACACCAATGCAATGGAGCCTGGACCGCAATGCCGGCTTTTCGCGCGCCGATCCGCAACGCCTGTATCTGCCGGTGATCATGGATTCGATCTACGGCTTCCAAGCCGTGAATGTGGAGGCGCAAAGCCGCGACTCCTCATCTTTGCTCAATTGGACGAAGCGCATGCTGGTCGTGCGCAGCCACCATCAGTGTTTCGGGCGCGGCTCGCTCGAGTTCGTCAAGGTTCAGAACCGTAAAGTCTTCGCCTATGTGCGCAGCTTCGGCGATGAGATCGTCCTGTGCGTGGCGAACCTGTCGCAGAGCGCGCAGTCGGCCGAGTTGGATCTGGCGAAATTCAAAGGCCGGGTGCCCGTGGAAATGCTCGGTAACAATGCTTTTCCGCCGATCGGCGAGCTGCCGTATTTTCTGACTCTGCCGGCACATGGATTCTTCTGGCTGTTGTTGAGCGAAAGCGCTGCGCCCCCGAGTTGGCATATCGAACGCTTGCCGGCGACGGAGTTGCCGGTACTGGTCTTGGCCGATGGTCTGTTCACCTTCATGGTGGATGCGGACACGAGCCCGGAGCGCAGCGTCGCCCGGCGCGCCTTCGAGCAATTCGAACGTGAGGTGTTACCGGAGTTTCTGCCGGCGCGCGGCTGGTACAAGACGCGCGCGCCGACGAGCGTTCGTTTGAAGACGCGTGCGATGTGGGAAGGTGAGCAAGGCACGTTTCTCATCACGCTCGTGGAAGTCGAAGACGACCAAGGACTGCGCGAACAGTACTCGCTGCCGCTCGCGCTCGCCTGGGAAGACGAACCGGATGTCGGCGTGTTGCGCACCACCGATTGGACGCTCGCGAAGATTCGCGAACGTGCGCGCGTCGGGGTGTTGGTCGATGCGTTCGCCGATTCGCACTTCTGTGTCGGCGTTGCCCGCATGACCGCGACGAACTCCGAGCTCGAGATGGACGGCGGCAAGCTCTTATTCGAATCGAGCAGTGCCTTGCAGTCGCTCATCACCCGCCCGCTCGAGCCCGTGGATCACTTTGGCGGTGAACACACGCGCACCCGCGTGGTGTTGGGCGAGAACATTTTTCTGAAGGCCTATCGGCGCTTGGTTCCCGGCATCAGTCCGGATCTAGAAATGACGCGTCATCTCGTCGATGCGGGCTACACGCACGTGGCGGACCTGCTCGGTACGGTGCGTTGGCAAGCGCCGGATATGGAGCCCACGTTGCTGATTGCCTTGTTCGAGTACGTGCGTAACCAGGGCGATGCCTGGACGTACACCATCGATCATCTCGAGCGCTTCGCGCTGCAATTGCTCGCCGACGACAACGGCGATGATCAAGATCCGCATGCCTTGATTCATTCGCAGATGCAGACCTTGGGGCGCCACGTCGGCGAGTTGCATGCGCTGCTCGCGCAGCCGAGCACCGATCCGGCCTTTGCGCCCGAGCCGATGACCGATGCGGATCTGGACGCGTGGTATGCGCGCGCGACGGCACTCGTGAATGAAACGCTGGATGTGCTCGAGACACGGATCAACGACGTGCCGGAGCAACTTCGAGTGCGCGCTCGCGAACTCTTGCTTGCTCGCCAGCAACTCATCAAGGCCGTGCGCCGCTCATGCGGCCACACTCCGGGGGTCTTGAAGACGCGCATCCACGGCAATCTCCATCTGGGCAAGATCTTGCTGGTTGCGGATGATTTCCTGATTACGGATTTCGATGGCGACATGAATCGACCGCCCAGGGAGCGCCGCGACAAGATGTCGCCGCTGCAGGATGTCGCGACGTTGCTGCGTTCGTTCGACTACGTGCGTTCGGCCGCGCTCGAGCGCGCGGTCATCACGCGGCCGGATCTGCTCGAGCGCGCAGCGCCGGCGTTCGCCGAATGGCAGCGCGAGGTGAGCGCGGCATTCATCCTCGGCTATCGGCGAGGGCTTGGCGATGCACGCGTCGGATTGACGTCCGACGGCGCCGATTGCCTGCTGACGCTGTTTCAGATCGAGCGCGCGCTGCACGAACTCAAAGGTGAGTTCAGGCACTTCGGCACGTCGCTTTCGATTCCGCTCGAGGCGTTGCTGCGTTTCACACAAGAGAGCGACTAGTTCGCTTCTTCCTCGAAGCTTTCGGTTTCATAGCGCCATACCTGGATCTGCGCCGGCCACGCCGTCGCAGACCAGCCGGCCTTCATTTTCAAATGGCGCACGAAATCATGCGGTTCGGCGAAGGTGTCCCAGACCGATGGCAGGAAGGTTGCGCTCGCGGCGCCGGCTTCGAGTAGCAATCCATCGCGACCGGGCCTGAGGCTGGCGAGTAGTTCGTCCTCACTTGTGACCTGCAAACGCTCGAGTGGCGTCAGCACTGAGATGTGCACATGCAGGTCGTCGAATTCCTCGCGTTCGAGCGACGGGAAGCGCGGATCGGAAAACGCCGACGCCCAGGCATTGCGCCACACATCCTCGGCGAGCGCGTAGCGCGGCTCGATCGAGCCGCAACAACCGCGCAGTTGTGGACCCGCACGCAAAGTGACGAAGCTTGCGCGCGGTTCGTTGAGCGCCGCAGGCACCGACTCGGTGAACGGCGCCAGCCGCCCGTGCATCAATGCGGATGCGATGGACGCTCGAGCAAGCCGCAGCAACTCGAGTTGATCAATGCGCGCGATGGTCATCGATGGAATAGGCGGCGTAGCCAACGACGCGGGAGTGATCGCCGGCGGTGTCGCCCGAGTTGAGAAGCGAAAGAGGCGCGATGGTCGCATTACGCCGCTTGGCAAGCGTCAGTAACCCGTTCAAGGCCACCGCGCCGCAGGCTTGCGCGCCCGACAAGGTATTCGCAAAGCGCAGGATTCGCGTGTTCGTATCGGCATCCGCACGGCGCGCTTCGTCATAACTCAAGTAGTGGCTCAGATCGGAACTCGCGAGTACGAGTGTTGCGGGTGCTTGCGTGAGTTCATCGAGCACCGCGGCAACGTGGTCGGCGGCGGCTTCGCCGACGACGAGGGGCACGAGTTCGAAGTCGTCGAACAATGCTTGCAGAAACGGCAGCTGCACTTCCAGGCTATGTTCGTTCGCATGCGGCACATCGCTGACCAGCACATCACCTCGATCGGTGAGCGCGCGTTTCGCCGCCCCGTCCACGGCAACGGTGCCGAGCGGCGTGCGAAACGCATCCGCCTCGGGAATGGCGATCCCGCGCAGATACACGCGATGGCTCGGTCCGATGATGACGATGCGGCGCAGTCGCAGCTGCGTGCGCTGCATATGCGCATACGCCGTGGCCGCCACGGGCCCGGAGTACACGTAGCCCGCATGTGGGACGATGTAGGACAACGATGTCGGTACGCTCGGCACAGCCGCATTCGCGATGAAAGAATCCACCATCTCGCGCAACACGACGGGGTCCTCCGGATAGAAATATCCGGCGACGGCAGGCGGGCGAGTACTTGTGTTCGTATGAGGTGGGCGCATGATGGTGATCACTCTGTCCGCACCTTAGCCTGGGTTTCGTACGAAATTCGACTCGTACTTTTTCTTAAACCGTGACTCATCCGACGAAGTATTGGCATCGCACCGCAGACGGTCGCATTCAGTGCGATGTCTGTCCGCGTGCTTGTCGCATGCATGAAGGACAGCGCGGGCTGTGCTTTGTTCGCGGCGTGGAGGACGGCGAGGTGCGCCTCTTCACGTACGGCCGCTCGAGCGGTTTCTGCGTCGATCCGATCGAAAAGAAGCCGCTGAACCATTTCTTGCCCGGCAGCGCCGTGCTGTCATTCGGCACCGCCGGCTGCAATCTCGCCTGCAAATTTTGTCAGAACTGGGACATGAGCAAGTCGCGCGAGATGGACACCTTGCAGGACCGCGCAAATCCGCAGGATCTCGCGCGTAGGGCACAGGAGCTGGGCTGCGCGAGCGTGGCGTACACCTACAACGATCCGGTGATTTTCATGGAATACGCGATCGACGTTGCGCAAGCGTGCCGCGAGCGCGATATCAAAAGCGTGGCGGTCACGGCGGGCTACATGGGCGATGCGCCGCGAAGCGAGTTCTATCGCTATATGGACGCAGCCAACATCGATCTCAAAGGCTTCACAGAACGCTTCTATCGCAAGGTGTGCGGCGCTGAACTCGGTGCGGTGCTCGAGACGATCGAATTCGTGAAGCACGAAACCAATGTGTGGCTCGAGTTGACGACGCTGCTCATTCCTGATGAAAACGATTCGGACGCAGAACTCGAGCGTATGACGCAGTGGATCGTCGAGAAGTTGGGTCCTGATGTGCCCTTGCACTTCACGGCGTTTCATCCGGACTGGAAGATGCGCGACAAAACCTCGACGCCACCAGCAACGTTGACGCGCGCACGGATGATCGCGCGAAGGAACGGCTTGCGCTACGTCTACACCGGCAACGTGCACGATCCCGCCGGCTCGAGCACCTATTGTCCCGACTGCAGCGTTCGCGTGATCGAGCGGGACTGGTACGAAATCGGCGAATGGGAGCTTGATGTGAGCGGTGCCTGCCAGCGTTGCGGCGCGAAGATTTCTGGCGTCTTCGAGAGCAGTAAAGTTCGCTGGGGTCGCAAACGCATGCCCGTCGTGATGACGAGTGCTTCGTAGTTTCGCGCCGCGTCCATTTCACGGGCGTAAAAAAGAAGAGCTCGCGTCCTGCGAGCTCCTCTTCATACCTCTTCTTAGAAGCGCCAAGCGCCGCTTAGCCAGATGGCGTCGAGATCTTCGAAGTCATCGGCGTCGATCTTCTCGTACTCGAGTCGCGCATGCAGACGTTCGAAGAACGTCACCCCCGCGCCAAAGCCATACGACCACGCTTCTTCGCTCGAGTCTGCGGAGAAGTTGTCTTGGTCGATGTTGTCGAGGTTCAACGAGACGTCGACGTCATAGAAGTAGTAACCCAGCTTGGCGAACAGTTCGACCGGACCCAGCGGAAATGAGCCGATGACCGCGGGTTGGAAACCTGCCAGATCGAGACTGTAATTGCCGCTCGTACCCGATGCATCGCTGCCGGTGCTGCCGGAGTTCTCGCCGAAATCCACGTAGTTGAGTTCGAAAGCGACATAGGGATTCAAGCGCCAGCCGGCGAAGATTTTCCAAGCGTTGTCGTCATCGTCGATACGAGAGACCGCATCGTCGACATCGTCGAATGCGTCGACGTTTACGTCGAACTGACCCCAGGCGGCACCGAGATACAGACCTTCGTCATTCGCAGGGCTTTGCGCGGCGGCGGTACCGCTCGCCAAAGCAACGATCGTTGCGGCAATGATTGAACGTTTCATATGGACTCCTTGCACGAAATTGCTCAGTACAAACACTGAATTGCTGAGCTCACTCGAAACCGTCGCGAACAGTGCACTTCAACGTTGTTGCATTCCGGACCCAAGAAACTCGTGACAGGAAAACGTCCGAGTGTTGCGCGGGTTCCTGTTTTATCGAGCAAGAGCGCGCGCAAGAAAAACTGACAAAGCAGTTTTAGTGGAGTGTTGTGTGATTGCGACGAAGGAAGTCGAAGCAGCGTGAAGCGGAGGCAAGCCCTTCTGGCCAGCCGGCTAGCAAGCTAGCTGGCTAGCCGGCTGGCCAGACAACTTGTCATTGTCCAAACACCCATCGCACCAATTCAGTCAACACTGCATCGCCTGCGCCGATGTGTGCTTGCGGATGATTCAGGATGATGACGACGACGTAGGTTTTGCCGGATGCGGCGCTGACGAAGCCCGCGAGCGCATTGACGTTATCGATGCGGCCAGTTTTGAGACGCAAACGCCCTTGCATGCCGGCAGCACGAAAACGATTACGCAATGTGCCATCGGTTGCGGAAAGCGGCAGCGAGGCGGCGAACTCCGGCATGAAAGGACTGCTCCATGCGGTATCGAGCACTTGCGCCAGCCCCTTCGCCGTAAGACGTTCGTTGCGCGACAAACCGGAGCCGTTATCGAGGACGAACCCCGGCATGTCGATGTTTTGTTCGACGAGCCATGCTTGCACGGCGTTGCGCCCCATCTCCACCGTCGCTGGCGGTCCGTACTTTTCTGCGCCCAACGTCAGCAGTAAGTGTCGCGCCATGACATTGTTCGAATATTTGTTGACGAGGCGGATGATCTCCGCAAGCGATACGGAGTCGAACGATGTCAGCCGTCGCGCCCCATCGGGGCGCTTCGCGAGCCGCATGCCGCCGTCGATCGTGCCGCCTGTTTCATTCCAGAATGTGCGAAACGTGCCGTATGCGTAATCCGGCGCGTTCATGATTGCGCGTGCGATGGAATACCTGCCGCATGATGCGGGGAATGTGCCGCCAATGATGATGGTGTTGGCATCGTTCGCTGGCGAGTCGAACGTCACGCCGCGATTGAACCCTCGGCAACGGCCGGTGCCGACGCGCGCGCGGTTCTCGATCTTTAGATTTGCCGGCAACGGATTGGCGGCGATGTCGGGCCGACCGCCCGTGCCGCTCGCGCTGATCGTGAAGCGCGAGGTTTGAAAGTTCACCATCAGCGCATCGGGGATCACGTTGTACGAGCGGAAGGGCTGCGCATCGAAGTCCCCGCGCGAATCGGGTATCGGTGCGAAGTATGTGTTGTCGACGATCACATCGCCGCTGATCTTCGCCAGCCCCAGCTCGCGCAGTTGCTGTGTGAACGCCCACCAGCGCTCGCTCGTCATGAACGGATCGCCTTCGCCCACGAGAATGAGATCGCCATCGAGCGTGCCGCGCGCGAGGCGTCCGTCGATGTAGGCATGCGTCTTCCAGGTATATGCCGGCCCGAGCATGTCGAGCGCCGCGAAGGTGGTGAGTACTTTGATCGTTGATGCGGGGCTGCGCGGCGTGTTTGCGTTCAGTTCGACGACGGTCTCGTTCGTCGCCGCGTTCTGGACGAAGATGCTCACGTTGCGAGCCGGCACCCCAGATTGATTCATCGCGCGAGTGACGGCGGGCGGCAGCTGGGCGACGTTGCGCGCAACGACGGGCGTGCCGATAGAACACAGCAGGAGCGCGCACCACGCGAAGCGAGTCGGTATCGAAGTTTTCAATTGACGGTGAACGGTTGACAATGGGCGGCGCTCGGCGCGTTTTGAAATGCGTCGCGGCGAATTAGAGGATCGGTCGAAGACGAAGCGAAGCCTCTCGTTGTCCATTGTCGGTTGTCAATTATCAATTTCGATCGGAGCTCGAATGCGTCGTCTTTGGAATACTTTCTTGAAGGGACTGGCGGCTATTTTGCCGGCGGTCTTGACGCTCTATGTGGTGTGGTGGCTGGGCACAGCGGCCGAAAACCTGCTGGGCGGCTGGGTGCGCGCGACCGCGCCTGAGTTGTACTGGCCGGGATTGGGCTTGCTCGTCTCATTCATATTGATTCTCGTCGTCGGGCTGATCGTCGATGCCTACATCGTGCGGCGCCTGTTTCGCATTGGCGAGGCGCTGTTGGCGCGGATCCCGATCGTCAAAACGATTTTCGGTGCGGTGAAAGACTTCGCGCGCTTCTTGCCGGCAGGCGAGAAACGACGCGACTTGAAACGCGTCGTGACATGGCGCATGGGCAGCGCGCGCATGATTGGATTCGTCACCGAGGAAAACATCAATCCGCGCATGTTTGCCGAGCCTGTGCCCGACCCCGACGTCGTCGCAGTGTATTTCCCGATGAGCTACCAAATTGGCGGCTACACGCTCTACTTGCCGAAAAGCGAACTGGAAGAAACCCAGCTGTCCGTCGAGGAGGCGATGCGTTTGGTGTTGATCGGCGGGGTGACGGCGTCGGCATCCTCAGCCCACGTCTGACACCTTCATCGCAGGGCGCTGTATGCATGTAAGCGTTGCTGAATTGCCGGTCGTCGAGCCCTTTCCTTGGGAGCCGCTGCTTGCGTATTTCAGTCATCGCTTGATTCCGGGCGTCGAGCGCATCGAGGGCGATCAGTTCATCCGGCGCGTCGGGCGGCGCGAAGTGTCAATCGGCTATGACGCGGCGCAAGCACGCTTGCGCGTCAGCGCAGATGGACGTGTGCGATCTGCGTTCGTCGCAGAGCGTGCAGCGCGGTTGTTCGTCATCGACCATGACTCGACGGCAGTTGCCCAGCATTTAGGCAACGATCCGCTGCTCGCGCCGCGTCTAGCCGCGGTGTCGGGCGTGCGACCGCTCGGCGCGTGGTCGCCGTTCGAGCTGTGCGTACGCACGATCATCGGTCAGCAAGTCACGGTCGCAGCGGCTGGAACGCTGATGCGCCGTCTCGTCGATCGCTGCACCGAAGTTACGCCCGCCAGTGTACTCAGCGCCGATCTCGCGCGCATGGGCATGCCGGGTAAACGCGTGGAGACCATTCTTCATCTCGCGCGCGCAGTGTTGGAAGAGCGCGTGCAATTCGATCTGCCTTGGAAACATCTCGACGTGGCGTTGAAGAATTTGCCGGGCTTTGGGCCGTGGACGCGAACCTACCTCGCGATCCGTCTCGGTCGCGAGCCAGATGCTTTTCCAGAAACCGACATCGGATTGCTGCGTGCAGCGAATGCCGAATCGCCTGCGTCGTTGTTGAGACAAGCGGAGCGCTGGCGACCTTATCGCGCGTATGCGGCGACATGTTTGTGGATGGTTCCTGCCGGCCAGCTAGCCAACTAGCCAGAAGCACGACCCAAGGCGCTCGTGCTGATTTGTGCCAGCCAGCCAGCTAGCCAGAAGCGCGACCGAAGGCGCTGGTGCTGATTTTTTCTGGCCAGCCGGCTAGCTGACTCATCGCCAGCTGACTTATGTGATTTCCCTCTCGACCTGCCAATTTGTGTCACCTCGACAGGCTGCGCGAAGTGGTAAATCCGTGGCCGGGCTCACGCGTAGCGATTCCATCTACTGTTAGGCTGTCTCGCGGTTCTCGCCAATCCCAGCCAACAAGTGTCGGACCACTACACCAAGCCCGTGCGTGTCATGCATCTCGTCAGCTCAGAAGGAGTGACGGGCGCGACGCAGCAGGCGTTGTTCATGCCGATGCTCACGCGAATTCCGAAGGCGCGCGTCAAACCGCTCGTCGTCGCGCTTGCGCCGAACTGCGTTCCCGGCGCAGTGCTGCGTCAGAACGGCATTCCCGTGTACGACGTGCCGCTATCGACGCAACGCTTTTCATTCGGCGCGTTCGCGCAATTGCTCAAGACGGTTCGTACGTTTCGGCCTGATGTCATTCAAGCATGGGGGCACGCGGCGCAAGTTGCGTCGCACTGGTTACGCGGTCGCTGTGATTGGGAAATCAAAACTGTCTGGTCGGTAACGAGCACGGTCGCGTTGCCGCGCAATGCCGGCATTCTCGATACCCAAATGCTCAAGCATGCTGCGCGAGTCGCGAAGCGTATCGATCGCATCGTCTATGCCTCTGCCGCCTCGGCGTCCGCACATCGGCGCGTTGGCTTTCCCGAAGACGAACCCGTGGTGATTCCGCTCGGCGTCGATCCGATGCGCTTCAAACCGGATAAAGCGGCGCGCCGCAGGGTTCGCGAACAACTTGGACTGGCGCACGATGCCGTGGTGGTCGGCATGATGGCGCCGTTCCAACCCGAGTACGATCACGCCAGCTTTTTCAAAGCGATCAGCGAGCTCATCAAGACCGATCCCAATATCAATGTGCTGCTCGCAGGTCATGGCGTGCAGAAAGGCAACGGACCGCTGATGGCACTCGTGGGTGGCGGTACGCTCGGCACGCGTACGCAGCTGCTCGGTGAGTGGTCGGACGAGGCGGCATTTTTCAATGCATGCGATATCGCGTGCTCGAGCGCTTTGACGGACAACGGTCGCATGTCGCTCGTCATCGCGATGCTCTGCGGCGTTCCGTGTGTTGCGACCGCCATGGGCGCGCAGGGCGAAGTCATCGGTCAGCATGGTGTTGCTGTCGAGCCGGGAAGCCCCGCGGCCTTGATTCGCGGGTTTTCTCGCATCATGCAAATGCCGCAGGACAAACGCGTGTTTCTCGCGCAGCGAGCTCGCAAACATGCGCTCGCGAATTTTGCCTCGATCCGCTCATTGCAGAAGTATCTGCAGCTTTACTACGACTTGGTGGGTCGCGAACTGGAAGCCGCGAATGCGGTACCGGCGCCGAAAATCGATGCGAGCCTTCCCGTACCCGAACCGGAAGAAGCGCCATCGCCAAAGCTCCCGTCCAAGGCCGATTCCGGCGTCGCCATGCAAGAACTCGCCGATCCCGATTCGCTCGAGACGGGTGGGTCGGTCGAGCGTGCACCGGAAAAAGCATCGGAAGGCGATGTGCTGCGCCTCTTCGAAGCTTCGCTCGCCAAGCAAACGACTTCGAACACTTCGCCGATGTCAGAGCGCGCTCGCGGCGTGCCCGAAGATCATGGCGACTTGTTGGCGCCGGAAGAGCTGCACGTGATCGCGAGCGAATCCGAAGTGACGCCGCCTGGCAGTGAGCCTGCGGTCGCAGCGGCGGAAACGTCAGCCGACGTTGCGCCCGTCGCTCAAGCATCCGCGGCGGCAGACGCAGGCGAGTTCGAATCGACGACGATCGTATCGATGCAGATCAGCCTCGATGAAACCGGCACCTTGGAGATTCCGCCGGAGCTGATTTTTACGACGACGCAAACATTGAAAGTGCCGACCGTGAAGTTACCGAGCAGCGAGAACTCGGAAGCTTCGAGCACAAACTTGCCTGCGGATTCAGCGACGGTGCCTGAACTCGCCGTCGATGCTTTGTTGAGCCAGGAAGCACTGCGTGAGCATGCCGGCGAAAGTACTGACGAAGAACCAGTGGTGCAGCTCGACTTGCTGGGCGATCAGCCGCCAACGAATACCAAGGCGGCCGGCTGATTCGGCGGACTCGATGGTTCGTCTGAGAAGTTGCAGCGCTTGATCCACGAACGCGATCGACTACACCGTTCGTCGCGAGCCTGTCGAAGGAAAGTGCTCGTGTGCTTCGACGCAGGTCAGCACGAACGGAGTGGCGACTTATTTCTTGAGCGATGTTGCATCGCGCGCCAGCATTTCGATCGCATCCCAATCGCCCGCACGAATGCGGTCGCTGGGTGCCACCCACGAACCGCCCACGCACGCCACGTTCGGTAACGCCAAGAATTCAGGCGCCGTGGCGCGCGATATGCCGCCAGTGGGACAAAAGACGATATCCGGAAACGGCCCGTGCAATGCCTTCAACATGCCGATGCCACCGGCTTGCTGCGCGGGAAACAACTTGAAAGTGGTAAAGCCCCAGCCGAGTCCGGCGATCAATTCGGAAGGCGTCATGATGCCCGGCAACAATGGAAAACCGGCATCGCGCGCCGCGCTTGCAATCTCAGCCGTCAGCCCCGGGCTCACACCGAAACGTGCGCCGGCCTGTGCCGAGCGCGTGAAGTCCGATGCGTTCGTCAGCGTACCGACACCGACGACTGCGTCGGGCACGGCTTCGCTCATCGCGGTGATCGCGGGTAGTGCGGCCTCGGTACGTAGCGTCACTTCGAGCACGCGCAGGCCGCCTGCACATAAAGCGCGAGCCAACGGCACCGCATGCTCCAATCTTTCGATCGTGAGGACGGGAATGACCGGAGCGAGCGCGAGGATGTTGCGAATGTTCATGATGTTTTTGCCGCGAGATGGCTCAAGTTGCTTTTGTAAATTCCATGCACGATATCGCGCCGGCTTCCGCGTCGCTTGCGACAGCGCGAAATGCGGCGAATAGTTCACGGCCGACGCCGGTGACGTGATGCGAGCGCGGCTCGGCGGGGCTGCGCCGCGCGAGTTCGGCTCTGTCTACGCGCGCCTCCAGAAGACCCGTATAGCTATCGAGGCGAATGACATCGCCATCCATCAGCTTTGCAAGCGGGCCGCCATTGAGCGCCTCCGGAGTGACGTGAATCGCCGCGGGCACCGCGCCTGAGGCGCCCGACATGCGTCCATCGGTCACCAGCGCGACATGAAACCCCTTGCCTTGCAGCGAGGTCAGCGCTGGGGTGAGCTGATGCAATTCGGGCATCCCATTCGCACGCGGGCCCTGAAAGCGCACGACGACGACACAGTCGCGATTCAAATCACCTTTGCGAAAGGCATCCATGACGCTGTCCTGATCATCGAACACCCGCGCGCGCGCCTCGACGATTCGATGTTGCGGCTTAACCGCAGATGTCTTGATCACACCGCGACCGAGATTGCCTTTGAGCAATTTCAAGCCGCCATCGGCGCTGAAGGGATTGCCGATCGGACGCAGCACACTCTCATCGCCGCTTTTCGCTGGCGCAGCCCGCCACGCCAAACCCTGCGCCGACAGCCAAGGCTCTTCGGTATAGGCGGCAAGGCCGCGGCCCATGACGGTCTTAGTATCAGCGTGCAGTAATCCAACCGAGAGAAGTTCGCGAATCAGAAAGCCCATGCCGCCGGCAGCATGAAAGTGATTCACATCGGCAGAGCCATTCGGATAGATGCGCGCAAGCAAAGGCACGATGTCGGCGAGATCGCTGAAGTCATCCCAGTTGACGATGATGCCTGCCGCAGCGGCCATCGCGACCACGTGCATGGTGTGATTGGTCGAGCCACCCGTGGCATGCAATCCAACGATGCCGTTGACGACTGCGCGTTCATCGAAGGTTCGCGCCAGTGGCAAATATTCATTGCCCAATGCGGTGATGCGCGCCGCGCGGCGGGCGGCGGCGCTCGTCAATGCATCTCGCAGCGGCGTATTGGGATTCACGAACGCCGCGCCGGGAAGGTGCAGACCCATGACTTCCATCAACATCTGATTGCTGTTCGCCGTGCCGTAAAACGTGCACGTGCCCGGGCCGTGATAGCTCGCTGCTTCCGATTCGAGCAGCGCCTCGCGCCCGACCTTGCCTTCCGCGAACAACTGGCGAATGCGCGCCTTTTCTTTGTTCGGCATCCCGGAGGTCATGGGGCCTGCGGGCACGAAGATCGTCGGCAGATGGCCGAACTTCAATGCGCCCATGACCAGCCCAGGAACGATCTTGTCGCAGACGCCCAGGCACAATGTGGCATCGAACATATTGTGCGATAGCGCGATCGCAATGCTCATCGCGATCACATCGC
>CAZIXV010000043.1:0-18628 GCA_964543105.1 uncultured Steroidobacteraceae bacterium
GGCCCAATTGAGTTGCGGCTGCCAATTGTTGTCCGCGTTGAGTTTGGACTCACCTTGCACCATCGCTTCCCACTGAGGCGCGATGCGCAGATTCAGTTGCATGCCGAAGCGCGAGTCCGTGCCGAACGCAACTTCACCCGCACGCGCGCCGCGCGCTTGCGAAGGATCGCGGCGGTAGTCCACGCCACTTGCGTCGTGATACACGGCGCCCAGCGTTCCGAAGCCGTGAACCGACAGACGCGGCGCCTCGTTCGCGCCAGCATGGATGGCAGCAAACATCAGCATCGCCGCAGCGACGCTGCAGCGGGCTAGTCGACCTCGAATGGGGCAATGAACTGCGGGCATTACGTTCTCGTGACGATCGCATCGCGCGCGATCCGTAGGCTCATTGAACGGCAAGCACACGCACGAGACTGCGTCGCGCTTCGCGTGTACACGCAAATCAGGGGCGGTCCTATCGATCGATCGCGCAGCGCATGTCGGTGATTGCAGTGCTCACGGAGCACCATGACGGCGAGTTCTTGATGTCAGCTGGCGCGGGCCACAACACTGCGCGTTAGGCTTCGTTTTCTTGCTTGCCAGCGGTCAGCGCCCGACAGTTCTTCATCAAGCGTCGGCAATCGCCGTCATTCACGACAGCGCGACTGTGACCTGACTCGCAATTCGAAACACTGCCACCCGTCCCTCAAGCAGCAGTCGTCCGTCGCCTGATAGCCGCCCACGCGCAAGCGACGCTTAATGCATGCGTCCAAATTTCTCGTGAAGATGATGTCGCTTCCTGAACAGGTCCTGCAGCCTCAGTTGGCCACCGAGACGATCGCTCGCATCGACAGCGATGCCGCGCGTTCGCTCGACGCGTCGACGACGTTCATCGATGTGACATGCGATGCGCAGCTGCGCGTCTGGCTGACACTCAGCGAACACTGCAATGAAGGCATCATGATCTGCGATCCGTACAAGCGGATCCTGTACGTCAATGCCGCTTTCGAACGCGTCACAGGTTTCAGCGCAAGCGAAGCGATTGGCTACACACCGGCCATTCTGAAATCCGGCGAACAGGATGCCGCGTTCTACGCCTCCATGTGGTCAGACATCTTCACGAAAGGCTACTGGCGCGGTGAAATCTGCAATCGCCGCAAGAACGGCGACTTGTACAGCGAATGGTTGACGCTCGCCGCGGTGCGCAACGCTGACAACGAAATCATTCACTACGTTGCGGTGTTCTCTGACCTGACGCAACGCAAGCGCACCGAAGAGACGGTTCGCCATTTAGTCAGTCATGACCCCCTGACGCAGCTGCCGAATCGGCATTCGCTCACGGATCGACTGGCGGGGATGATCGATGACGCCGCAGCAAATGACAGCCGCGTCGCGCTCATGCTGCTCGATCTCGATCAATTCAAGACGATCAACGATTCGCTCGGACATGAATCCGGCGATCTGCTGTTACGGAGCATTGGCGAGCGCTTGAAGCGTTCGGTGCGCAGTGCGGATGTCGTCGCGCGGCTGGGGGGCGATGAGTTTGCGATCGCGTTGCCGAATGTATCGGACGCGTCCGCCGCTGATCGCATCGCACGCAAAGTGCTCGCGCAGATCGCGCTGCCGCTAACGATCGACAATCGCGAGCTGGAGCTCTCTGCTTGCATCGGTGTTTGTCTTTATCCGGATGATGCACAAGACGCCAGCGGCTTGATCCGTAACGCCGACACCGCGATGTACCGTGCGAAGCGGCGCGGTCGCGGCAGTCGCACGTTCTACACCAGCGCGATGAGCCGTGAAGCGCGTGAGCGTTTGGACCTCGAGTCTGCGCTGCTGCGCGCGATTCGTTACAAACAGTTCGTGTTGCACTACCAGCCGCAGATCGACCTGCGCACCGGTGAGATTCTGAGCGTCGAGGCGCTGATTCGCTGGAAGCGACCGGGTGTCGGTTTGGTGATGCCGGGCGACTTCATCACGCTCGCCGAAGAACGCGGCCTCATTGCCGAGATTGGCGATTGGGTGCTGGAAGAAGCCGCCGTGCAGTCGGTGTTGTGGGATCGCGCCGGGTTGCCGCCCTTTGGCATCGCGGTCAACGTTTCGGCATCGCAGTTCCATGGCAACGATTTCGTCGAGCGTCTCACGCGCATCCTCACCTACAAGCATCTCGCCATGAGCCGACTGGAACTCGAAATCACCGAGAACATCATCATGCGCGACAGCGAGGCGACGCTCACCATTCTGGAAAAGCTGCGCGCACTCGGCGTATCGCTGTCGATCGACGATTTCGGCACGGGTTATTCATCGCTCAGCTACCTGCGCCGCTTCCCGATCGATGAAATCAAGATCGATCGCTCATTCGTTCATGAGATGACGAAAGATGAAGGCGCCGCAGGCATCGTTCGCGGCATCATCGAGCTTGCGCATAGCCTGAAGCTGCAGGTCATCGCCGAAGGCGTCGAGACCTGCGAGCAGCTCAAGCGCTTGATGGATTTGAAGTGCGATCGCGTGCAAGGCTATCTCGTCAGCCGCCCCGTGCCTGCCGCGGAGTTCGAAGAGTTCCTGGCGCAATGGCCGAAGCGCTGGCACACGATGACGGGCTAAAGTAGGCGTCGGAATAAATTCCGACCCTAAAGGCGCGGCGATCTTCATCCCTCGCTCACCGCGCCTCACCGCGATTCAGTTTCTCGAGGTAACGATCACGCAGCTCGGTCTGGCGCGAACGCATCGGGACGGCATTGCCATTGATCCAGACTTGCTCGGCAAGCGTCGTCACCTCGAGCGGATCGCCATTCCAGAGAACGAGATCGGCCGCTTGGCCCACCGCGATGCGACCCCGCCTATCAGCCACACCGAAAATCTCTGCAGGCACCGAAGTCAGCCCGGCAAGCGCAATATCCCATGGCAAACCGTGCGCGACGGCGTTGCCTGCAAGCTGGCGGATCTTGCGCGCGTTATGACTTTTATCCGACACCACTTGTGTGAAGGCAACGCGCACGCCCACGCGGGCGAGTAACGCCGCGTTGTCGGCGCGTGCGCCGATGCTGTCGAAAGAGCTCGGTAGATTCGCGAGCGGATCAAGCAACACAGGCACATTCGCCCGCGCAAGTTCGTCCGCAACGACCCACGCTTCTGCGCCGCTTGCGATCACCGGCTTGATGCCATAGCGCTGCGACAACGCGAGTACCTGCAGAATGTCGGCGGCGCGATCGACATCGAACACGAACCGGCCACCTCGCAAGTATCGCGCAAGCACCTCGCGGCCCCTCGGCAGCAACAACGCACGCTCGCCAGGCGGTTGCGCGGAACGCGCTTCGCGTACGGCTTGATCGAGCAGCATGTATTGGCCAGCGCGACTGCTACCAGACAGCCCCATTGCATTGCTGCCCATCGCGACGAATAACGAACGACTGCCCTCGAGCACTGCATCGAAGCGACCATCCAAGGTGATCGCGGCGCCTTGCCCAGCGATGAGGCCGCCGCCTTCAGTGCTGCCGGGTTCGATCACGGTCCATGTAAGCCCTTCGGTTCGCGCGAGCGGTACAAGGATGGAGCGTGGGTTGTACGCCAGCGTGACGTCGAACTCGGGCCGCCATTGCATCGCACCTGGCACACTCAAGCTCAGATGATCATCGACCGTCGCTGTTTCGCCGCTGACTTCCTCGATACCGATCGTGGTAAGTCCGGCAAACAGACCCGGCGTGAGCGGTTTGCCTTGCGCATCGACCTGCGTTGCGTCCGCCGGTGCATCCAAGCGCGCCCCGATGGCAGCAATTTTTCCGTCGCGGATCAGGACGTCGGTATTCGTTCGCTTGCCGGCGTCGGTGAGGGTGTGGACTTCGGCATTGCGGATGACGAGGTCAGCGGCAGGAGCATTTGAGAAGAACGCGAGGGCAACAAGGAGTACCCCCATCCCTAGCCTTCCCCCGCTCGCGCAGGGGAAGGGGAGTCGGTCGAAGCCGATGTTTTTGAAGACCCCCATCCCTAGCCTTCCCCCGCTCGCGCAGGGGAAGGGGAGTCGGTCGAAGCCATTGTTCATAGGGGGCTCCCTGCCGATTGCCCGAGCATGAAATCGGAACGTGGCGGTTGTGGGTGGGCGCGATCGAACATCAGCACGCCGTCGATGAAGACTTGTTCGGCGAGCGCGTACACGCTGAATGGATCGCGATTCCAGATCACGACGTCCGCCATCTTGCCGGGCTCGAGCGAACCGGTGCGCTCTTCGATGCCAAGCGCTTGCGCGGCATTGGCAGTGATCCAGCGGATCGCGCGTGCTTGGTCGATGTTCATACCCACCGCATTACCGCGCGCCATGCTTTTCGCCGCTTCTTGATTCAGGCGCTGAATGCCCTCCTCTGAATCCGAATGCACGATCGCGCAGCCGCCTTCGGCGCGATCGACCATCGCGATGTTCTCCGGAATGCCGTCGAACGCTTCCATCTTGAATCCCCACCAGTCGGCCCACAGCGCACCGCAGGTCTGCTTCTCGGCAAGACGATTCGCGATCTTGTATGCCTCGACCCCGTGATGAAACGCAGCCACGTCGAAGCCGAACTCCTCCGCCAAATCGAGCATCACCTGCATCTCATCGGCGCGATAACAATGGATGTGAACGAGGATCTTGCCTTCCATCGCATCGCGCAGCGTTTCCAATGTGAGGTCCCGCTTGGGTTGGCTCGGTGCTTCCGCCTCGGGCTCGCTGCTTTGTTTCTTCTCGTACGCCGCCAGATCGCGCGCGTATTTCTCCCAACTGCGTTGGTACTCCTGCGCATCGGCGAAGGCTTGGCGATACCCGGCAACGTTGCCCATGCGCGTTGACGGCGCCTGCCCCTTCCCGCCGTACACGCGCTTTGGATTCTCACCGCAAGCCATCTTCAAACCATGTTTGGCATCCGGAAATTTCATCGCTTGATAGCTTGCCGCGGGTACGTTCTTGAGCGTGACGCCCCGGCCGCCGACGAGATTGGCGGAGCCTGGTAACACCTGCAGCGTCGTCACCCCGCCTTCGAGCGCAGTTTGAAAGCCAGGATCTTGCGGCCACACGCCATGCTCGGCCCAGACGTTCGCCGTAACGGGCGCCGTCATTTCATTGCCGTCCTGATGCGCATTCACGCTCGGACTGGGATACACCCCCAGGTGCGAATGCACGTCGATCAACCCCGGCGTGACCCAGCGGCCACTGGCATCGATGACCTGTGCGTTCGCTGGCGCTTCGAGCTGGGTTCCGATGCTTTGGATTCGGCCATCTGCAATGACCAGATCCGCATTGTCCAAACGCTCACCGGTACCGGTAAGAATCGTCGCGTGGCGAATGATGACCGGCGCAGCCGCTGCCGGTTGATAGGTCGACGGATAGGCGGTCGCGTCGGGCGGCAGTGTGAAGGGGTGCGAGGCGGGTTTGTCCTGAGGCGTCGCGCAAGCAACCAGCGCGCTTGCAGCAAGGCAACAGATCAGCGGCTTCGAGAACCCCATAGCGGCGCGGCCCTTCCATGAATGAAAGGCGCAGGTGTACGCGATCGTGGTCCGTATGCGCAAGACGCGGAGGCCGCGGACAGCGTCCTGATCCCCTCCCCTTTTGATCCCCTCCCCTGCGTTAGCGGGGGAGGGTTAGGGAGGGGCCGGTTAAGAAGGGCGCCGAGTTACGCCGCATGCCGCTGCAACCGCAACTCCAGATGCCGTCGCACATCGGGCCATTCGCTCGCGAGGATGCTGTACATCACCGTATCGCGCGGCGAACCATCGCGCCGCGCTTGATGATGACGCAGCACGCCATCGCGCTTCGCGCCAAGTGCTTCGATCGCGCGCTGCGAGCGGAAATTGAAATTGTCCGTGCGCAAGCCGACGACCTTGCAGCCGACACGATCGAATGCATGCGACAACAGCATGAGCTTGCAAGTCGTATTGAGCCGCGTGCGCTGCCGGCTTTGTGCATAAAAGGTGTAGCCGATCTCGACGCGATCGATGGCTGGAACGATGTCGTGATAGCGGGTCGAGCCGACGACTTCGCCGCTATCGAGGTCAAGTACCACCCACGGCAGCATATGCCCTTGCGCCTGCCCTTCGAGTGCCGCCTCGAGCCAGCGCCCGACACTTTGCGGCCGCGGCACGCCCGTAAACCACAACGTCCACAGCTCACCATCGACGACGGCTCGTGCGATTGCGTCGCGATGTTCGCTCGACAAGGGCTCGAGACGAATGCCGTCGCGTTCCAGCGTGATGGGATTGAGAGTAATCATGATGCTCAGGTGAGTGGTGGGCAGATCGAGATACTTGCTCAGCAACTTGCGAGCACAACGGTAGCCCGGCACAGTGGTCACCCGATAGGTCCACTTTCTTGAGATACGAGCAGACCACTCATGCGCGCCGCCATCGCCGTCGATACACACAGCGCCACGCCTTTGCACCGACAGATCTACGAGGCATGGCGGCATGGGATTCTCGCTGGGCGATTTCGGCAAGGTGATCGCGTGCCGTCGACTCGCGAGCTTGCGCGTGCGCTGCGCGTTTCGCGCAGTACCGTCACACAGGCTTACGAACAGCTATACGCCGAAGGCTATCTGCAACCCAGTCGCGGCTCGGGCACCTTCGTGCGCGGCGATCTTCACGAGCGGTCTTTGCCATCGTCGACAACGGTCAAAGCCAATGCAGCGCCGCCGCAGATCAAGCTATCCAAATTCGGTCATCGGCTGAGAGACGACTTCGTTTATGCACCGCAACCACGCGACCACATCTGCTTTTCGCGCTGGACGCCGGACATCGAGCATTTTCCGCTCGCGATCTGGCGCAAGCTCATCGCACGACACTTGGAGCGACCCACGCGTGCGCTCCTCGACTACGCTTGCGATGCGCAAGGTGCGGAAGCATTGCGCAAAGAGATTGCAGCCTACGTATCGCGCTCACGCGCCGTGCACTGCACGCCCGATCGAGTGCTCGTACTGAACGGTTCACAGCAAGCGCTCGAACTGTGCGCACGGGTCTTGTGCGATCCGGGCGATGTCGCTGCATTTGAAGATCCCGGGTATTTGGGTACGCGCCGCATCTTCGAAGCTGCAGGCATTCGGCTGCGTCCCGCGCGGGTCGATGCTCATGGCATCGTGATCGAAGCGCTCGCACGCTCGGCGCGACTCATTTATGTCACGCCGTCGCATCAGTTTCCCACCGGCGTGTCGATGTCTTTGTCGCGGCGCCTGGAGTTACTCGCCTGGGCGCGCAAGCATCGTGCGGTCATCGTCGAAGACGACTACGACAGCGGATATCGCTATGGCGGCCCGCCGTTGCCGGCCTTGCAAGGCCTCGCCCAAGACGTGCCTGTCATGTACTGCGGCACCTTCTCGAAAGTGATGTTTCCATCACTGCGCATCGGGTATGCCGTTTTGCCCGAACCACTCGTTGCACCTTTTCGTCGAGCGAAGTGGCTTGCCGACCGCAGCGTTCCCGCCATCGAGCAGGCAGCGCTTGCTGACTTCATCGCCGAGGGGCATTTGGAACGCCATATTCGCCGCATGCGCCGCCTGTATGGCGAGCGTCGCGGCGTCCTGGTAGAGGCCCTTCAGCGCCATTTGGGATCAAGCGTGGAGATTTTGGGCGAAGCCGCCGGCATGCATCTCATGCTGCGCAGTTCGGATAAAGCGCTCGAGCAGCGCGCCAAACGCAATAAGGTGCAGATCGTCACGGCGCGTCCTTTTTACCTGAGCGTGCCGCGCACACAGGAGTTTTTATTCGGGTTCTCGGCGTTGAGCACAGCCAGCATCCGCGAGGGCGTCAAACGCCTCGGCGCGCCGCCGCGCGCCGCCTGACCCGCCGCACTTCTACGTATCTCCAGCACGACCGCAGTGTCGTGCAGCGTGCTACGGTATTTCTCTTCCTCCGCTTCGCGAGGCAGCGATCACGATGCTTGCAAGAATTCTTTGTGCGGTGATGCTCGTTCTCGTCAGTGCCAGCCACGCCGCGACACCCGCGTCTGAGGCCCCGCCCAGCCGCGCCGATCTCGAATTCGATCGCCGCTTTGGCGATGAATTTTTCGATGCGCTCTGGGAGTTGCGGTCCGGCGCTGCGATCGGCGTCGGCTACTACAAATATGCCGACCGCCTCATCGTGCCGGACGAACGCGCGCGCACGAAGGAACTCGAGTTCATCGACCGATGGCGCACGCGATTGCACTCCATCGGTGTCATGTCGCTGAGCGAATCACGCCGCGCGGATTGGATGATCCTCGACAATGAGTTCGCGGAACGACGCTGGGCCCTCACCGAGCTGCGCGAATGGGAATGGGATCCATCGACGTACAACGTGGCCGATCCATTCGCCAAGATTCTGACGACCGAGTTCGCACCGCTCGAGGAACGGCTTGAAATCTTTTCACGGCGGCTGCGTAACGTGCCTGCTTACTACGAAGCCGCGCGGCGCAACATCAACCAGCCCACGCTCGAACATACTCAGCTGGCCATCGAACAAAACCGCGGCGCGTTGGAGTTATTCGATGCCGAACTCAACGCGCGCCTCGAAGCGTCCACGCTTTCCGCTCGCGCACAGCGGCAACTGTTGCAGCGGGCGGAAGACGCACGCACGGCGATCACAGGTTACGTCGCGGCGTTGGAGGCCATGCTGCCCGACCTGGAACGTAACGCCACTTCATTCCGCTTGGGCAAGCCGCGCTACGACAAGAAATTCTTTTATTCAATTCAAACGGGCGACAACGCAAGGACGCTGTATGAACGCGCGCTCACGGAAAAGGAGCTACTCCTGACCCGCATGAACGTGCTCGCGGATCAGCTCTGGGCCAAGTATTTCCCCACGCGTGCGATACCCAGCGATCGTCTCGACAAGATCGGGCAACTGATCGACAAGCTGTCGGAACAACACGTCAGCCGCGATGAGTTCTACGCGGAGATCGAACGGCAGATTCCTGAACTTGCCGAATGGGTGACGACACACGATCTACTCACGCTCGACCCCGATAAGCCATTGCGCGTACGCAAGACGCCGGCGCATCAACGCGGTGTTGCGATCGCCGGAATCGATGCACCGGGACCGTACGATCCCGAGGTGCCGACCTATTACAACGTGATGCCGCTCGATGAAATCTCGCCAGAGCGCGCCGAAAGTTTCCTGCGCGAGTACAACCGCTGGATGCTGCCGATCCTGAACATCCATGAGGCCATTCCCGGCCACTATGCTCAGCTCGTTTACGCCAACCGTTCTCCCAGCAAGATCAAATCGATTTTCGCCAACGGCGCCATGATCGAAGGTTGGGCGGTGTATGGCGAACGCGCCATGCTCGAATCCGGTTTCGGCGATCACACCGCCGAGATCTGGCTGATCTATTCGAAATGGCTGTTACGTTCGGTCGTCAATACGATCCTCGATTACGCCGTACATGTGCTCGACATGAGCGAACAAGACGCGAAGCAATTGCTGATGCGCGAGGCTTTTCAGTCCGAAGAAGAGGCGAACGGCAAGTGGCGGCGCGTGCAGCTGACGAGCGTGCAATTGACGAGCTACTTTGCTGGTTACTCGGCAATTTACGATTTACGCGAATCGTTGAAGCGCAAACAGCCCGAGCGCTTCGATCTAAAGAACTTTCACGAAACGTTCCTGAGCTTCGGCAACGCCCCGGTGCGCATCATTCGTGAAGCCATGCTGCAATCGAGTTCCGCACAACCGTGACCTCTATGACGAACTTGCCCGCTGGCGCGTTTGCGATCGATTGCGCGCCGCTTGAATTCCATGGAATTCAAGCGACGGTCTGCCGCATCGACCTGCGCGCACATCAGCTGAAGGTTTTCTTGAATGACGACAAGGGCCGCCCGCTCAAATATTTCAGCGGTGTGAACCGGCATCTGGAGCCCGCAGGTGAGCATCTGGTGTTCGCGATGAACGCCGGCATGTTTCACCGGGATTTTTCGCCGGTGGGTCTGCTGGTCGATGCAGGCACGACGCTTCGGCCGATCAATCTCGACGATGAGGAAGGAAATTTTTTCCTCAAACCCAACGGAGTTTTTCTCGTGACGGATGCCGGCGCGCGCGTGATCGAAAGTTCGCGCTACGCATCCATTCACGAGTCCGTGCACGTGGCCACACAATCCGGCCCGATGTTGGTGATCGACGGCGCGCTGCACCCGGCATTTCGGGAGCACAGCACCTCTCGCCTCATCCGCAATGGTGTCGGCGTGCTTGCCCCGCATGAGGTGGTGTTCGTGATCAGCGAAACCGCAGTGAACTTTCACGAGTTCGCGACGCTGTTTCGCAATGGGATTGGCTGCAAAGACGCGCTGTTTCTGGACGCGAGCGTCTCGAGCCTGTACAGCGAGAGCCTCGCGCGTTGCGATGTGCGCGCCTCATTGGGGCCGATCATCGGCGTGACATCGCGCTAGCACATTTCGCCGCGATCCTATGCCGCGCGGCAGCGCTCCCAAAAACGCTGCGCCTCGCCTTTGCGACCGCGGTCCATCAAGTAGCCGTAGCCGAGCTGGCCGGCGGGCGCGAGCAATTCGCCATCGCCTTGTGCCGCGAGCGTCAAATTCTGCAAGCCACTCTCATCACCGGCTTCGAGCAGCATCCTGCCCAGAAGAAACTGCGCCTTCGCCGCACTCGGATCGAGAATCACGAGCGCACGCAGCTCCTGCAATGCTGCGCTTTCCTGCCCGATGTCGAGCAGCAGCATGGTCTTCTCCCATAAGTCGGCGGGCTTCAACGCCTCCGCCGGCAGCTGCTCGTACTGAGCGATTTTCCAGCGCGCTTCCTTGATGGCGTCGTGACGCTTACGCCACGCATCCGCGTTCGACGCCTGCCATTGCGTATCGAACTGTTTGAGCAAAACCGCAGCGTGCGGAATGAGCAACGACAGCGCTGTCTTGTCGGGCATGTGCGTCGGCAGTTCCGGCGCAATGTCTAGCGCGGCTAAACGCTCCTTGAGACTCGGGTGTGTATCGCCCTCTGCAGCCAGGTGCATCAGACTCTGCTGCAACCATTCATTTTTCAGCCACTCCTTCTGAGCGATCGATAGTGCGCGCGGCATCATCGTGAACGGCAAATACGGCGGATCGGGCAGTCGCTCGACTTGCGCATAGAAACGCTCCCAAAACACCTCGCTCAAGAATCGCGACGCCAAGTCAACCTTGATGAGCGCGCGGGCAAGCACGCCCGCATCGGTGGCCCACGCCGCGAGTTGATCGGCTTGGTACTCATGCATGCGCGCGAGCACGAAGGCGTGCGCATTGAAGTACGGCGCATGGCGGCGATAGAACACGGCAAGCGTGCGCTCAGCCAGAGCTTTTGGCTCGGCGAACCTACGCTGTACTGCTTGCCAGACAGGCCGCTGGCGATAGATCCAGGCAGCGAGCCGGCCGCTCTCGCCACTCAAGTGACCGAGTTCGTGCGCGATGAGCGTTTTCAGTTCCGCGACATTCAACGCCGCGAGCAATGGCAAGCCGACATGGAGATGGTTCGCGTAGCCGCCGAATACACCCCAGCGTGGAATCTGGCAGATGCCCGCATCGAACTCGGCATCGAGCGTTATGCGCTCGATCGAAACGCGACGCGTCTTCTTACCCTCAGGCGTGGTTCGCCGAATCACATCATCGATGGCGGCGAACAGTTCCGGCGCTTCATCGCGCGTTGCGAGGTGACCTGTTGGCGCATCGATGCGGACGATCAACGCACGGATCGTCGCAACCAGCGCAATGCCTGCAGCGAGCATCGACAACGCCGCGATGGCCGACACCTGCCCAGCCAGAAAGGAATGGAAAAAGAAGTAGCCAGCGATCATGACGCCGGCTGCAGCGAGCGCCACAGGGACGTAGCCGAATGCCGCAACGATGGCGACTTTCAGGGCGAAGGCGCGCGGGTTCTCGTCGACCTCCCGCTCGAGCCGCCCCACCAGAATGGAGAAGTCCGTGCTGTCCATGCGCATCCTCACACCTTTCGAGGGCCGCGAGATTACGTCGCCCGCTGGCTGCTGAAGTTTGAACCAGGTCGCAGTTTTCGCCGCGATCGGTAATCGGCTGGATCGCATGCGCTGGCTCTCCCTGAATGCAGTGCAGCCGTATCCGAAATTTCAAGCGACGCCGGGCTCCTCGCATCAGTGGGGTCGGAACTCGCCTAACGGCGCCGCGTTGCAGCTTCATGTGTTCCGCGGTGGAGTTCCCATGACCGCTCAAGCTCGATATGTACGCTTCTTTGCTTTAGCTGCCGCTGCATCGCTGTTGGCTGCCTGCGCTTCGACGCGCGCACCCGACATCCGCATCCTGAGTGCGCCCGACGCGCAGTTTTCGTCTTATGGGTCTTTTGGTTTCCCGGAACAGACCGGTACCGACCGCGGTGGCTACTCCACGCTTGTCACGAACTACTTCAAGGTCGCGGTACGCGAGCAGATGGAAAACCGCGGTTATCGATTCGTCGATGAGAACCCCGATCTACTCGTGAACTTTTATGCGAACGTGCGCGAACGTACGGAGGTACGTTCGAGTCCGTCACTCGGCTACGGCTACTACGGCTATCGCTATGGGTTGTATGGCGCATGGCCGCTATACGAACGTGACGTCAACACCGTGACCTATCCGATCGGCACGGCAAACATCGATATCGTCGATGCGAGACGCAAGCAACTGATCTGGGAAGGCGTTGCCGAAGGGCGCATTCGCAGTCAGGACATGGACGATCCGAAAGCCGCCATCGATCGCATCGTCTCGCAGTTGTACGAGCGCTTCCCCGGTCGCGCGAGCCCCGTAGATCAAACGCCGCGTTCGGCGAGCGATACGCCGTAATCCCAAACCGCCGCTCATGGACGAGCGCTGCTTCGTGCACCGTTCAAGTGAGCGCACTGATCATCACGTAGTAACCGTCCGGATCGCCGCAATGCGAATTCCCGGGTGCCGGTGGCGGGGTTGATCTCTGGCTCCGACGCCAGTTGGGTTACCAGGGTGTTCGCTCGCGACAGCGCTTCATCAAAATCATCCACACGGAAAAACAACAGCAGCCCATTGCCTGGCTCCGCCCGATTGCGATCGGCGAGCGTGGGATGCTCGTGCGCGCCCCACCTGTGCAGGCAAAGCAGCACCGTTCCATCCTCATCGAGAATTTGACCGAAGTAGTCATGTGCGGGCGCAGCCGGCGGTTGTCCGAATAGCGATCGATACCAGTTGAAGCTTCGAGCTACGCCGTCAACGCCAAGCACTGTCCACGTACGGTTCATTGCGGCCTCCTCTGCGTTCGGGTTGAGCACAAGCGAAGTTAGCCTCGATCTTCGCGAACCAAATGGATGATGGAAGCCGGGCTCGAAATCCAGAAGGCTTTGAAGCCTTCCGGCAACGGCTCGATCTCATCGCAGCGCACCACGCTTGCGGCGCCCAAGCGTTCGGCCGCAGCCGCCAAGTCATCGGTTTGCACTTCCAACCAGGTTTCGGCCTGACTCAAACCCGGCACCCGATCGATCCAGAGATTCTTGCCGCCGAAGTCAAAGACGATTGAAGGCTGAAACTCCGGCAACTCGCGAAAGCCCAGCACATCCCGATAGAACTGCACCGTCGCTTCGTACGCGTGCGGCGGAACCTTCATCGCAATGTTGCGACCTGGCGTGAACTTGGCATGCTTCAACACGTCTGATTCTCCTCAGCGTCACTTTCAAATACATCAGTCGCCGAGTTTAGGCATCGACAGGTCGATGCTCGGTGCCTTTGCCGGGTGTAAGGAACAACATCGTCGTGTGCACCGACGTTCTTGCGGTATGCCAGGTGTTTCTCGGGATGAGAACGTAAGACCCCGGATCGCTCAACTGCACCGCGCGCGCCTCGCCGCTTTCCTCGAGTACGAGCGTTGCCGACCCAGCGAGCAACATGACGAGTTCCTCACCGGCAGGATGACGCTCCCACATCGACCACGGTTCAGAAAACGAAAAAGCCGTCATCAACCGGCCTTGATCCAATTGCGGCTGCTCGCCGGAGGCCAGTTCTTGCCAGAACGTCTCAGAGACCGGCACCGCGCTCGCCGAACCGTTGTCCTGGAAGTGCAAATACGTGTTGATGATGTGCTGGGACAGTTGCATGGCTACCTCGACGTTCTCGTTTACACATTCGAGCCGGGTCGATAGCGAAGAATCACGCAACCGTTGGCAAGCGGTTGCGCCTCGTGCAATTCGAGCCACCGCGGCGTGACACCTTCGTCGAAAAGCCGCCTGCCTCGACTTTGGATGGCAGGCGCAACACCGATTCGATATTCGTCGAACAGATTTTCACTCATGAGGTGCTGCGAAAGCTTGGCGCTGCCGAAAACAAACAGATTGCCATCACCCTGCTGTTTCAATCGACCGATCTCTCGAGCGACATCGCCGTTCAACAACGTCGTGTTGGCCCACGTTGCTCTATTGAGCGTTCTCGAAAACACAATTTTCGGCAGTCGGTTCATGTACTCAGCGACGGCGCCCGTAGCCGACTGCCAATGCGCCGCCATGCCCTCGTAAGTCACGCGCCCGAACACGAGCATGTCTGTCGTCGCCAGCTGATCGAGTGAGAAGCGCTCGAGCTCCTCACCCCACACACGCTCGTGCCAAGGAAGGTCCCAATTTTTCTCGCCTTCGAAATAGCCATCGAGCGTGATGAGATTCCACATGATCAGCTTGCGCATGTCTGTTCCTCTGCTTTTATTCTTTGCGGTTTGTTCGTTCTTGAAGCCCGACGAACTAAATAGCGCTGTTACAGCGCCTGCGGATTGAGCTGCCACACCGTGTAGTTCAAAACGGCTGCGAAACTCACCCACAATAAATATGGAACCAACAACACGCCCGCCCATGGCTTGATACGCCAAAACGCAATCAGCGTCGCGACGATGAACACCCACAGCACGAGGATGTCTGCAAACGCCCAAGCGCCCAGCCGCCAGCCGAAGAACAACCAGGTCCAGAGCGCATTCAGTACGAGCTGTACCAGGAACAGTGTCAGTGCGGTCCGAGCGGAACGAAAGCCGTTGATACGCCACACCAACCAGGCCGCCACCGCCATAAGCGCATACAGCGTCGTCCACACCGGACCGAACACACCTGACGGCGGCGCCCACTGCGGCTGGGCGAGTTCTGTGTAGAACGTACTCGATTGGATGGACGCGGCGCTCCCGATTGCTGCGGCAGCGAAAGTCACGGCGAGCCAACCGATGAGCCCGAGGATCTGCTTGTTGCTCGGCACCACGAGACTCCTTTGCTGCTCATTGAAGAATCGACCGCAATCGCGCGCACTCGAATCGTTACACGCACTGCCCGAGGCAGGTGAGGGAATCTATTAACCGCCGCACTTGCCAGCTTAGGCTACAGCAACGCCGCGCCTTGCTCAGCGCAGCGGCAAGTACACGTCCGTAATCATCTCCGCTTCTTCGATATTCGGGCCGACATTCACGTAGTGAAAGAAGATCGGAAAGGTACCCAGCTGCTCGCCGCTCGTCGGCAGCCACTCGCGGTAGAGATCTCCAGCAGCCGCAATGAGCCGCCGCGAGCCTTCATGGCGCACCAAAGCGCACCGGTTTGCTGGAATGATCTTACTGATGATGCCTTGTGGATTCCGCGAAACGATCGGATCGTAACTCACACAAAAATCCACGCGGTGCACTGCCGGTGCAACTGCCTGGGGATCGGTGTAGTGCACGCCATAGGTGCGATGCTCGGCCGGAGACAGACGATTCGCGACTCGCCACTCGATGAGTTTCTTGGACGTCTCGTACTCGAGATCAGGCGGACCACGATGCTCGGCGACAGCCACTCGCGTCTCGGGAAACTCAATGATTCGCACATCCATCGGAGACCCCTCGAATCTGCCAAGCAGTTCGGCCAAGACGATACTTAGCTGATCAAGAAACGACGCAGGATGCGATCTAGCATCCGCCCGCCTTTCGAACACGCTCCGTCGATGCCGGATATTTCATCAGGAGCTGTGCTGGACGAATCGGGCGCGGCGAGAAATTGCCGCCACAGTTGGGACATCTGCCGGCGAGCACGCCCGCAGCACACTCAGGGCAAAAGGTGCACTCAAAAGAACAAATGACGGCGGGTGCATCTGGGGGCAAATCCTTATCACAGCACTCACAGTTCGGGCGAAGTTGCAGCATGTTTGTCTTCTCGTTGTGCTTCTAAAGGACGGTTCAACTGCAAAGCCGTTGCCTCATCGACGAAGACCTAGGACAGACGGAACCCTGAGACCTTCAGTTGCCAGAGCGTTTTCGAGCTCGCTCGTAAACAAACATTCCGGCTATTGCACCCACTGCACAAGCAACGATCGCCGTCGGCCAAATGCCATCGAAGACGACAAAACCTCCAATGGCTCCCACAGTGAATCCGATGAGCGCCCCGGCGCCTCGGTACCGCTGCGCTCTGAGCTTCGACGCACGTTCTTGCTGTTGCTGTATCGAGGCTTGACTCACTCGATGAGGAGCAATCAACGCTTCGGCCGCTGTCTCCGCCTGCTGTTTGTCCATTTCAGATCCTCACTCGCGAACTCTTTGCGCATGCAGATAAGACATCGACTTGTCTGGCGAATCATTCTTTGATCGACATGAGCGGCGTAACCCGGTCGCCGGGCACGTCCGCTCGATGGAGGGATTGGGCGTCATTGTTGTCGGAGCGCGCATAGATCTCTCAGGCCCGCTGAGGTGCCTCATCGAACGACGGAGTGGCATCGTTGCGCTCGAGCCATGGGACTTCGTGAGACCGCCAGATGCTCGCGGCCGGGCGCGACGCTGGGTCATCGTCCAGCGTAGCGACACGAAGGATGACTTGATCCTCCGCAAGCCGCTCCGCCACCACGTGGCTTCCGCACTGTGAACAGAAGCGCCTGAGCTTTCCGGGAGAGGACTCGAAACAGGTGAGAAGGTCTTCGCCCCTTAGCCAAGCAAACTCGCTTCGATGGACTCGAGCAGTACTTGCAAAGGCCGCCGCGTGGGACTTGCGGCATGTGCGGCAGTGGCAGTGAACGATCGGGCCTGCGAGTCGCAGGGCTCGATAGGCCACCGCACCGCACATGCAACTGCCTTCGATGCTCACACTTCTGCTCCTTCTATGACGCCGAATGCTCACGCTAACCCGCCGGCACCGCGCACGGTTAGTGTCGAGCGTGTGGTTAGGCGTGTTTCGCATGTTTCCGGTAATGCAGATACAACACGGCACCGAGTAGAACGACTGCAAACGGTGCGCCTATGAACACATACTCCACACGAATTAGTTCATCTCGCGGGAAGAACACTGGGTTGACGAGAATCGTTGCTCCGACGAGCACGAGCGCTAATGCACCCGTCCTCCAGGCACCGAGCAACGTCGCGCCGATGGCTGCTAGTAATGCCATAACCGACAGCCCAATAGCAGGCGTGAATCCTGCTGCGCTTGGAACGAATGCCACCGCTGCGAGCACGAAACTTCCAGAGGCTAGCCCAACTGCGACTCGTTGTCTGTTCACGTTGCTACACCCAACGCCTGCGCTCAGCCGGAGCCGCGTCTTCGCCTTAAGGGCACGGAACTCCATCGTGAAGAATGAACCCATCCGCGCTTTACTCCCCAGCACGGTTTTCCGATGAGGCGCGAGAAAGAAAGATCAAACCGCTTCATGCGATGAGTGATGGAGCCCAACGCCATTGTTGAGCCGCGTGCGTTTCGCGCGTCGGCTCGAACAATTGTTAGCGCTCTTGCACGCGCGGCTGCCAATATTCAGGACGGCGCGAGTGGTGCGCGAGCGCGAAGATGACGATTCCGTTTTTATCGGGTCGATATACGACCGCAAAAGGAAAGTCTTTGACGAATACCCGACGAGTGTTCTTCGAGGCTCGAGAGCCGGTAAGCGGGAAAGCGACCGCCCGAGCAGTCGCTTCCTCGACAGCAGCAGCGAAACGAGCTCCCAGACCGGGCTCCTGGCCGTTGTAGTAAGCGACTTCGGCAAGAAGTTCACGCCGAGCTGGCGCGATAAAGCGCGCGCGTTTCACCGTGACAGGCGACGAGCTTCCGCAAACACATCTTCCGCTGCGTATGTGGGGATCTCTCCACGATCGAACGCAGAAACTCGTCGCTCGATCTCTTCGGCCCAGGCAGCTTCAACTTCCGAGACGGGCGCGTGCAAGGATTCCAGCATCGCTTCGGCGAGCTTGGCGCGGTCCTCGGCACTTAGAGCTTTCGCCTGCTCTTCAATCTTCTTCAACGAAGCTGACATATCGCACCTCCGTAGCAGGGTCTGGAGTTTACGCCTGCTCGCTCTCGCTGTCTTGAGCGCTAACGCTGCGGGTAAGCCGCGAGCAAACGCGCCTTGCCTTTGCGAGTCGGGCGCCCTTGACCCACTTGTTAGCCTTCCGAGTCATCAAGATTCCATTGTTCCAGATCATCGATAGGTCGCGGAAGCCGACCTTCAAGCCATTCCGCACGGGTGGCGGAACTAAACGATGGATCTGTTGACTCGATTACCCAAGAAAGAAACTCGACTCCACCGTTCATATACGACGGCGGTGACACCGGCATGAATACCGCGGGGAATTCTCATCAATCGATAGATAGTTCAGGACGTAACCAAGCTCCTGCACGTGTCGCCAGGCGAGCGCATGATCTGTGTCGAGTGAGAACGTACCATCGCGCTTACGGCGGTGGCATCAGCGCCTTGTGCGAAGAACTCAAGTTGCCGGCGTTCAGTGCCGAGTGGTC
>CAZIXV010000044.1:0-18399 GCA_964543105.1 uncultured Steroidobacteraceae bacterium
GAGTTCTGACCGTCAACCGTCAACTGTCAACCGTCAACGGCGGCAGCAGCCGCCCTTACCGCGGCCGCTTCGCCCCCTCTCCCACCGGCGCCCTGCATTTCGGCTCGCTCGTCGCGGCTGTCGCCAGCTTCCTTGCTGCGCGATGCGCTCGCGGCCAATGGCTTTTGCGGATCGATGACGTAGATCGCACGCGCGAAGTCCCCGGCAGCGCCGATCAAATCCTGCGCACGCTCGAAGCCTTCGGCTTTGAATGGGATGAACCGATCGTCCGTCAAACCGCGCGTACGGAGCGGTATATCGCTGCGCATGCGCAATTGCTCGAGTCCGGCGCGGCCTATCCCTGCTCCTGCAGCCGCAAGACCATCCTCGCCGCAAGCGCCGCTCACGGCGATGAACCGCGCTATCCCGGATGGTGTCGACACGGAGTTAGAGATCCAACCGCAACGTGTGCCTTTCGCTTTAAGGTCGAACCTGGCGTCGTCGCGTTCGAAGACATCATTCAAGGACGAGTTGCAATCGATGTCGCAGCCGATTGCGGCGATTTCGTGATCAAGCGCCGTGACGGATTGTTTGCCTATCAATTGGCCGTGGTCATCGATGACGCGGATCAATGCATCACGCACGTGGTACGCGGCGCCGACCTGTTGACCAGCACCCCGCGCCAGTTGCTTTTGCAACACGCATTAGGACTCGCGCATCCCATGTACGCACATGTGCCGCTAGCCACGGACGCACAAGGCGTGAAACTCTCCAAATCTGCCGGTGCGGGCAAGGTCGACGAGACGCAACCCGTCGTAGAACTCTGGCGAGCGCTGCGCTTCCTTGGTCAGTCACCGCCGCAATCGCTGCGGTCGGCGAGCCTCGGAACATTATGGGGTTGGGCCGTCGAACATTGGACTACAGCACCGCTGCGGGGGTTACACCAAACGCCGGTTGTTGCTTCGTCTACAGATACTTCGGATTGGACTCCAGATTAGGCGACGTTGCGAAGGATCAGTATCGTGAGCGCAGATTACGCCTGAACGTTCTCGCCGCACGCGCGGATCAGATCGGCAGGCATACGACCGGTTCTTTAGCTCCGAAGCTGCAACGAGGAGCGTCCATGATCGAGCCGAGAGTCATCAAGAAGTATCCAAACCGGCGTCTCTACGACACGGTTGAAAGTCGTTACATCACGCTGGCCGACATTCGTCGGCTCGTCATCGAGAAAATCGATTTCGTCGTAATCGACAAGAAGTCGCAAGAGGACATCACGCGCGCCATTCTCTTGCAGGTCATCTCCGAGCAAGAGCATCAGGGCGAACCGTTGATGAGCCAGGATTTTCTGGCGCAGATCATTCGCTCCTACGGCAGTGCGATGCAGGGCTTCGTCGGCAGCTATCTCGAGCAAAGCTTGAAGTTGCTGGCCAACCAGCAGCAACACGCGCGCGATCAGATGCGCGGCATCATGGGCGCAGATGCGTTCGACTCGATTTCCGCCCTCACCCAGCAAAACTTCGAGCGCTGGCGCAGCATGCAGGACGACATCTTTCGCGCCATGAGTCCGGTCGGAGCGACCTCACCGCCGAGCGCGACGAATTCCGGCGCAGCGATGCGCGCCAAAGACGACGACGGCGCGGATGAAATGCACGAAAAGAGAGTTTGACGGGAGCAGGAAAACTCGGCAGAGCTGCCGCGACGCTCACCCTCTTGAGCCAAGAGGGTGAGCATTCGATGCTGATGCGCGGGCTTTAGGAAGCTTCAATATTGCGCATGCTCAGACGGATACGCCCTTGGCGATCCACTTCGAGCACCTTGACCTGAATGACGTCGCCTTCCTGCAGCTTGTCGCTGACGCGCTCGACGCGCTCATCGGAAATCTGCGAGATGTGGACGAGACCATCCTTGCCCGGCAGGATCGTCACGAATGCACCGAAGTCCATCAGACGCGCGACCTTGCCTTCGTAGATCCGACCGACTTCGACTTCGGCAGTGATCAGTTCGATGCGGCGTTGCGCTTCGCGACCCGCCGCGCCATTCACCGATGCGATCTTCACCGTACCATCGTTGTCGATGTCGATCGTCGTGCCCGTCTCTTCGGTAATCGCACGAATGACGGCGCCGCCCTTGCCGATGACTTCGCGAATCTTCTCTGGATCGATCTTGAGCGTGATGATCGACGGCGCCCACTCGGACATGTTCGAACGTGGCTGCGCGAGCACCTTGTCCATCTCTTCGAGAATGTGCAGACGACCTGCTTTAGCCTGCTCGAGCGCAATCTGCATGATCTCGCGCGTGATGCCGTTGATCTTGATGTCCATCTGCAGCGCGGTCACGCCATCACGCGTACCGGCCACCTTGAAGTCCATATCGCCCAGATGATCTTCGTCGCCGAGAATATCGGTGAGCACTTGGAAGCGGTCGCCTTCCTTGACCAATCCCATCGCGACGCCCGCGACCGATCCCTTGATCGGCACGCCTGCATCCATCAGCGCAAGGCTGGTGCCGCACACGCTGGCCATCGAGCTCGAACCGTTCGATTCGAGCACTTCGGAGACGACGCGGATGACGTACGGGAAGTTCGACATGTCGGGCATCACGGCCGAGATACCGCGACGGGCGAGATTGCCGTGGCCGATTTCGCGGCGCTTTGGCGAACCCATCATGCCGGTCTCGCCGACGCTGAAAGGCGGGAAGTTGTAGTGGAGCATGAACGGCTCCTTACGCTCGCCCGTCAGCGCATCGATGATCTGCGCGTCGCGGCCCGTACCGAGCGTCGTCACAACGAGCGCTTGCGTCTCGCCACGCGTGAATACTGCCGAACCGTGCGCACGCGGCAGCACGCCGGTCTTGATGCTGATCGGACGCACCGTCTTGGTGTCGCGACCGTCGATGCGCGGCTGACCTTCGAGAATACGGCGGCGCACGATGTTGTATTCGAGATCGGCGAACGCCTTCGAGACTTGCTCTGGCGTATACGCAGGAGAATCACCGCCCGCGAGTGCGAGCAATGCAGCCGCCTTTGCTTCGTCAACCTTGACGTGACGGCTTTGCTTTTCCGTCGTCTGATATGCAGCCGTGAGGGCCGCTTCGGCCTGAGCAGCGATGGCGCTTTCGAGCGCTGCATTCGTCGCAGGCGCCTGCCAATCCCATGCAGGCTTGCCGGCTTCAGCTTTCAATTCGTTGATCGCTTTGATCGCTGCTTGCATTTGCTCATGGCCGTACACGACGGCGCCCAGCATCACTTCTTCGGACAGGCTTTGGGCTTCCGATTCCACCATCAACACGGCTTCTGCAGTGCCTGCAACAACGAGATCGAGCTGTGACTCTTTGAGTTGCGGCGCAGTGGGATTCAGGAGGTATTGGCCGTTTACATAGCCGACGCGCGCGGCGCCTATCGGACCTTGGAACGGCACGCCGGACAATGCCAGGGCGGCCGATGCGCCAATCAGCGCGGGAATATCAGCATCGATTTCTGGATTCAGCGACACGACCGTCGCCACGACCTGCACTTCGTTCAAGAACCCTTCTGGGAAGAGCGGACGAATCGGCCGGTCAATGAGGCGCGAGGTCAGCGTTTCTTTTTCCGAAGGACGGCCTTCGCGTTTGAAGAATCCGCCGGGAATGCGACCGGCAGCGTACGTCTTCTCGACGTAGTTCACCGTGAGCGGAAAAAAGTCCTTCTTGGGATCGGCTGCTTTGCGCGCCACTGCCGTGACCAACACGACCGTATCGCCCATTGATACGACAACGGCACCATCCGCCTGACGTGCCATCTCCCCTGTTTCCAGCGTTACCTGATGCTGGCCGTATGTAAAAGATTTCTTGATTGCGCTCACGATGCTTCCTAAGCCGGTCTAGCCGGCGACGTTTCTTGCCTTGGGAATTCGATGGTTTGCTGGAAGGCTCGGCATCGAGGTCGATGCGAGCACAGCGCCGCGCGATACGCGGGCGCTGCAAGGGCGTCGGTGACGCCCAGAACATTTGGCGGTCTGATTTCTAGTGGACCAGACGCGGAGCCGAACACTGCAGCGATGCGTCCCCACGCTCGCGCTACTTGCAGTATTGAGGCACTTGCCCGTCGCAGTACGCAGGCATACTGCTCGGCGGAAGAATATTTGATCCGGCAACGACTGGCGGATGGGGAACATTCGGAAAAGAGAGAGGGAGCGAGAGGCCGGCGTCCGCCGGCAGCGCATCAACGCCTTAAACCGAGACGGGCAACGATATCCTGATAACGCTCGGGCGCAGTGCCCTTCAGATAATCGAGCAGTTTGCGACGTTGATTCACCATGCGCAGCAGACCGCGACGGGAAGCGTGATCGCGCTTGTGCGACGAAAAGTGCTCACCCAGTTCGTTGATGCGCGCCGACAACAGGGCGATTTGCACCTCGGGTGAACCCGTATCGTTCGCACCGCGTCGATACTGTTCGACGATTCCGCCTTTTTGCTCGCTGGACAATGACATCTTGCTCGATCCTATCGACGTATTCAGTAAAGGGGTCGCTTGAAGAAGCCGCGCATTCTACTCGCGCGTACCAGACGATCTCAAGCAAAACTCTTGGTCAATGAACGACTTCAGGCGCTTAGTGCGGCCCGTCATCGCTTCTGGCAGGGGAATCGACTCAAATTCCGCCAACGAACAGCCTGACCGGCTGCACGCGACCGTCATGGTTGCCTTGCACGAGCCCCAAGAATCGGCCACCCGTGCCATAACACCGCAACGGCGACGGTGGCACTTTCCCCGCCGGCTGCACGGATTGACCCTTCATGAGCGCCTGCTCATTGGCCGCATCCAGCGTCACCGCGCCAAGCTCGGCAAATGCCACATCGGCGCCTAACAGCACGCTATCCAGCGCATCCATGCCCTCGACGCGACGCTCCCGAAGCTCCTCGATCGTGACCGTCGGGTAGCTATCGAAGGGCTCCACGCCAATTCGCCGCAATTGGGCGACATAACCCAGCGTCCCGAGCCGGGCCGCCACGTCTGCCGCCAGCGAGCGGATGTAGGTGCCCTTCGAACAGGCGACGTCGAACTCGAGCTGATCGGCCCCCAGCGTTCGACGGGCAATCGCGCTGATCATGATCCGGCGCGTGGGCCGCTCGATGGATTCGCCGCGGCGCGCCAACTCATACAGTCGCTTGCCCTGATGCTTCAGCGCCGAGTGCATGGGCGGCGTCTGCTCCTGCTCCCCGAGGAAACTGGCCAGCACCGCGTCCACCTGCTCGATCGTCAACTCGGGAATCGAGACCTGTTCGATGACCGGCGTTTCGCAATCGAGCGATTCGGTGCGTGCGCCGAGCTGAACGATGACCCGATAGCGCTTATCCGCGCTCAGAAGTCGCCCGCACACCTTGGTCGCTTGTCCAAAACACACCGGCAAAAGACCCGTCGCAAGAGGATCCAGGCTGCCGGCATGACCTGCCTTCTTGGCGCCGAAAAGTTCGCGAACTTGCTGCAATGCGGCGTTCGATGAGACGCCAAACGCCTTGTCGAGTAACAAAATTCCATCGACATCGCGATAGAAACGACGCGGTTTCGACATCGATCAACGCTCGTCGGCAGGATCATCATCTACGTGCCGAGCCTCATCATCCTTGACGGCTTTTTGAATCAGCGCCGTCAGCTTTGCGCCTTTTTCGATCAGCTCGTCGTTGACGAATCGCAGCTCGGGACTGTGGCGCAGACGCAGCGCCCGACCGAGCGGCCCGCGCAACATATCCGCCGCGCCTTCCAGTACCTCTTGCGCAACGGCTTTCTCGGCGCCCAGCACGGAGTAGTAGATCTTCGCGTAGGCCAAGTCCTTGGAGAGCTGCACTTCGGTCAACGTGACCATGCCGAGACGCGGATCGCGTACTTCGCGACGAATCAGCTCGGAGAGCGCGCGTTGAATCTGATGCGCGACGCGACTGCTGCGGGGGAAGGATTTCGAGGTCATGGTACTTAGCGGTTGGCTGTTGGCGGTTAACGAAGAACGTGGAAACGTAAACGGCAGTTCGCGGCGGCGGCGCGATCGCCGCCTGGGCAACTAACCGCTCACCGCCAACCGCTTCGTCTCGCCCTTACGCCACCGTACGCGCCACTTCGATTCGCGAGAAGCACTCGATCTGGTCGCCCACCTGCACGTCGTTGTAGTTCTTCACGCCGATACCGCATTCGGTACCTGCACGAACTTCGTTGACGTCATCCTTGAAGCGACGCAGCGATTCAAGGCCGCCCTCGAAGATCACCACGTTGTTGCGCAGGACGCGAATCGGATTGTTGCGACGCACGTAGCCGTCCACCACGATGCAGCCGGCCACGGTGCCGAACTTGCTCGAGCGGAACACCTCGCGCACCTCGGCAAGGCCCACGATCTGTTCCTTGATCTCCGGCGCCAACATACCCGAGAGCACCTGCTTCACGTCGTCGATCGCTTCGTAAATGATGCTGTAGTAGCGAACGTCGATGCCCGATTCCTTGATCATGGTGCGCGCCGAACTGTCGGCGCGAACATTGAAACCAATGATCTGGGCGTTCGAAGCCTGGGCGAGCGTGACGTCGGATTCGGTAATACCGCCCACACCGCTCGAGACCACCTTGACCGCCACTTCGTCGGTCGACATCTTCGTCAGCGAATCGCGCAGTGCCTCCGCGCTGCCTTGCACGTCCGCCTTGATGACCACGTTGACGACGGCCGTCTTGCCATCGCCCATCTGCGAAAGCATGTCTTCGAGCTTCTGCGGTCCTTGCTTCGCAAGCTTGGTGTCGCGGAACTTGCCTTGACGATACAAAGCCACTTCGCGCGCCTTGCGCTCGCTTTCCACGACGACCATGTCGTCACCCGCACTCGGCGCGCCCGACAGACCCAGCACGACCACCGGCAAAGACGGTCCTGCTTCGGTCACTGGCTGGCCATTTTCGTCGAACATCGCGCGCACGCGACCGAACTCTTGGCCGGCAATGATCGGATCACCCGGCTTGAGCAGACCACGCTTCACGAGCACGGTCGCCACGGCGCCGCGGCCCTTCTCCATGCTGGACTCGATGACGACACCGGCAGCCAGACCTTCATGAGACGCCTTGAGTTCGAGCACCTCGGCTTGCAACACGAGGGTGTCGAGGAGTTCATCGATGCCCTCGCCCGTGCGCGCCGAAACATTCACGAACAAGGCTTCGCCGCCCCACTCTTCTGGCAGCACGCCATGTTGCGAGAGATCCTTCTTGACGCGCTCCGGATCGGCTTCCGGCTTATCCATCTTCGTAACGGCAACGACGATCGGCACTTCCGCCGCCTTGGCGTGTTGAATCGCTTCGATCGTCTGCGGCATGACGCTGTCGTCACCGGCCACGACCAGGACGACGATATCGGTGATCTGCGCACCGCGCGCACGCATCGACGTAAAGGCGGCGTGACCCGGCGTATCGAGGAAGGTCACCACACCCTTGTCGGTTTCGACGTGATAAGCGCCCACGTGCTGGGTGATTCCACCGGCTTCGCCTGCGGCCACCTTCGCGCGTCGGATGTAATCGAGCAGCGAGGTCTTACCATGGTCGACGTGACCCATCACGGTGACGACCGGTGGACGTGGCAGCAGCTCATGTTCGGAATCGGTGGACAGCAACTCATCATCGATTGCGCTTTCACGCACGACGACCGGATTGTGGCCCAGCTCTTCGATGACGAGCACCGCCGTGTCTTGATCGATCGGCTGATTGATCGTCGCCATGACGCCCATGTTCATCATGACCTTGATGACTTCGTTCGCCTTCACGGCCATGCGCTGAGCGAGTTCGGCGACGGTAATCGTCTCGCCCACCTGCACGTCGCGTTTCACGGGTGCAGCAGGACGCTCGAAACCATGAGTGGATGCAACGTTGATCTGTGCTGATCGACGTCCCTTCGTTTGCGCATGCTTGCGCTTCTTGAAGCGCGCGCTCGCATCGCTCGACACGTGCAGCTCGGCGCGCTGGAATTTCTGCGGTTGCGCAGCTTCCTTGTCCTTGGCCGTCTTGCGCTCCGTCTTTGCCGCTTCGGCAAGACGTACGCGTTCGGCTTCCTCACGCTCGCGTGCTTCACGGGCTTCCTGCGCTTCGCGCAGGCGTTGCACTTCTTCCTCAGCACGCGCGCGAGCTTCGGCTTCGGCATTACGCAGCGCTTCGGCTTCGAGCCGCTCGCGCATGCGCGCCTCGGCTTCGCGAGCCGCGATCTCCGCCTGCTCTTGCTGCGCGCGGATCTCCTCTTCGGTCAGCTTCGCCTTCTCGACCTCGGCTTGCTGAGTCGCGGCCTTCTTTTGCAAGACGCTGCGATTCAGATAGGTCTTTTTCGTGCGCACCTCGACGTTGACCGTGCGCGCACGGCCTTGCGGCGAAGCAACTTTGATTTCGCCCTGAGATTTACGCTTCAGCGTGATCTTGCGCGGCGCTCCGTCTTCGGAACGGCCGTGCGATTTACGCAAAAACGTAAGCAGCTCCATCTTGGCTTCGTCACTGATCGTATCGTCAGCGCCCGAGACCTGGATGCCGGCCTCATCGAGCTGGGTGAGCAGCCGCTCGACCGGTACCTTCAGTACCTCGGCAAATTGTGTGACTGTAACGTCTGCCATATGGGCCCTCCCGCTTGCACTAGGCTTGTTGCCCAGCGCCCTCGAACCAGTGCTTGCGCGCCGCCATGATCAAAGCGCCTGCGCGCTCCTGATCAACGCCTTCGATCTCAATCAAATCATCGATCGCTTGTTCAGCCAGATCCTCGCGCGTAACGATCCCGCGGCTGGCCAATATCTGCGCAAGCTCTTTATCCATGCCGTCGACTTCTAAAAGATCCTGAGACGGCTCTGCGCTATCGATTTCTTCTTCGCTGGCGATCGCCTGCGTGAGCAGTACGTCGCGTGCGCGATTGCGTAGCTCCTTAATGATGTCTTCATCGAATTCTTCAATGTCATCGAGTTCCGACGCCGGCACATAGGCGATTTCTTCGACGGTCGAGAAACCCTCTTGCACGAGGATTTGCGCGACTTCCTCGTCGACCGCCAACTGCTTCTGGAACATCTCGATGAGTTCGCGGGATTCGCCTTCGCTCTTCGCCTCGGCCGCCTGCTCCGTCATCACGTTCAATTCCCAGCCCGTCAGCTCGCTTGCGAGCCGGATGTTCTGGCCGCCACGGCCGATCGCCTGACTGAGCTTTTCTTCCGTCACGGCGATGTCCATCGAGTGGTCGTCTTCATCGACTACGATCGATACGACTTCCGCAGGCGCCATCGCATTGATGACGAACTGCGCCGGATTCTCGTCGAACGGAATAATGTCGACGCGCTCGCCGGCGATTTCGTTCGAAACGGCCTGCACTCGCGAGCCGCGCATACCGACACACGCGCCGACCGGGTCGATTCGGCTGTCATTACTTTTCACGGCAATCTTCGCGCGCACCCCTGGATCGCGTGCGGCGCCGAGGATCTGAATCAACCCTTGGCCGACTTCGGGCACTTCGAGCTTGAACAACTCGATGAGGAATTCAGGCGTGGTACGCGACAAAAACAGCTGCGGACCACGCTGCTCCGAGCGTACGTCCTGCAAAAATGCCTTGATGCGATCCTGCGAGCGCACCGGCTCGCGGGGAATCATTTGATCACGGGGAACGAACCCTTCCGCATTCGAGCCGAGATCGACGAAGACGCCATTGCGATCGACGCGTTTGACGACACCGGAAACCAGCGTGCCGACGCGACCCTTGTACTCATCGACGACTTGAGCGCGCTCGGCTTCGCGCACTTTCTGCACGATGACCTGTTTGGCGGTCTGCGCTGCGATGCGACCGAAGGCGATCGATTCGAGCGGTTGTTCGACATAGCCGCCGACTTCCGCCTCGGGCGAAAGATCGAGCGCGTCTTCGAGCCGCAGTTCGCTGTCCGGAAACTCGAGTTCGTTCGAATCGTCGGCAAACACTTTCCAACGCCGCCACGTGTCGTAATCACCCGTCTTGCGATTGATGGCGACGCGCACGTCAATGCCTTCGCCGTAACGCTTACGCGTGGCGGACGCGAGCGCCGCTTCGAGCGCCTCGAAGATGATTTCCTTGTCGACGCCCTTCTCGTTCGATACGGCGTCGACCACCATCAGAATTTCTTTGTTCATCGTGCGAACTCCGGCCACTTCCGGCAGACACTGATTCGATTCAAAAATCCGGCGCAATACGCGCTTTGTGTATTCCTGCGATCGGCAACTCCACCGCTGCATCCTCGAGCTCGAGCGTAATCACGCCGGCGGCGACTTGCGTCACTCGCCCGGCGAAGCGCTTGCGCCCGTTCACCGGCTCGCTCATCTCGAGCTTCACTCGCTCGCCTGCAAAGCGCTCGAAATGCGCTTGCGTGCGCAGCACTCGATCCAGGCCCGGCGAGGACACCTCCAGGGTGTATTCGCTCGCGATCGGATCGGCGGCATCCAACGCCTCACTGACAGCGCGGCTGACGCGTTCGCAGTCCTCGACCGAGATGCCCTCGGGGGAATCGATGTACAGCCGCAGCAGCCCACTGCCGCGATGCGCGCCGTACTCGAGCTCCCACAGCTCATAACCGAGGCTGGACACGACAGGCTCGAGCAGCTCGATCAGCTGATCTCGAAGCATCGGTCACCTCCGCATTTGCACTCGTCACAAACGAAAAATGGGCCCAAGGCCCATTCATCACTCCATCCCTACCCCAACGGGCCTTCAAGCCTGTTGGCGGCATCCCTGGCTCATCTCGATAGAACCGAGTTCATCTCGATTACTCGTCGATCCTGATCGAACCAATCGATCGTCGGGGCCCAGAAATCAAAAAGGCCCTCTGTCCGGGGCCTTTTCTTACGAAAAGCTGGTAGCGGGGGCCTGCTACTTACCCAGTTGCGCGTTCAACGAAGTCCCGAAAGACCTGACAACCGCGCGACCCCATCACTTGGGCCGCGGATTCTATAGAACACGGCAGCCAATTGCCACAGCAAAGAGGCAGGCCATCCGCGTGGGCGATTCACGATGGCGCATTCGCGAACTGCCCTCGAGCAACTATTCGACCGCTGCTCGATCCGTCCCGCGGGCCCACATCACTTCTGCTCCGCGCTCATGACGCACGAGAACGCGCGCCACCACGAACAGCAGATCGGAGAGGCGGTTCAGGTATTTCGTGGTTTCGCCTGAGACCAAGGCCCCGGCGGCCGATTCCGACGCAGCAGGTGTCGCGTCGGCAATTTGCCACGTCGCCCTCTCGGCGCGGCGCACGATCGTGCGAGCGAGATGACAGGCGGCAGTTGCAGGACCGCCGCTTGGAAGAATGAACTCCTTCAGCGGCGGCAGCTGCGCATTCAATGCATCCAAGGCCTGCTCCAGCGCATCGATATGCGCCTGCGTGATGACGTGATAGCCCGGCACGGCCAATTCGCTGCCGACATCGAACAACTCGTGCTGGATGCGGGTGAGCAGCATCCGCACCGGCTCAGGCAAGCCCTGCACCGCGAGCACCATGCCGATGGCGCTGTTCGCCTCGTCGACCGTCCCATACGCCTCGATACGCGGATGTGTTTTCGGTACGCGCGTACCGTCACCCAACCCGGTCGTTCCTGCATCGCCGGTACGCGTATAAATCTTGCTCAGTCGATGTCCCATTACTTGCCTCTAAGCAGCCATCACATGAGTCGCGGATCCGCTTCGCTGATTGCAACGCCGCCGGCTTCGATCATTTTCGCAAGCGAAAACGCATCCGGGAGAATGTAGTCCATGTAACAGCGCGCAATCTGACGCTTGCTTGCGTAGAACTCAGCGTCCTGTGCGCTATTTCTGGTGGCGATGTCGAGCGACCTTGCCATCAACCAGCCACCTAAAACGATGCCCGACATCATCAAGAACGGTACGGCGAGCGCCAACGCTGCTTCTGGCGTCTCACGATAGCTACGCAGCAATGCGTGCGACGCATCGCGCCATTCGTTGACCGCTTCGCGCGCTGCGTTCACTGCATGAGCAACGTTCTTGTCGGTGGCCGCAATCGCATTGAGCTCCGCTTCGATGTCCGTAATGAACGCCGTCAATGTCGCGCCGCCGTCGCGGCTCAATTTACGGCCGAGCAGATCATTGGCCTGAATGCCGGTCGTGCCTTCATAGATCGTCGTGATGCGTACATCGCGCAGGTATTGCGCAGCACCCGTCTCTTCAATGAAGCCCATACCGCCGTGCACTTGCACACCGAGCGAGGTAGCCACCACGCCGGTTTCCGTCGACCAACCCTTGACGATCGGAATCAGAAAGTCGCCGCGATTCGATGCCGCCGTCTGTACATCGGTGTCGCTGTGATGCTTCGCAAGATCCAATTGCAGCGATGCAAACAGGGCGATTGCTCGGGCGGCGTCTGCATACGCCTTCATCGTCAGCAACATTCGCCGTACATCCGGGTGATGAATGATCGGCAAGGCTTTCTCATCGGCCGCGGCATACGTCCGTGCCGTCCTGCCTTGCACTCGCTCGCGCGCGTAGCCAAGCGCCTGCTGATAAGCGCGCTCGGCCATCGCATAGCCTTCGAGCCCAACGGCAAGCCGCGCAGCATTCATCATGATGAACATGTATTCGAGACCGCGGCCTGGCTCACCCACGAGGTAACCGACGGCGCCTTCGCGATCGCCATAGGACAGCACACACGTTGGACTCGCATGAATGCCGAGCTTGTGCTCGATCGACACGCAGTTCACATCGTTACGCGCGCCAAGCGTACCGTCCGCATTCACGAGCACCTTCGGCACGATGAACATCGAGATGCCTTTCGTACCCGCCGGCGCACCTTCGATGCGCGCCAGTACGAGATGGATGATGTTCGGCGTGTAATCGTGATCGCCGTAAGTGATGAAAATTTTCTGTCCGAAGATCCGATAGTGATCGCCGTCGCTCACGGCACGAGTCGTAATCGCGCCCAGATCAGAGCCGGCCTGCGATTCGGTCAGATTCATCGTGCCCGTCCACTCGCCGCTCACCAGCTTCGGCAGGAATAAACGTTGCTGCTCAGGCGTACCGCAGCGATGGATCGCTTCGATCGCCGCCTGCGACAGCATGGGGCACAGCTTGAAGGATAGATTGGCCGACGCCCAAAGCTCTTCGATCGCAGTGCCTAGAATCGCCGGTGCGCCCTGCCCGCCCTCATCGAGCGGTGCACGCAGTTGCGTCCAGCCATCACCGGCGTATTGCGCGTACGCCTTCTTGAATTCGGCGGGCATTCGCACGCCCTCTGGCGTCCACTTCGCGCCTTCGGTATCTCCGCTGCGATTGATGGGCGCGAGAATTTCCTCAGCGAAACGCGCGGCTTGTTCGAGTACCGAATCCGCAAGCTCTTCCGAGTAATCTTCCAATCCTGCAAGGCCAGCGAGGCGTCCATCGCCAATGAGTTCATGAATGACGAAGCGAAGTTCTCGAACCGGCGCACGATACATGACTGCTCCAGAGGGTGAGTTTTGCGCGAAGACGAACGACGAGATGAAGAGGCGAAATCAGTGTAGTCACGTCATACGCTCGCGTCGAACTTCAAACGCCTGCGTCTACTCCTGGCACTCGAATGCTTAGACCGAGTCGCGTTTCGTTAGTGATCAAATTTTGATCAATGCCATTTTTGCCGAGGAAAACATGCTGCGCGACGCGGTTATCCACAGGATGTCCAGCGTAACGGTGTACAACCTGGCAAACGGAAATCGAAGCGAAAGGCAAGAGGAGAATTTACCGGCTACGGGCTACGGGCTACGGGCTACGGGCTACGGGCTACGGGTTACGGGTTACGGCCAGAATAAGAAGGCGGCGCACTTTGCGCCTACCCTCAAAAAACCTTTGCACAGTCGCGATCGGTCTTGAGTGATGAGCAAATAGCAGATCGCAGCTGCGTCCGGAATTTTTGGCTCTTGCTTAGCGCTGTGCAGATTGCACGAGGAACGGAAGCTACAAAGCAATACGCCGCTCGAGAGAGCGGCGTATTGCGTTTCGAAGGTTGGTAGCGGGGGCAGGATTTGAACCTGCGACCTTCGGGTTATGAGCCCGACGAGCTGCCAGACTGCTCCACCCCGCAGCAGAGGGCGCGAATTCTAAGGGCGATGTCGGCGTATTACAAGGCCAAGTCACCGATGATTTTTCGCGCCGCGAAATTTACGGCAATACGCGTGCGCAGATTTCGATCAGAACGCTCGGGAAGATGCCGAGTACAAGTACGGCGAGTCCATTCAAACTCAGCACGGTGCGCATCGCACCGCCCGCTTGCAGTCCGTACTCATCGGCCGGTGCATCGAAGTACATGACTTTGACGACACGCAGGTAGTAGAACGCGCCGATCACCGAGAAGACGACGGCGACGGCGGCGAGCCATGTAAGCCCCACGTCGATCACTGCGCCCAACACGGTCAACTTCGCCCAGAAGCCGAGGAATGGCGGCACGCCGGCGGTGCTGAACATCAACATCGCCATCACCGCGGCAAACCATGGACTCTTGCGATTCAGGCCGCGGAAGTCTTCGATCTCATCGGCTTCGAAACCTTCGCGCGAAAGCAGAATGATCATCGCAAACGAACCGACGGCCATGATGACGTAGGCCATCGTGTAGTACATCGCTGCCCGATAGCCTTCCATCGTGCCGGCCAGAATGCCGAGCAGGATGAAACCCACGTGCGAGATCGTCGAGTACGCCAGCATGCGCTTCAAATTGGATTGCGCGATGGCAACGACGTTACCGATCGCCATCGACAGCACGGTGAGCACGATCAGCATGTTCTGCCAGCTCTCCACCATCGCACCCAAGCCTTCGGCCAACACACGGATGGCGAGTACGAACGAGCCGATCTTGGGCGCAGAGCCGATGAGCAGCGTCACGGGCGTGGGCGCGCCGTGATAGACGTCGGGAATCCACATATGAAATGGCACGGCGCCGAACTTGAACGCGATGCCAGCGACGATGAACACCAGACCGAAGACCAGACCCAGCTTGTCCGGACCCACCTCTCTCACAGCCAGCGCGATATCGTCGAGCTGCAACGTCCCGGTCATTCCGTAAACCATCGAGAAGCCGTACAGCATCATGCCGGAGGCAATTGCGCCCAGCACGAAATACTTCATCGCGCTTTCTGCAGGCACCGAGGAATCCCGATCGATGGCCACCATCGCGTACAGCGACAATGACATCAATTCGAGCCCCAGATACACGGTGAGCAAGCTGCCCGCCGAGGTCATCACCATGATGCCGAGCATCGCAAGCAGCGTCAGGATGAAGTACTCGCCTTTGAACAGACCGCGGCGCTCCAAGTATTCGCGTGAATAAATGAGCACGACGCCAATGGTTGCGTAGGTGAACAGTTTCAGTACGTCGCCCATGGGGTCGGCGACGAAGGTGCCGAAGAATGCGCTCGTGCGCACGTCCACGCCGAAATTCAAAGTCACGACCGCTGCGCCGACGAGTGTCGCGAGCGTCAAGGCATAGGAGATCCAGCGCTGCTCGTCGTCGAGGAAGACATCGACGAGCAGGATGAAACAAATCGCGCCGAGCACGAAGATCTCGGCGGACGCCGCAGCGTATTCGGCAGCAGAAATCACGGCTTCTGACATAGCAACTTTCTAAAGTTTGGAGACGGTGATCTGCTGGACGAGATGCTCGACGGTCGGACGCATCACATCGAGCAGCGGCGCAGGCCACACACCCAACAACAACACAGCGACCGCAAGAATTCCCAGGACGAAGAACTCGCGGCCATTGACGTCGGTCAGTTGCGCAACCTGCTCGTTGCCGACCGGGCCGAAAACGACGCGCTTCACCAACCACAGGGTATAAGCAGCACCGAGGATCAAGGTGATGGCCGCGAGAAACGCATACCAGAAGTCGGCGCGGAAGCTGGCAAGGATGACGAGGAATTCGCCAACGAAGCCGGAGGTCCCGGGCAAGCCCGAGTTCGCCATCGCGAATAGGACGGCGAAGGCGGCAAAGATCGGCATCTTGTTGATGACGCCGCCATACGCGCTGATCTCGCGGCTGTGCACTCGGTCATACAACACGCCGACACAGAAGAACATTGCGCCCGAGATCAGGCCGTGGGAGATCATCTGCACCATCGCGCCATCGATACCCATGGCGGCACCGCGCGCATCGCCATGCACGCGCATGAGCTCGAAGGCGAGGAACGAACCGAGCGTCACGAAGCCCATGTGAGCGACCGAAGAGTACGCAATCAGCTTCTTCATATCGCGCTGCGCCAAGGCGACGAAGCCGATGTAAACGATTGCGATCAGCGAACAGGAGATGACGAGCCAATCAAGTTCACGTGCGGCATCGGGCGTCATCGGCAGCGCAAAGCGCAAGAAGCCGTAGCCGCCCATCTTCAACATGATCGCCGCCAGAATTACCGAACCACCGGTTGGCGCTTCGACGTGCGCATCGGGCAACCAGGTATGCACGGGCCACATCGGCACCTTCACGGCAAACGCCAGCAAGAACGCGATGAAGATCAGCAGCTGCGCTTCCATCGCGAGCGGCAGGCGTTGGAAGTCGGCGATTGCATAGCTGCAAACACCGGCATCGCAGGTCTGCCAATACATGTAGATCAGCGAGACCAGCATCAGCACCGAACCGAGGAATGTGTACAGGAAGAATTTGATCGTCGCGTACACGCGGCGTGGACCGCCCCATACACCGATGATGATGAACATCGGGATGAGCATCGCTTCCCAGAAGAAATAGAAGAGCAAGGCATCGGTCGCCGCAAACACGCCGACCATCAAACCTTCGAGAATCAGGAACGACGCGAAGTATTGCCCCGGCTTGCGCTCGATGAGGTTCCAAGCGGCGATCACGACCAGCGGCGTGATGAACGTCGTCAGGATGATGAGTGGCATCGCAAAGCCGTCGATGCCAAGCGCATAGAAGGCTTGAAACTGCGGCAACCAGTTGGCCCGCTCGACGAATTGCATTTGCGCCGTGGTCAAATCGAAATTCGTATACAGCAACGTCGAAAGCACGAACGTCACCGCGGTCGTAATCAACGCCACCCAGCGCCCGAGCGCGATCCCTTTATCGCCGAGTGCAAGTAGACCCACGCCGCCGAAAATCGGCAGCCAGATCAACACACTCAAAATTGGCCAGTCGAACTGCATGATGATGTCGGTCTTTTGAGTTAGCGCAGCACGTACCAAGCAATGAGCGCGGACAGGCCGATGATCATTGCGAACGCGTAGTGATACAGGTAGCCGGTTTGAACGCGGCGGACGATACCGGACAACCAGCCGACGACGCGCGCCGAGCCGTTCACGGCAAGCCCATCGATCAGCGCAACATCGCCCACCCGCCACAGCGCTTTGCCAAGCCCAACGCTGCCGCGTGCGAACACGAGCTGATTGATTTCATCGAAGTAGAACTTGTTCGCGAGCAGCTTATAGATCGCTGCGAAGCGTCCCGCGATCACGGCCGGCAGATCCGGACGTTTGATGTACAGATACCAAGCCGAGATGACGCCCGCGAGCATCAGATACAGCACCGGGCTTTGTAACCCGTGCAGCATGAAGCCGAAGACGCCGTGGTAGCTCTCGCCCACATGCCCCACGGTGTCGTGTTCAGGCAGCACGAAGATCGCATCGCCGAAGTAGCCACCGAACAGCACCGGTGTGATCGTAAAGGCGCCAATGAGCAGCGACGGCACGGCAAGCAGAATCAGCGGCAGTTTGATCGACCAGAACGATTCCTTCGGGGGGCCGTCGTGAGCGTGATCGTGATCGCTATGCGACGCATCGGGCTCATGACCGGCATCGGCGTCCGTATGCACGTGCGTGCTTTCGCTCGCACCATGAGCCGCCTCGGCACCATGGAAGCGCTCCGGACCGTGGAAGGTCATGAACACCAGACGGAAGCTATAAAACGCGGTAACGAAGACGCCGAGCAGCACGCACCAGTACGCATAGGTGGCGCCAGGAATGCTCGAGGCGTGGACTGCTTCGATGAGCGCGTCCTTGGAAAAGAAACCCGACGTTCCAGGAAAGCCGATCAACGCCAGCGTGCCGATCAACGCAGTCCAATACGTTACGGGCAAGTACTTCTTCAACCCGCCCATCTTGCGCATGTCCTGCTCGTGATGCATCGCGACGATGACCGCGCCGGCGGCCAAGAACAGCAGCGCCTTGAAGAACGCGTGCGTCATCAAGTGGAAGATTGCCGCGCTATAAGCCGAGGCACCCAGCGCAACAGTCATATAGCCAAGCTGCGACAGCGTCGAGTACGCCACCACACGCTTGATGTCGTTGTTCACGAGACCCAACAGACCCATGAAGAACGCCGTCGTCGCGCCGATCACCAGCACCGTGGACAAGGCGGTTTCGGACATTTCGAACAGCGGCGACATGCGCGCCACCATGAAGATGCCGGCGGTGACCATGGTTGCCGCGTGAATCAGCGCGGAAATCGGGGTCGGGCCTTCCATCG
>CAZIXV010000045.1:0-6784 GCA_964543105.1 uncultured Steroidobacteraceae bacterium
CATCCTAGCGTCGCCTCGCCCTTGGACGCTTTCAGCTTGCCAAGTTGGCTTTCGAGTGCTCGATTGGCTTTCTCCAGTGCACCGTCTAGAGCGAGATCTAGGTCCGGCGCTTGGTGGGTGACCGCCTGCGGCTGCAAGCCGCCAATACGTACTTCGATCATGCAACGTTTGTCGTCATCGCCACCCTTTTGTGCGTTGACGTCGCCGAGGTGCACTTCCACGCGCGTTATTCGATCGGCGAAACGGTCAAGTCCATCTTCGATGGTCCTTGATATCTGATTTGTATAGTCGTCACTCATTCGAACATTGTTGTCGCTGTTGACTTGAACGAACATGCTGCGCCTCGTTTGGTTAGTAGCGATAAATGGCTGCGGCTCCAGTCTTCGTGGGCATGCGGTTCGCAGGCACGATGATGGTTTCGCCACCTTGCTTGAGCACTAGCTCACCGAGATCATCAAGTACGTCGTCGGCGTCCGGGTCGTCGAGTTGGCCGGGCTGTACTTGACCGCTGGGCGGATCGATCTTTCCTGGTATGTGGGTGTCCGCGTCAATGAGAAGAGTAGCGATGCGACCTTCTGCCGCTGCCGCCGCGATTTTCGGTATCTCCGCTGAGCTAAGTCCGGTGCCGAGTGCGCCTTTGAACTGCTCTATAAACGAGGCAAGACGTGCGAGGTATTGAGGTTCAACTACACGCCACGCTCGCTCCCTGAGCTCTTCGGCATTCAGCGAATCCGGGTGCACGTCGAGCGCGGCATCCGCCAACTGCGGGTTGTGGCTGACGCGCCGAAAAAGATTGTGGTGTTCCGGTAGCGCGGCCAGCAGCAGCATTAACCCTGAAGGACGCGAGTGATGCTCGTAGATTGCGCGATCCACCTCACGGAAAAAGCGCTCTGCGTCCAGATCCACTTCATCCTTTTTTGAACCATGGCCGTGGTGTTGCGGGACGTTCGCCCCTCCACGTCGAGGCGCATGCGTAAGGTAGGCGTCAGTGAGTTCTTCACCCAAGGCTTCCTGAATGGTCCGCGGCACGTTCGGATCAAGTTCGATCTCATCGAGCTGATCCCGATTTCCTTCGAACAGCTTGATCTCTTTGCGGTTCAAGCCGAGCACCTGGTAACGATCCGCCGATTGCAGAATCCGCAACAAGGGCTTGGTATGAAAGCTGTCGGACACGACCGTTATTTCGGGAACGGCGCGCTGTAGGCGGTAAACGCGGAAGAAGTCTGCGGCGGAAAATACTGCAAGCCCATCGCGCGTGTGGGTCCAGAAATCTCGGTTTTCCGCAAGCTCATACAGCGGCGCGAGCAAAGGCTCTGCCTGGCCCGCTGGGTGTTTCTGCAGCAGCGAGCGTTCGAGTTTCTTGATGGCGTTCTTGAAGCGAATCGGATCCTGCTGATTGTCAGGAAAGTGGCGATGTGTCGGTTGGTACACGCTGAGGCAAGGCGGCTGCTGCTTCGATTGCAGTACCTCGCGATACGCCTGTGTGAGTGGATCCATGGAGTCCTCCGGCAAAATACGAGCTGGCGATGCAAGCGTCGCCATCTTGGCGTTCGTCCGAATCAACACGAAGACGAAGCGGGTTGTTCCAGGGCGTAGGTTGAGTGAAAAGCCTGCGCATGAGGCGCGATGGAAAGAGTTTTTACGGATGGATGGACACGCATCGCAACTCGAATGGACACGCATCAAGAATGGGAACCCAACGTACGTCCGTAGGCCACGCATCGAGCGCACGCACGAATCGTCTCCGCACGGGTAACACGATCCGTTCAACACAGCTCGCAAAATCCGGGCATTTCTGCCCAAAACGTCCAGAAACTCGTCGCCCGCTATGCGAGCAGTCGAATAACTATGTAGCCACTGTGGGCCACGGTAAGGCTGAAATGGGTTATCCGAGAAAGGCTTTAGTCTCCTTAAGCGACACGCCTTACTACCATGTTGTCTCGCGCTGCGTGCGCCGCGCTTGGCTATGCGGATTCGACGAATACGCAGGCCGAGATTATTCGCATCGTAAAACTTGGGTGATCGAGCGCTTAGCGCTACTGAGTTCGGCTTTCACGATCGAGATCTGCGCGTACGCGGTGATGTCGAATCACTTTCATCTCGTTTTATTCGTCGATAGCAAGCGCGCCCGCAACCTCACGCGAGACGAAGTCGTCGACCGCTGGACGCGGATCTTCGGAATTCCAACCCCCGTTGCGCAAGGTCTTCGCGGTGACGCGAGCGATGCCAAACGCGAGTTCGCAGATGCCGCGATCGAGGAGTGGCGTAGTCGCTTGTACGACATCAGCTGGTTCATGAAGTGTTTGAACGAATACTTGGCGCGCCGCGCCAACGCTGAAGACGGCTGCACTGGCCGCTTCTGGGAAGGGCGTTTCAAGTCACAGGCCTTACTCGATGAAGCTGGGCTTCTCACGGCGATGGCATACGTTGATCTAAACCCGATTCGCGCAGGCCTTGCTGCAGCGCCCGAAGAGTCCGCGTTCACCTCGATCTACGAGCGAATTCGTGCGCTCAAACCACGCACTAAGGGTGGACGGCTACCGAGTCATCGAACGATTCGATTGCGAACTTTCTCCGAGGGCGGCAATCCGCGGATCGCGATTCCCTACAAACTCACAGACTACTTGGCGTTAGTCGACTGGACGGGCCGGCGGATCCGCGCGGATAAGCGCGGTTTCATCAATGAAAAGCTGCCCTCGATTGTGCAGCGGCTGAATATTGACGCCAATGCGTGGACATCTGCAATGCGGCCACACGGCAATGTGTTCGGCCGAGCAATGGGAAAGCTCGATCACTTGCGCTTGCACGCGCGTACCTTGGGCCAGTCATGGATACGTGGTCTGCGCCAGGCACGTCAGTTGTACGTTTGAGCTATCGCGATCGCATTCGTTTACGTTCGCGCTAGCACAAGTTCTAGCTCATTCTCACGCTGATGCTTCCCCCATGCTAATCGAGCAGCGTGCTCGGTTGCAGGTTAGAAAAACGCTCTTCATGGCTTACGTGCGCTCGCGTTTGCGGCGGAGGAGCGAACGCGGAAAGAAAGAGATGCGTGTCCAGATCGATTCCAGATCGATCAGAGCTTTGTCCAGACCGCCCAATGCGCACCGACAAGTTGGATGACGTGACGTAATCGCGCCAACTTACCGGCGCAGGCTGCGACGGCGGATCTTGTTTCCATGCGTGTCCAATTTAAGTAGATGCATCGTGTCCATTCAGATCGGATGCGATCGAATCAAACCATCCAGTTTTTCAGATCGATGCGTGTCCAGTTGAGATCTGAATTGATGCGTGTCCAATTGAAATCCCAGTTGAGATCTTTGAGCGCGAATCCACACCCCAAGTCTCTTCCCTCACTGGGATGCAAAAGTCGCGGATCTGGTCACGGATTGTGCGTCGAGCGATTCGAAACACTCCGTCGGCGCCTTTTCATCGGAGGGTGAGATGTCTGCAAGCAGCGCACTCGCAACCCGTGCGAGTGAAATCGTCGTGGGGAAGCCGCTGCCTTTTTCGGTGTTTGGTAGCGCGAACAAATTGCTGTTGGCGAGAGGGCGTGTCGTGGAAAGCGATTCGATGCGCCATTCGCTCCTCGTGCATGGAATTTACTGCGACGCACCGCCAAACCCCGCGGCGGAAGCCGCCGCTACGCTCGACGACACCGCTGCCAACGCGGCACTGCTCGATCCACTGCTTGTGTGGCGCGCACGATATGAAAAATCGCTCGGCCGACATCGGTTGGCATTGCAGATGTCCAAGGATGAAGCCTCGGAGAGTTTTGCGTCGTGGCTGATCGGGGCGCACGAGGACGCCTTCGTGATTACCGGACCCGAGGCAGCCGAATCTGCGCGGGTCGTCATCGAAGAAAATCAAACCTGGGTATTTCGCGCCTTCGTCGCCACCACGGTGGTGCGTTTTCACGCCCGCATCCGCAAGGTCTCGCGCATCCCGTTTTCGCATCTTTATGTCGGCAGGCCTGAACGCGTTGAACAGCGCCGGGTGCGTGGCGTGCCGCGTGCGCCCGTGTGTCTCGATGCGACGCTTGGCGCGGGCGGGGGCGTTTCCTCTCTCATCGTCGACTTGAGCACGACGGGCGCGCGTCTCGCGGTGCGCTCGAGCGTTGAGTTGGCCAAAGGCGATCGGGTGCGTGTCCAAACCACGATTCCACTGCTCGGCAGGAACTACGCTCTGTGCAGCGAATGCATCGTTGCCGCCAACTACGGCGTGTTCGATCCGGAGCAGCCGGAGGTGATCTCCTATGGCGTGCGCTTCGGTAAAACGTCGGAAACAGACGAGCTGGCCTTGCACGGGTTTGTCCACGAGCAATTGAGCGCAGCCGTCAATACGCTCGGTGAAATCTGCGCGATGGCAGACGGCTAGCGACACGCGGCATCAAAGAAAGTCACCGCGCTGCGATCAAGCGCGTTGGGTGTCTTAGTCTTCGTAACCGCCCGAGCGGCGCCGCAAACGATACGCGCGTGGTGATTGCCCCGTGGCGCGAGAAAAGAATCGGGAAAAATACGCAGGATCTGGAAAGCCGCAGGATTCTGCGATCAACGCGATACTCATATTGGTGTAGAGCAAGCTGCGCTTGGCTTCGAGCAGGCGTCGCGCATTCAACAACGCGAGGGGCGAGCTGCCCGTCGTTCGCACACAGCCTACGCGCAAACGCTCCGCACTGATGCATAGCTTCTTCGCATAATCCGCGATCGTCCACGCCGAACGAAACTGCGCTTCGACCAGTGTGCGATAGCGCGAAGCCAGCAGGGCATCGGCATTCTGTGGCTGTGAGGCATTGGGTGTGAGTTCGAGCTTGCGACGTAACGCAACGATCGAAATCGTCGTCAGCCAGGATTCCGCAGCAGCGCGTCTGACTGGCAGGTTGCCGCGAAACTCGGCGACGAGTGCATCGAACAATGCGGTGAGCTGCGGCGTCGCGCTTGCGTTGAGTGGGATCACGCCCGCTTCATCGAACACAGGAGCGAGTTCTGCATGTTCGCGGGTGAGTCGCGTTAACAACACCCCGGATGCAGTGACGATCCAACCATCGGTGCCTGAATTGAAATCGAAGCCATGAACGCAGGATCTCGGCACGCAAATAAGTGAATTCGCGCTGAATGCGTGCGCGCCACCTTCGGCATGAAATAGGCCGCCACCCTTGAGTACGAACAGCAAGTGAAAGAGGTCGCGATGCGCGTGCGGCCGGATCATCCAATCGTGGCGCCGACTGCGCTCGGAGATCGACTCGACGTGCAGGAAACGTTCATCCACGTCCTGCGTGGTCTCGCCATAAAGGAAATATTGTGGAATCGAGCGGCGCATATGCGGGCGAATACGTAAGCGAACCTGAAAGCTACTCCCGAGGTTGGGAAAAGTCCAAAAATCGCTGGCTTTTCTCCATCGCTAGTACATGCTTTCAAGGCGACGATGCTGCGAGTCTCAGGGGAGCTAAGTATGAAAACTCAGGTAGCCATTATCGGCGCAGGCCCAGCAGGCCTTTTGCTTGGGCAGTTATTGCACAAGGCGGGGATCGACGCGGTCATCCTCGAGCGGCATACCGCCGACTACGTGTTGGGGCGAATTCGTGCCGGCGTGTTGGAGCAGGGCACCGTTCAGATTCTCGACCTCGCAGGTGTCAGCCAGCGCTTGCATCAGGAGGAGCTGGTCCACGACGGTATCGAAATCGGCTTCAACGGCGTGCGCCATCGAATCGCACTCAAAGACTTCGTCGGCAAACCTGTGGCCGTCTATGGCCAGACCGAGATCACGCGCGATCTCATGGACGCGCGAGCGGCCTCAGGTGCGAAAACGATTTACGAGGCCGAGTCCGTGACATTGAGCGATGTCACTGGCAAGCCGAAGGTGTCATTCGTTCACAAAGGCGAAAAGCGCGAACTCGAATGCGACTTCATCGCGGGCTGCGATGGTTATCACGGAGTCAGTCGCCGCACGATTCCAGCCGAGAAGATCAAGGCGTTCGAGCGCGTGTATCCATTCGGTTGGCTCGGCGTCCTTGCGGATGTTCCGCCGGCGTGGGATGAGCTCATCTATGCGAACTCCGATCGCGGTTTTGCGCTTGCAAGCATGCGCTCGCCGACGCGCGTGCGTTGCTATGTGCAATGTCCGCTCGAGGATCACGTCGATCAGTGGAGCGATGAGCGCTTCTGGAACGAATTCAAGTTGCGCATCGGCGAGGACGTCGCGGCGCGTATGACGACCGGACCTTCGATCGAGAAAAGCATCGCACCGCTGCGCAGCTTCGTGGCCGAGCCGATGCGCTACGGCAATCTATTTCTCGCCGGCGATGCGGCTCACATCGTGCCCCCCACAGGCGCGAAGGGTCTCAACCTCGCCGCGAGCGACGTGTTCTATTTGTACGAAGCGCTGCATGACTATTACAAACAGGGCACGAACAGCGGCATCGACGGCTACTCACAGCGCGCACTCGGCCGCGTATGGAATGCCGTGCGCTTCTCTTGGTGGATGACCACGCTGCTGCACAACTTCCCCGACTCGGACGCTTTCACCAGCCGCATCCAAGACACCGAACTCAATTACCTGTTCGCCTCAGAAGCAGCACAACGCGTCCTGGCCGAAAACTACGTGGGCCTACCGCTGTAAAAAACAGTCCCTGTCCTGCGAAGCGCAGGAGGGGACTTCTCCACCATCAGCAAAAGACTCCCTCCCCTGCGAAGCGGGGAGGGGGCCTTCTAATCGCCAACGCTAACCATCAACCGCTATCAAACTCCCTCCCCTGCGAAGCGGGGGAGGGTTGGGGAGGGGGCTTCTT
>CAZIXV010000045.1:6794-18266 GCA_964543105.1 uncultured Steroidobacteraceae bacterium
TTGTTATGGCTCTGTTTACCCAACAATCTCAAAATTACGCCCTCCCGGGCGACGGGGGTGGGGTTTGGGGTGGGGGCTTCTTCACCGACCGCTAACCGCCAACCGCCAACCGCCAACCGACACTACGCAGGCTTCGCCACCATCAAATAAAACACGGTTACGAACGCAAAAAACGCCACAAAACCCAGCGCGACCCACCACTTCAAATAAAACCAATACTTCGGCGGCAGTGGGGTGCGAAGTCCCGCAGCCTGCTGAGCCAGGTCACGCATCTTGATCTGCATCCACACGACCGGAAGCCACGCGGCGAGCGCAACGAGATACAACACGACCGACCACGCAATCCACTTGGCTGACAATGGATAGCCGATGAGATGCATCAAATAGAATCCGGTGAGTGGCTGCAGAATGATCGTCGTCGTGGTGAATACCCAGTCAGCGATTACGACGAGACGCACGACACTTGCCACCGCATGCGCATCGCGTGTCAGGCTGGTGAACAGCATGTAGTACGCCGAACCGATGCCGGTACCGAACAGCACCGTTGAAGACAGGATGTGCAGCCACTTTACGATGAGGTATTCCATCAGCGCGCCTCGTCCTTTGCATAGCCTCGGCTGTAGACGTACAGCATGTACAACGCAGCGAGCATGGGCAGGTTCTTGGATAGCGGCCCATACGGATGCAGCCAGAACTCCGGCAGCTTCACTGTGATGATGAGCGTGTAACCCAAGATCAGTGCGATCTGCGCCAGCCATACCCAGCGGTTTCGATGCAGAAACAGGGTCGCGAACCCCAAGAGGAGATTCAAAGACGCAGCGCCATACAGCATCAACGGCGCAAGCGACGCCGGCACGCCGGTGCGATAGAGCAACTCGAAACTCGCTTCGCGTGGATACAGTCCGAACGACACGATCGCCGTCCAGATCCACACTGCTGCAATTGCAACGCGCAACATCGGTAGCAGCCAGTTCAGTTGCGCATTGCGGCGCGTCGCCTCGCGTCGGTCGGCAGTGACGAAGCGCTGAACTTCGCGCGGCGGATGGCCGAGAAGCTGCGTGGTTTTGCCCGGGTCGTCGATGTTGCCCGCGCTCAACATCTCGAGCGTGTCGCGATCCAACAGCGAGCGCGGCAGCAGCTCGGCGAGTCGGGCGCCAAAGCGCATCAACGGTAGTGGAATAGGAAGAACGAGCGCACGCCCAAGTCCCATGGCCTTGCGTAGCTCGAGCAGCATGTCGCGATAGTGAAGCGCGCGCGGGCCGACGAGAGAAACCTTCTCGCGCACTGCAATCTTATCGACACACAGTCGCACCAGGGCCGCGACGAGATCCTCGATGTGAATCGGCTGGACGCGCTGCTCGCCACGCCCCGGAACGCCGATCACGGGCAGCGAGGCGAACAGCGTGAACATTTTCGCGCTCGTGCCGCCTTCGCCGTATACGAGCGATGGCTGCACGATCGTCCAAGCCATCGGTAAAGACTCAAGATGTTCGTCCGCAAGTCGCTTGCTGCGGAAATATCCGCTCAAGCCCGTATCCGCACCGAGCGCGGAAATCTGGATCACCCGTTTTACGCCGGCACGAGCGCACGCATCGAACAGCGCGCGTGGCGCTTCGGTATGAATCTTCGCGAAGGTCTGTGCGCCCCGTTCTCGCAGAATGCCAACGGCGTTTACCAGAACATCGATGCCGGCGAGCTTTGGGATCCAATCTTCGGGTGCGATGTCGCGAGTGAAATCGCCGCGCACGTCGGTGTCACCGCCAGAGCGGCTCACGCCGATGACGCGGTGGCCGGCGCGGCGCAGCGCCGCGGCTAGGTGGCTACCGATGAAGCCTGTACTTCCCGTGATGAGGATGTTCATGTGAGCCGAACGACTGCATCGTAGGGCGAGGTTCCCGAACGCGAACATCGCTGTCACTACGGTAGTTCTTACTCGCCCTCGGTCGGGAACCGTAACACCTGCCGCCAGCGTTTCTTGGCTGTGAAAATCAATACCGCACTAGTTAAGCCGCAGGCGCTGAAAGATGCGCTGTCTTCAGGATCGAGCGCCTCCTTGGCATCGACGCTCGTGCTGTCCGTATGTAGCACGGTGGAAGAGGACAGCGCGGCCGGCGCGGTCAATGGTCCAAGTCAGTGGGTATGGGGAGAGGAAGAGGCGTATACGCGCCGCGCCACATGGAGACATACCGCCGTGGGATACACGGTTCATCATGCCTCCTCGATTTTCTGGGCGGTGTTTTACGAGCATCTCTTCGGTCGCAGCCGTGCGCGTGAACTTAAAAGCGTATCGACCGTGCAAGTTCTCGCTGAGGCGGCAGCGGTGACGGGAGTTGCGTACGTCGTGGATTACCACCTCGTGCCTAGGCGTTTACGCCCGGGCTTCAGGAAACATATCGGCCCCGCGGCGATCCTTGCGACGTACGTCGCCTTTGCGGCAGGACTTGCTGTGACGACTCTGCAGAGAAGACGCTCGCAATCGCGCGACTGATCGCTGCAGTCACGGTTGCGCCAATCGAAGAAAGGTTGGACGCGATCGCAAAGAACCGTTGCGATTCATTCGCTGTGCCGTGTTCGATGAACGAACCGACGAGGAGGCGGGAGGCAGCGGGCAGACGCCCGCGCCTGAGTGCTCTTAGCGGCCGTATTGCTTCTTGCTTGCGAGCTTGCCGCAGCGTTCGTTCAAACGCGCGACCATTTCCTGCAATTGCGCCTGAACTTCATTGCGTGAGCCGGAGCGTGTGCCCGTGATCGCATTGTCACGGTTCGCACCCTGAGAGATCACGTACCGAAACCAGGTGGCCGAGCCGCCGTTCGGATCGGGAATCGGATCAATGGAATCGACTTGAAAGCTGGTTTCTAAAAGGGCGTGTGATTGCTGCTGCAAACTCATGGGGTTGCCTCGACTGCAAGTCCGCGACGGCGCGTTTGTTCGTCGTGGACGTCCTTAACCGTAAGCGCGGTGTGGGTGGCGATGACGCCGACCAGGCGATGATCGTGGTCGCGAGGCAGCGCCAGTCCATGTAATTCCTCCCACAGGCGGATTCGTTCTTGGGGCGTTGCGTAGGGAGAGGACTGTGCTTCGATGCGCGAGTGACGCAACTGTGCGCGCTCCTCTTCTGCTCGGATCGCCGCGGCTCGACGCTCGGAGCCCTCAAGGCCGAATCCAAAGGGGTTTTCGGATCGGTTGCTGCTCATGGTCAGCTCCTTAAGTGATGAGTGATCAAGAACCGCATGCGCGCGCGGCGCATGCGGTATCGGTCCAAAGCGATTACCAGCGACGTGCGCCGCCGCCACCGCCGCGAGGCTTGTCTTGCGCCTCGTTGACTTTGAGCGGACGTCCGCCCATGTCTTGACCGTTGAGATTCTGAATGGCGCGTGCTGCATCGGCGCGCGGCATTTCGACGAAACCGAAACCGCGTGGACGGCCTGTGTCGCGATCTTCGATCAAAGCGACCGAGTCCACCGTGCCATGTTGCGCAAACAGCTCGCGAACCGAATTCTCGTCAGCGGAAAAGGGCAGATTGCCCACGTAAATTTTGCTCATAACTTAGACTCTTCAAGAAAGACGCGAAGCGAGAACATCGCTTTTAGATGCGCCGGAAAGACATGACTGCCCTCACTTGGCTAAGGGGGCGGTCTCCATGCGGTCGAGAACGATCGGTTTAGGTTGATTTGGCCGTTCAAGAACTAACGCGCACCGTGCGCGGGGCCAAAAAAATAAGGAAAGTCGCGAACCGAGGGCACTATACGCTTTATCGGCAAGGCCTGCTCGTCTATTTCCTACGGGAAATCCTGTAAAAGCCGCACTTTCAGCGCTTGGCACCGTCGCCGCGCATTCGTAATGTCGCACCTGTTGTCGCGTCCTTCAGATAAGGAATCCATTGTGAGCTCAAGAGTCAGTCCGCTCGCCGGAAAAACATTGCCGCATCAGTTGCTCGTCGATATTCCGCGGCTCGTCTGTGCGTTTTACACGTTGAAGCCGGACGTGAGCGTCGCCGCACAGCGTGTTGCATTCGGTACATCGGGTCATCGCGGCGTATCGTTCGAAGGAAGTTTCAACGAGGACCACGTGCTCGCGATCAGTCAGGCGATTTGCGAATACCGAAAAACCAAAAGCATCGATGGCCCGTTGTTTCTTGGTTTCGATTCGCATGCGCTATCGGCGCCGGCATTCGCCAGTGCGCTCGAGGTGCTCGCCGCAAATGGCGTCGAGACACGGATTGCAAAGGGCGATGAGTTCACGCCGACGCCGGCGATCTCGCACGCCATCCTCGTCTACAACAAGCAACGCACGAGCGGCCTTGCCGACGGCATCGTGATCACGCCCTCGCACAATCCGCCCGATGGGGGTGGTTTCAAATACAACCCGCCGAACGGCGGACCTGCCGATACGGACGTCACGAAGTGGATCGAGCAACGCGCGAACAAGATTATCGAGACCGGTTTGGCCGATGTGCGTCGCATCACGCTTGCACGCGCACGCAAGGCGACGACGACGCAGGAGTTCGATTTTCTTTCTCACTACGTCGAGGACTTGGGCAATGTCATCGACTTCGATGTGATCCGTGGCGCGTCACCGCGCATGGCGGTCGATCCGCTCGGTGGCGCAGGAGTGCATTACTGGGAGCGTATCGCAGAGCACTACCGAATCGATTTGAACGTACTGAGCACCGAGGTGGACTACACGTTCCGCTTCATGACGGCTGATTGGGATGGTCGCATTCGCATGGATCCGTCCTCGCCACATGCGATGCAACGCTTGATCAGCCTCAAAGACAAATACGACATCGCATTCGCGTGCGACACCGACCACGATCGTCACGGCATCGTGACCGGTAGCCACGGGCTCATGCAGCCCAACCATTACCTCGCGGTGATGATCGACTACCTGTTTCAGAATCGCCCTGATTGGCGCGCCGACAGCGCCGTGGGGAAGACGCTCGTCAGTAGCGCAATGATCGATCGCGTCGCCGCCAATCGCGGTCGCAAGCTGTACGAAGTGCCGGTCGGATTCAAATGGTTCGTCGATGGCCTGGTAAGTGGCGCGCTTGGTTTCGGCGGTGAAGAAAGCGCCGGCGCATCTTTCTTGCGAAAAGACGGCGGCGTGTGGACGACGGATAAAGATGGTCTGGCGCCGGCGCTGTTGTCCGCGGAGATCACGGCGCGAACCAGCCGCGATCCAGGGGAGTGCTATCGCAAACTGGCGGAAGAATTCGGCGATCCCGCATCCGATCGCGTGGACGCGCCGGCAACACCTGAGCAAAAGCAGAAACTGTCGAAGCTATCGCCCGCGCAGATCACCGCCAGTGAGATGGCCGGCGAGAAAATTACGGCGGTGATGGATAGAGCGCCGGGAAACGATGCGCCGCTCGGCGGCATCAAGGTCATGACCGAGAGCGCGTGGTTCGCCGCGCGCCCCTCGGGTACCGAAAACATTTACAAGGTGTACGCCGAAAGCTTCAAAGGCCCCGCGCACTTGCAGAGCGTGATCGAAGAAGCGCAGCAGGTGGTGAATGCTGCGCTTGGGGATCAATAGTTCGTTCGCCCAGAGCGCGAATTCCGTTCGCCCGGAGCGGGAATTCCGTTCACCCGGAGCGAGAAATTCCGTTCGCCCTGAGCCCGTCGAAGGGCTCTGATTGCGCATGCTTCGACACGCTCAGCACGAACGGGTCAATCCATCGACAACAAGCTCAGCACGAACGGTCAGTGCGTGCTAGTCACCGCGCTCTTCCGCCACCGACGTCGGTTTGGATTCCGGCGTCGCATCGGGTTGAGCAACCGACTCGATCTCGCGGTCTTCGCCATGGCGAATATCGATACCGAGCGCTGCGAGCGTTGGCAACGTCAGCGTGCCAGTCGCTTCCAGATCATGTTCGCGTTGAAACGAGCGTAAGGCTTCGCGGGTGTTCTCGCCCCACTTGCCGTCGATCGCGCCGGCATCGTGGCCGCTCGCACTGAGCTCACGCTGCATCGCACGCAACGTATCGGAACCCGCGTACAGCGGCGCACCGGCAGTGCGTTCGGAAATCGCGGCATCGAGTTCCGGTACGTCCGTGCGTTGCTGGTTCAATGCCTGGAGCAAGGCAATGTCGACACCGGCATCCGTCGGTAGGCCCAATGAAGTGCGGTACTTATTGGCCGCCGCAGCAGTGGCGTCGCCCCACGCACCATCGATCGCGCCCTCGTACATCCCGCGTGCTTTCAACAGCTGCTGAATTTGCGCAACGTGCGTTGGGCTGACGAAGAGCGGCGCGCCGTGACCTTTGCTTTCCATTGCACGCGCGTCCGCTCGCAGCAGCCCATCAAGGAAAGGCTCGGAAGTTTCGCCGGCGAGCACATCGCCGATCTCCAACGCACTCAGCAAGCTCGTATCGAGTTGTCCGGTTTGCGGCAAGTCATGCGCTTCCTGGTAGCGCTTCACGGCGGCTGTCGTCCCTTCGCCCCACACGCCATCCACTTGTCCGACGACATCATAGCCCTGCTCGCGTAAACGCTCTTGCACCAAGCGCACTTGCGAGGGGCTCGCGAACAGTTGTGATGTCAGTGCCCGGGATTCCGCGCTGATAGGAGCGGTTTCGACTTCGTTTGCCGTAGCGACATTCATGGCAAATGCAGAGCTGGCGAAGCCTGCCAGCAGTGCAGCGGCAGTGGTCGAGCGCGTCGCGCGCGAGGAAATACGAGTGGCGTGTTTCATGATCTAGACTCCGATGGGCGCGGTACTGATTAAGCAACTCGGACACCGGTTGCAGGTTCCTGTCAGCAGCGCGCAGCAGCGTGCGAGATTTGCTCTCGGATTTTCGCCTGCGTCAGCGCGCGCGCTTCTTTGCGCCTTTCTTCGTGCTCTTCTTCGTAGTCTTCTTGCGCGGCGCCCGCGCGGCGGGTTTCTTTTTCGCCGTGGCGCTGCGCTTACGCTCGCGGTGCTCCGCGAGAGAAATCGGCGCAGCGCCTTCTGCGTTAGTGACGACCGCATTCTTAGACAAGCTCTTTTTCAAGACTTCCATCAGGTCGATGATCTTGGCGCCACCTGCTTCGGCATCGGCGTCCTCCGCGCCGCGCGGATGAATGACGTTGTCCTCATCCTTGCGCTTGGCTTCGACGAGTTCTTGCAGCGCGGCGGCTTCTTGATCGGCCAACTCAGAGACATCGAGCTGGCGCTCAGAGAGCGCATCAATTGCCTTTGTGAACGCAGTCACCTGCTTCGCCGGGGCCTTGCGCTGTGCTGGTAAGCCGATCATTTCGGGCGTACGGATTTCGTCGGCGTAGCGCAGCGTATCCGCGCGTAGCACCCCTTTGTCGGGGATGATGGCGACGAGGTACTCATGGCCGCGCATGACGAAGCTGCCGATGCCGACGCGACCGGTTTTTTCCATCGTGGCGGCAAGCAAACGATACGCCTTGGCGGAGCGTCCGGCCGGCGCCAGGAAGTAGGGTCGTTGAAAAAACATCGGGGGGATCTGCGCGAGCGGGACGAAGCTGCGTAGCTCGATGTCGCCAGACATCTCGGGTGCAACGGATTCGAGCTCTGCATCGCTGATCGTGATGAGCTTGCCGTCGTCGGTTTCGTAACCGCGCACGAGTTCGTCGTTGTCGAGCTTCTTGTCTTCTTTCGAGCAGCGATACTGTCGGCCTAGCGCGTGCCCTTCGGCATCGATGAGCTTCATGGCCGTACGGCGCGGTCGCACGGCCGAAAGCAAGTCGACGGGAATGCTGACCAGGCCGAATGTGATCGTGCCAGACCAGAACGCACGCACCGGCGCGCTCGGCTCGTCGGTGCTTTCTTGTTGCGCTCGTTTACGTTTAGGCAACGCGCTTCTCCTTGGCTGCCGCAATGCTCGCGCGCAGGCTCTCCGCAAGGCTTGCTTGCGCCGCTTTCTTCTTGGGCTTGACGCGAGGGAGTTTCTTGCCGCGTGCCTTCGCTTCAATCAAGTCGCAAAGCCGTTGTCGATACTCGTTTTGCCACAGCGTCGGGTCGAAGTCCGAGGAGATGGACTCGACGAGTTGTTCGGCAAGTTTCAATTCGTTTGCATGCGGGGCGCTCGTCTTCGCGGGCTCGACGCCGGCAAAGCTCAACACTTGGTCGGCGCGACGCAGTGTCGACATCGTCAAATAGCCATCGAGGGCGCTGAGTGCGCCAACGTAGCGCTTCTTGCGCATCACCCAACGTGCGATGCCCATCGCCTTTTTGCGCTCCAACGCCTGCGCAAGCGCGAAGTACGCTTGTTCGTCGCCGTCCGGTCCCAGGTAGTACGGGCGATCGAACCATTGATCGCCAAGCACCGTTCGCGGCACGAAGCGATACACCTCGATCTCACGCGACTCGGGCGGGACGAGCTTTTCGAGGTCTTCGGGTTCGAGCATCACAGCCGTGTTCTTGGCGAGTGCGAACGCCTTGCGAATGTCTTGCTTGTCGACTTCCTCGCCGGTGTCTTTGCGCACGATGCGCTGCTCGACGGGCGCCAGATCCTTCTCATGCAGCAGACGAAAGTGAATCTTTCGATCTTCTACGGCGGAATACAGTTTGACGTCGAGCTGCTGCTTGCCGAGTTCGATCGTGCCTTTCCACATCGCTCTTGCCATGGGTCATTCGCCGTTCGCTGACACGCAGTCGGGACACACCTCATGACCTGCGGCGTGTAGCTGTTTGCAATGGATGCAGGCAGGTCCGTCGCATGCCGAGCAACGGAATTCCAACTCGTAGATGTAGGGCTGCCCACAATGCGGGCAATCCTCATCGCCCGGTTCCAACCACCAGGGCAATGTCGCTTGAGATTTCGCTTTCGCTTTGACCGGCATGCGTGGTCCCGTCGTCCGCCTTCGCCTACTCAGCTAGACGAGGAAGGCTGCATTGCTGTTCCACATCGACGTAACAAGGGCAGGGGTGTCGGAGCGCTGGTGGACTACTTATTGCGCGCTTCTCGACTCCGCGCCTATTAAAGGCGCATCGTTAAAATGGGGAACCGAAAATGAAGCGTTTACGCCGCACGATGTTCATGTCGTCGCTGTCGAGTGCTTTACTGCTTTCTCAATCCCTGCCCGCGCAGACGCCGCGCGAAGGCGAGCAACTCGAGAATGTGATCGTCACCGGCACGCGTGTAGCGGATCGTTCCGCGCTCGACACGGCCGTGCCGGTCGATGTCGTCTCGGCGGATCAGCTGCAGAACGTCGGCGTGAGCGAAATCAATCAAGCGCTCTCGGTGGCTTTACCTTCTTACAATTTTCCGCGCCCTGGTTTGGCCGACGGTACAGACACGGTTCGACCGGCGACGTTGCGTGGCTTGGCGCCGGATCAAGTGTTGGTGCTCGTCAATGGTAAGCGTCGTCATCAAGCGAGCCTGGTGAATGTGAACGGCACGGTGGGGCGCGGCTCTTCCGCGGTCGACCTCAATACGATTCCGACAGCCATGGTGCAGTCGATCGAAGTGCTGCGCGATGGAGCATCTGCGCAATACGGTTCGGATGCGATCGCAGGTGTCATCAATCTGCGCTTGCGCAATGCGCGCGAGGGCGGCGACGTCTCGTTGAGTTACGGCTGGCGCGAATCGAGTTACGACGTTTATACGGGCACGCCACCGGTCAATGCCGGATGGTCGGCGCCGGCCAAGCTGACGCGTGATGTCTCAGATGGCGAGACGCTGACCTTCTCCGCTTGGAAAGGCTTTGCGCTCGGCGACAATGGGGCGCTCACGGTCGCCGCAGAGTACAAGGATCAAGAACGTACCGAACGCGACGGTTGGGATCATCGGCAACAGTATCCGCTCATCGGCGGCACGGCGGCCGCTCCTGTCTACGATCCGCGCGAGCTGACGTTCGATCGCTTCAGCGCGTGGTCCGGCGAACCCGAACTCGATCAGAAAACGCTATTCGCGAACGCAACGTATGACTTCGACGCAGGTGCGAGCGGCTATGCGTGGGCAAGCTGGCAGGAGCGCGATTCGCGCTCGGCGGGTTTCTATCGTCGCGCCGTCGATGATCGCAATGTCATCGAAATTCATCCCGATGGTTTTCTGCCGATCATCGCCCCGGAGGTAACGGATCTCTCTGCTGCGGCCGGTGTGCGTTGGGATCTGGGAGGCTGGGAAATGGATTCCTCGCTCGTCTTTGGCAGCAACAAGATGGAGTTCACGATCGAGAACACTTTGAATCGCTCGCTCGGCACCGCGAGCAAGACGGTGTTCGATGCGGGCGGGTTCGAGTATCGACAGTTGGTGCTCAATGTCTCAGGTGTGCGCGGGATCGATGTGGGTTTGGCGTCGCCGCTGAACGTTGCCATTGGTCTTGAGGCAAGACAGGAGGAATACGAGATCTTTGCCGGCGAGCCGGACTCCTGGCGAAACGGTGGCGCGACCTTGCCGGGCGGCGGGCCGACGGCGTCAGGCTCGCAAGTCTTCCCGGGATTTCGGCCGGCGAATGAAGTCGATGAAGATCGTACGGCCGTCGGTGCCTATCTCGATCTGGAAGCGAACATCACGGACAAGTTTCTTGCCTCGGTGGCGCTGCGCGGAGAGAGCTACTCGGACTTCGGCGAGAATCTCTCGGGCAAGATTTCATTGCGCTACGATTTTTCGAGCATGTTCGCGTTGCGCGGCTCGGTGCAGAATGGTTTTCGCGCGCCGTCCTTGCAGCAGCAGTATTACGCGACGACGGCGACGAATTTCATCGGCGGCATTCCATTCGATATCACGACGTTTCCGGTGACGGATCCGGTTGCGGTGGCGCTCGGTGCCCGCGACCTTGATGCCGAGGAGTCGCTCAATTATTCGATTGGTGCGGTGCTGCAGTGGGGTGATCTGCAAGTCACGATCGATGCCTATCGCATCGACATCGACGATCGCATCGTGCTGTCGGAGAACCTCACGCAAGATAACGTTCGCGCGTATTTGCAAGACCGTGGTTTTGTCGGCGTCGGTGGCGGGCGGTTCTTCATCAATGGTGTCGATACTGAAACCGAGGGCGTCGATTTCGTCGTCAACTATCCATTGCGCAGCACCTTCGGCCGCTTCGATTTCACGTTCACCGCGAACTACAACTCGACGGATGTGACGCGTGTGCCTGCAACTGCGGAACTCGCGGCGCTCGATCCTGCACCGATCCTGTTCAATCGCGTGAATGTATTGACCTTCGAAGAAGGCACGCCCGATACCAAGTTTTCGTTGAGCACGAATTGGCAATGGGATCGCTGGGGCGCGACCTTGCGCGCGACACGCTACGGCAAAGTGCTGGCGCCCGATGCAAATCCCGCGTTGGATTTCGAAATGTCAGCAGCGACCTTGGTCGACCTCGAAGCGCGTATTGGTGTGACCGACCGCCTGCGCGTTGCCCTCGGCGCCGATAACGTGCTTGATGAATATCCGGAGCCGCTGCCTGTCGTGCTCAATAGCACCGGCAATCTGCCGTATTCGAATCTCGGTGCGTTTGGTCGCAGCGGACGCTTCGTGTATGGGCGTTTGACGTATACGTTCTGAATTCGCGATC
>CAZIXV010000046.1:0-17916 GCA_964543105.1 uncultured Steroidobacteraceae bacterium
GGCCCATCGCCAATGCGGTGAGAAATGCGGCGATGATCGAGCCGGTGGCGATCGCGCGAAAACGCGCTTCGCGCGCCAGATAGAACTGCAGATCGAAGTCGACGCCGACAAAACCGCTGTAGCGGCCTTGGCTGTCGAAGATTGGAGAATGGCCGGATAGAAAGTAGCCGTATTCATCGTTCATGAACTGCGGATACACATATGTCTCGCCGGCGGCGATGCGTTGCAGCCAGTCGGGGTCGGGCTCTTTATCGAGCAGCTCGAACGGTTCCATATACGCTGAAGCGCGCAATGTGCGCTGCGTGACGAGCTTGCTCGAGGCCGCGGTATCGAGCACGAAATAGGTTTTCCCATCGTGCTCGACCATCGTGTAGACGTAGCTCACATCGGGCGCGGCGGAGTGAAAGTCGACGAGCGGTTGCAACGCGCGCTCGTACAGATCCGGCGAATAGTTCTGCGGCGCCAATAGTTGGCGGTGCAAATCGCCGTCCACGACACTCGCGGCCAGGCGCGCAATTTGCTCCACATTGGAACGCAACACATCCAACCGCGCCTGCTTCGATAGCCATTGCGGCACGGCGACGATCGTGACCAGCACGAGCATCGCGACGAGCGTCGCGATCCAGAAAACCCGCGGCGTGAACTGAAGGCTGCGATGCTTCATGAGGGCGCGCATTGTTGCATAGGACCGCTTAGCGAAACGATTTGCAGAACACAGCAGGGAAGCAAGCGTCGTGACAACTCTTTGCGTCGTTTTATGGGCGAAGGGAGGTTCTTCTCTGGCGAACGCAGTCAGAGGTCCTCTACTCTACGGGCGCCGCGAAGGGCGCTCTACGAACATCGCCACGCAATGTTCGATCGTAAGTTTGAGTATCTCGAACCAACGCCATGCGCTCGACCGAGGCCACTACATTGATATTCCATTGGGGAGACAGCGCATGAACATGTTCCGCAGAATGATTCTCGCCTCGGCATTGGCGATCGGCTTTGCATTGCCTGCCGCCGCCGCGGACGTCGACGTCACAGGTACCTGGACGATGACCGTCGAAACGCAAATGGGTTCGGGCAATCCCGTGTTCGAACTGAAACAAGAAGGCAGTGATGTCACCGGCACCTACCAAGGTCAGTTGGGCGAAGCGCCGGTCACCGGCAAAGTGAACGGCAATGACGTCGAACTGCAATACACGCTGAGCGCCCAAGGTATGGAATTGGTCGTGACCTACAAAGGCACGGTCGATGGCAACTCGATCAAGGGCAAAACCTCAATGGGTGAGCTCGGCGAAGGCACATTCACCGGCACCAAGAAGTAACCTCAGTCCAAGCCTTTCCACCGATGCATTTGCGCTAACTCGAGGGCGCTGCGACGGCGCGTACGCCACAGGCGTTCGCGCTGTTCGCGTTCACGCCGCAGTTGCGGCCAGCGCTCGAGATAGGCATCCAATACCTTGGTATCGACCGCGTAACGGCGGAATGCATCGGCATGTGCGCCGCGCAACGCGACGGCGCCGTTATAGCCACCGAAACCCTGCGTTGCACACAACACGCCGCCATCGGGATTGCCGTGGCGCGATTGGCGATCGAGCACGAAGGATTCGATGACCGGGCCGAGATCCGGATCGACATTGCGCAGCGTCGGCACGCCGACGGCGGGGTTGCCAAGCAGATATTGAATCCCCTGCGCGACGGCCTTGAGTCCGGTTTCGCCCATGGAGTGCCCATCGCCCAGCGCTTTGGGCGTACCCACGATCATCGGTGGTAACTGACCTTTGAATCCCTGTCGTGCGGCAGCCGCCGAGCGGGCATTCGCCGCGGTCGTGAGATCGGTCTTCGAATTCGTGCGCGTACCGGTGGCATGAGCGACCAGGTAATGGAAGTCGGCGATGCCGTAGCCATGACCACGATGCGCGAGTTCGAGCGAATGGATGATGGCGTTCTCGCCGCCGAAACCCACGCCCGCGAAATGTGCTTTACCGCCGGCTTCCCCGCTTTGTCCCCAGCCGACAATGATCGAGGTGATATCGAGGAAATTGCGCAGCGCGAAGTCGAGCGTCGTGATGAGGACGCCTGAGCCCGCTTCGCCGACGACGGTGCCATTGGCATCGACGTCGAACGGCGCGAGGCAGTCGCCGACGGCGCGTTGTTCGTGCGGCGCGCGACCGGCATTCAAGGCATCGAGCTTTTGACGCGTCATCAAGGCGCCTGGGCCGAATGCGTCCAAGATGCCCCAATGTGGCCGCGTCGCTGCATCGGCGGCAGTCCACAGTGCGATCTGGGGACGCTGGAAGCCGGGATAGTCGAGCAGCAATTGCGGCGCGATTTCGGAGAAGGCGATCGAACTTGAGGCACACGCGCCGACAGCATTGAGCGGGGTTTGCGGCACACGCATGTAGCCGTCGGGCGATTTCAGTGATTCGAGCAGCGCGGGATTCTTGAGCGACTTGCTGAGTGCGTAGGCTGGCGCAAGCATCGTCGCGACCAGCGCTGGACCGTGCGAAGCGAGCGAGTTCGCCAGTCGCATCGCGAATCGGTCGCGCAGCTTGTCGTCGCCGACTGGGACATTGCCCGCATCGCGCCACTCATGGATCGCATCGAGGCCGGCGAACGCGGTGGCCGCCGCGACGCGGAAATCGTAAGGATTGGGCAGCAGCTCAGACAGCGGCACTGGCAATGCAGCCAAAGCGCCCACGCCGGTGTAGACGAACAATTGCGATTGCAGCGACGGGCCCAGACGCGGGTCATCGTCGAACAGGCCGTACATGTCTTTCAGCGCTGAATCGCGCACGTCGCGATAGGTCAAACCGGCGAGCCGTCGCAGTCCGTCGGTGGAAAAGTCGTGCGGCAAGCTCGCAGCGATTTCCGTGGCGACCGACCCTGCGCGCTGAGTCAATTCTTCGATGTAACGAATCCCGGTGTTCGCGCGCAATTGGGCGCCGTGCAAGCGTTCGATTTCTTCGAGCGGCGCGGGCTCGCCGTTCATCCAACGAAAGCCGACGGCGCCATCGTCTTTGAGGTCGATGTCGACCAAACCGGCATCGAACGCGGCGAAGCCGAAGAAATCCGGCGATCCGGTGACTTTGGCGAGGTAGGTTTCGGTACTGCCGACAGCAGAAATGGAGCAGGGAGTACCTACAGTAACGAGAACTTTGTCAGCCGTGAGCACGAGCGACCTTGGGACGTGGAACTGGGGTGCGAAGGATACACCCCTCACTCGCTCGGCTGGCCAACTGGCTGGTGGCCAGCTGGCCAGAAATGAGGGCCCGAGCGGCTTCTGTTCGCCGATTTCTAGCGTCGGAGCGTTGCGCGGCGCTTCAGCTACAGGTGCGCAATCACCTGATCGACCTCGGCTGCGCTGCCGAGCACGACAGGTACGCGCTGATGGATGTCAGTGGGTTGTACGTCGAGGATGCGATGGTCGGGCGCGCACATGGCTTTGCCGCCGGCTTGCTCCACGATCATGGCCATCGGATTGGCTTCGTACATGAGGCGTAACTTGCCGTTCGGCGCTTTTTTCGTCGGCGGATACATGAAAACGCCGCCCTTCAACAGAATGCGATGCACATCGGCGACCATCGCGCCGACGTAGCGGCTTCCGTAACCATTCGCCTGCGCCCAGGCAAGATAGTCCTGATAACCCTGCGGGAAGCTCAAGCGATTGCCTTCGTTCACCGAGTAGCACTTGTTGGCCTTTGGCATCTGGACGCCCTGCGCGACGCGGATGAACGCGCCGTAGGCAGGATCGAGCACGAACATATCGACGCCGAAGCCGATCGTGAGGACGAACACGGTGGACGAGCCATACATGACATAGCCAGCCGCGATCTGTTGCGCGCCCGTTTGCAGCAACGAATCCGCCGCTTTCGGCGAGCGGCGATCCTTGCGCAGGATGCTGAAGATCGTTCCGACCGAGCCGCACACATCGAGATTCGATGAACCATCGAGCGGATCGAATAACACGCAGTATTTGCGCTCGGCGGAATCGTCCGTGCGCAGAATCACCGGTTCCTCGTTTTCTTCGGAAGCGACGATGGCGACGCCTTCGCGGGCGCCGAGCGTGCGTAACAGAATGTCGTTGGCGATGACGTCGAGTTTTTGTTGCTGTTCGCCCTGGACGTTTTCGCTGCCGACGGTGCCCAGTACGTCATCGAGGCGCGCGCGCCGCACGTGCGCGGCAATCATTTTGGCGGAAGCCGATAACGCCGAAAGAATCCAGGAGAACTGTCCAGTCGCTTCGGGATAACGCCGCTCCTGCTCCAGGATATGGGCTTGCAGCGTCACGATGTCGTTCGGCGCACTCAACGTCGTCTCCAACAGCTTCGCAGCTTCGTTCATCGATGCAGATCCTCCTTCATGAAACGCTACCGCTTTGCGATAGCGTCACTGTCGAAGGAGCATTAGCGTTCGCAAGCCGTGTTGCCAGCAGCGCGGCGAACGCGAAACGCACCTGTCGTCAGTGTTTCGTATTCGCGATCCATGATAACGGTTCGGTTTCGACCGCGCTCTTTGGCGGCATAAAGCGCCTCATCCGCGAGTTGAATAACCCCATCGGGATGACGTCCTGCGCGTGGTTTGACGCATGCAGCGCCAATACTGAACGTGACTTCTCCCGTCGCCGACGCCTCATGCGGGATCGCAGCATGCTTGAGTGCGGCATGCAGTTGAATGCAGACCTCCTCAACCTGTTCCCGTTGCGCGTCATAAATCAGCACGATGAACTCCTCGCCCCCATAGCGCGCAGCCAAATCGAGTGGTCGGCGCGCTACCTGCGGCAACAATCCGGCGACCTTTGCCAGACAGGTATCGCCGCCTTGATGGCCATGCGTGTCGTTGAAAGCCTTGAAGTGGTCGAGATCGATGAGCAGTAAACCGATGGGCACGCCCTCGCGGGCGGCTTGCTGCCAGACGCGCCGCATGTGCTCATCGAACATGCGGCGGTTGTGGATCCCGGTCAGTGCGTCGCGATTGGCGGATTCATTCAATGCCTGCGTCGCCAGATAGCCGTGACGGACCGCGCGCTGCAGCGCGAGGTGCACAGCAGCGCCCAGCGCGCTGGCGAAGGCAACGATCGCCACGTCGATCCAGCGTTGCGTCGGATCGAGCGCCGCAAAGCTGCCAGCCAATACATATATAAATACGACGAGGGCAGATGAGCGAAGTGCCTGGTAATGCAGCATGCCGAAGACGAAATAGGGTGCGATGACGACGAGTGGCATCCAGGCGCTCAACGAATAGCCTTGTGCCTGCATCAGGATGTCCATCGCCACGAAGCAGAGTGCCTGTGCTGGCACGATGATCTGCACCGCAATGTCATAGCAGCGCCGGTAGAAGCGCGGCGTCGAGACGATTACCAGTGCGCCGACACTGGTCACCAACAGGACGGCCGCAAGCCCCATCAACAAAGGGTCGTAGTTGGGGCCGAATAGCTGATGACGAATTTTCTCGAAGGGGCCGAGGGCAAACAGCGCCAGGAGAATGTTGCCCATCGCCAGCCACAGCGTACTGCGCATCCGCCAGCGCACGCGCCCTGCGTACCATTCACGAAATTCCGTTTCGAGCGGCTCGGTAAACGACAGGCGCGGCAACAACCGTCGCAGCCGCTCCGTGAAGACGGGCGCGGGCGAGGCAGGCTTCGGGCGGGCCGAATGTCGGGGGGATGGTCGCATGAGCGGCCCGAACCTTACCGCTCAGGGATGGACTGTGCGGCGACTACCATCACGGAACATGAGACAAATCCTTAACGATGCGGCATCGCGATATCGCAAATGCTGCAGCCGGGGAAACGCTGTCGCGCAGCGCCGCTCTCCGGCCCGGAACCGCCATTGGCCGGCAAGTGTTTGGTCCGCCGTGCGAACGGGCGCAACATCGCTGCCCATGAACGGCCTTTCCCAGATCTCCGCTATGCGACCCATCCGTCTCGAACGTGCTTGCTGGCTGCTTGCTTTGCTCCTGGGCGCTGCGGTGCTGAGCGGCTGCGGCCAACGTTTCGAGCCGCATCAAGGCCCTCTCGTGACGGAATCTCGCGAGGTAGGCAATTTCGATTCCGTCCATTTACGCGGCAGCGCGCAATTGCGGATCAGCGTCGGTGAGCCGCTCGAGCTGCAAGTGCAAGGGGCGGAGGGGGCGCTGAAACGGCTGGATACGGAAGTAAGCGGGAATACCTTGCGCATCCGTACCAATGGCAAGGATCAAATGTTCTCCGGGGGGCAAGGCTCGCTCGTCATCACCATCAAGGTGCCGAAGCTCGAGGCGCTGCACGTCGGCGGCGGCAATGATGTGCGCATTGCGGGATTGGACGGCGGCGATGTGGATATCGAGATCGAAGGTGCCGCGAATCTCAAGGGCATGGGCCGGGTCGATGATCTGGAGGTGCGCTTATCGGGTGCGGGCCGCGCCGATTTGCGCAACCTCGTAGCGAAGGACGCAACGGTGATCGTAAAAGGTGTCGGCAGCGTCCACGTGCACTCGACCGGCTCGCTCGATGCCAGGATGAACGGCGTGGGCGCGATTCTTTATTCAGGCTCCCCGGCCGAGGTTCACACCTCGATGCGCGGGCTCGGCACGATCAGTCGCGACAGCGAGCGCTCATCCGACGAGCAATCCGACAACGGGTGGGACTTCGATTTCGACATCGACCCCAAGCCCAGCCGAGATGCGGAGAAGGACCAGCACGACGAGTCAGAACAGCAAGCACCGAACTCGAGCGAGCCGACATTCGAAGTGTGATCAGACCCCTCCGACCGTACCCCGTCACCCGTCACCCGTCGGCCAGTCTCGCTCACGCCAAATTCGCCAACACCGCCGGAACCTGCCGCCGCAGCAATGCGGTCTGCGCCTCCCACGCCTCATCGGCGGGTAGCTCAACCAAAAACTTCACTTCACCGCCGGCCAGCACCGCGAGCGGTGTGCCATCGCGATACAGCACGCGATTCCCGGTGAGTGAGGGCACTCGCGCGCCCGGAGTGAGGATGCCGACCAGGTTCAACGGATCGGCAGCGGATAGCGAGATCGTTTGCTTGGTGGCCGCGGCGCGACGCACCTCGCGTAACGCGCCGACTGCTTCCGGCAATGCGAATTGTTCGCCGGAGAATCCGGCCACGAAACGCCCGCCACGAACTTCGCCGCGCGCCTCCATGCGACGTAGACACATCAACAGCTCACGCCACGGCGGCAGCCATTTCGATTCCCGCTCGAGAATCTTCCAGAACACGACACCCCAGCGGCGTAGCAGCGTGTGGCAGACGTGTTCGATGGCCTCGGGGGCAAGCGGTTGACGGCCGCGGGTCGGAGGAGATGCGGGCTTTTCTTCTGCTCCGAGCCCCGCGTCCCAAGCCCCGCGCCCTTTCACCACCAGCGTCCACCGTCCCGCATCCTGCATGCCGAAGATCGCAATGCGGCGCCTGCGGCGCGTCTCGCGCGCGCTCGAACGACGCCGATCGGCCGGGACGAGCAATGCGCGTAGCCCACCAAAGCTGTCGGCATTCACGAGCCCGACCGCGACGAGTTCGGCCAATGCCTCTTCCGCTTGCGTCGGCAAGAGCCGTGCGCCATCGACGATGTCATCGAAAAACGAGGCGCCGTGATGCTGAATGAATTGCAGCACCTGCTGCGCTTTAGCGGTGAGATCGGACGCGGGTGTGGGGGTGGCGAACGCCGTCCATAGCTTGAGATTACGCCGCGACAACAACGCAATCGGAGTGGAGCGCACCGGCGCCGCGCCGCGCTCGGCATCGCCGCTACGAGGCGCCATCCGCATCCACGTGGCGCGCCCTGCAAGGCAATGCTCATCGAGCCACGCGGGATCGTATTCGGCTAGACGCGCCGGCAGTACTTCGGTTTCCCAGGCGCTGGCTGGCACATCGAACCCTTCGAGTTGTCCCAGAATCGCCGCGATCGCATCCGAGCCCTGCATGCGTGAGGCCGGGCTGACGTGCTGCCAGTCGAACAAGAAGCGCAGGAAGTCGGTCGCTTGCACCGGTTCGATCTCGGCGCGCAGACGTTTCACGGTGTAACGATGAATGCGCGCGAGCAAGCGGCGATCACACCATTCACTCGCTGGTTGCTCGCGATTGGCTGCAACGTTCATGAAGTTGCCGCGCATCGCCGTGCCTTCTGCTTCCAAGGCGAGCAACGCGGCGTCGATGTCGCCCACCGACATGCCGCTCGAGGTTGCGATCGCTTCTGCCGTCGTCGGTCCCAGCCCTTCGAGGCGTCCGCGCACCAGCGCAAGCATCGCGTCTTCTTTCGACCAAGTCGTGGCGTAAGCCGCCGGCACGAGCACGTCGGCATCGCGATGCGCGGCTGGTGCGAGCACTTCGAACAGCGGCACGCGTTCGGCCGCCACCAGCAGTCGCTGCACGCCATGCTCGAAACCAGCGACTCGCCCTTGCTTGCGCAGTTCACGGATCAGCGCCGGCCACGCCGGGTTTGCCGCCACTTCGGCTTCGGTGATGAAGGTGAGCCACAACAGCGCATCGTGCAGTTCATCGGGCGACCCTGCATCCGGCCATGCTTCCTGTTTGACGCGCTCGATCGCATCCACATCGAGCTTGCCCAAGTCAGCAGCGGAGGCTGGATCGAGCCAACGCCGGCTCATGACGGCCTGGGTGCGGCGCTCTTCGAGCGGCGCATCATCGAGATAGGCATACGGTCGTGCCGACAGCACTTCGAGCGCGAGCGGCGACGGCTCGGTGAGATCGCGCGCTTCGACGCGAATCTCGCCGCTGATGAGTCCGCGCAGCAAGCGCTCGAAGCCGTCGATATCCATCGCCTCTTCGAGACAGTCCTGCATGGTTTGATTCACCAGCGGATGCTCGGGCACGACGATGTCGCCGACGAGGTTCTCGCCGCACGCCACTTGATCGGGGAACACGGCTGCGAGCAGATCTTCCGCGTTCATGCGCGCCAACTGCGGCGGGACTTTCTTGCCGCCGCGAAAGCGTGGCAGGGCGAGCGCAATCGATGCGCACCAACGCCAGCGTGTCGTGAACATCGGCGCCGCAAGCAGCGCCTGAATCAGAATGTCGCGGGCGCTGTTCGGATGCAGGTAATGCGCCACGTCTTTCAACTCAAAGCTATGCGAAGTCGTGAGCGACAGAATGATCGTATCTTCGGTCGCCGCCGCTTGAAGTTCGAAATTGAAGGTGCGGCAAAAGCGTTTGCGCAATGCCAAGCCCCAGGCGCGGTTGATGCGGCTGCCAAAGGGCGAATGGATGACGAGTTGCATGCCGCCGGCTTCATCGAAGAAGCGCTCGAATACGATCGTCTGCTGCGTGGGCAGGCAACCAAGCGCTGCGCGCGCGGCGGCGAGATAGTCGGCTACTTGCTCCGCAGGTGCCGCAGCGATACCAACCTCGTCGATGAGGTAAGTGAGTGCCGCCTGCGTGCGCTCGCTGGCGGTGTCGCACGCTGCCATGCGTTCTTCCAACCGTGTTCGCAGGCGCGCAACAGCAGTTGACAATTCGTCCGTACGCCCGGGTGCTTCGCCCAGCCAGAACGGAATGGAAGGTGCTTCGCCATGCGCATCCTCGACGCGCACGACGCTGCGTTCGACGCGGATGATGCGATACGACGCATTGCCGAGCTGAAAGACATCGCCGGCGAGACTTTCGACGGCGAAGTCTTCGTTGACGGTGCCGACGAGCGTGCCTTCGGGTTCCAGTTTCACTTGGTAGTCGGCGGTGTCAGGAATCGCGCCGCCCGAGGTGATCGCCGTCAATCGTGCGCCTTTGCGTCCTCGAATCAGACGGTTGACTGCGTCGTGATAAATGAGCGCTCCATGCCGACCGCGCCGTGTCGTGAAGCCTTCGGCGAGCATGGTGAGCACTTCATCGAACGTTTCGCGCGTCAACGTGCGAAATGGGTATGCCGCACGCATCATCTCGAATAACGACGTTTCGCTATGTTCCTGAGCGGCTGATTCGGCAACGATCTGCTGCGCCAGGACGTCGATCGGTAAGGTGGGAATTTTCAGTCGATCCAGTTCGCCGCGACGCACGCTGTCGAGCAGCGCGGTGCATTCCACCAGATCATCGCGCGATAACGGAAACAAGCGGCCCTTCGGTGTCGCGCCGACGGCATGACCCGAGCGGCCCACGCGCTGCAAGAACGCATTGATCGAACGCGGCGAGCTCAGTTGACACACCAGGTCGACATCACCGATGTCGATGCCAAGTTCGAGCGATGCGGTCGCGACGAGCGCCTTCAGATCGCCGCGCTTCAACCGCTGTTCGGCATCGAAGCGCAATTCCTTGGCGAGACTGCCGTGATGCGCGGCCACGCAGGACGTGAGCCGCGCGCCGCGCGCGGTACGGACTTGAACGGAACCTTCCGGTGTTTCGCTGTTTATCGACTCTGGCGCGGGCGCCACGCGCGAGGCCCCATGCCCCTGCCCATCGAGGCGTTCAGCAAGATGCCGGCACACGCGCTCCGCAAGCCGCCGCGTGTTCACGAACACGAGCGTGGTGCGATGCTCACGAATCAATTGCGCGAGTCGATCGTAAACCTGAGTCCACACTTCGTTCGACATCACCGCTTCGAGCGGCGCATCCGGCAATTCGATTGCAAGATCGCGATGACGGGCGTGGCCGCTGTCGACGATGGTGCAGTCGAGGGATCTTGGGCTCGGGACTCGGGGCTCGGGACTCGGGTCAGAAGCGGCGGCTGCAGGCGTAGTCTCCCTGTCTCGCCCGCGCCCCGCGTCTCGAGTCCCGCGCCCAACCAAGAACCGCGCAACTTCTTCGATCGGTTGCTGAGTCGCCGACAAGCCAATGCGTGTGAGGCGCCGCCCGGTGAGCGCTTCGAGCCGTTCGAGCGAAAGCGCCAGATGCGAGCCGCGTTTGTTGCCCGCGATCGCGTGGATTTCATCGACGATGACGGTGCGCGTGGTCGCGAGCATTTTGCGCCCGGATTCCGAGCCCAGCAGGATGTACAAGGATTCGGGCGTGGTGACGACGATGTGCGGCGGTCGTCGCCGCATTTGATTGCGCTCGATTTGCGGCGTGTCGCCGGTGCGAACCCAGGTACGGATGTCGATGTCGCGTACCGTGTGTTCGCGCAGACGTTCGCGAATGGCGGCAAGCGGCGCTTCGAGATTGCGCTGAATGTCGTTCGACAATGCCTTCAGCGGTGAGACATAGACGATGCGCGTTTCATCCGGCAACCCCCATTGCTCACCTTCGCGTACGAGTTCATCGATCGCCGCCAGGAAGGACGCGAGCGTCTTACCAGAACCGGTGGGCGCAGCGATCAGCACATGCTTGCCTGACTGAATCGCCGGCCACGCCTGCGCCTGCGCCGGCGTCGGCGCCGCAAACGTGTCCGTAAACCAGCTGGCCACGGCGGGATGAAAGAGGGTTTGTATATTCATACAGTAGGACGCGCAGAATACCTGCGCCGCGAACGCGCGCAAATCGGAGCTTCGCGGACGTTATCGAAGATCCCTGTCGGAACCTGACGGGTTTAGATCGTGCGCCAGCAATTAGTTGAGCTTCCGATGAGAAGCTCGCGAGGTATCCAATCCGATCGGGCAGATGCGCGGTGGCGAGCGCCGCACTCAGGCTGGCTTCTTACTCGCCGCTCACCGTTTCACGAGAAAGTCATGGGCGACACCGCGAGTTCGACGGTTCGTCCCTCGTTGTCGACGGTCGACACCGTGACGGGACGTCGCCACACGCGCGCGATGTATTCGAGCACCTTGCGGCCTTTTTCTGGATCGAGGCCGCGGCCGTCCGTGCGATGGTCGTGCACCAACTCGAGCTTGCCGTCGACTCGCACGTGTGCGGCGCTGACCGTCGGTGCACCAAAGCCGTACTTCGGTGCGAGCAAGGCGTCATGCAACAGCGGCAAATCCATTTCTTGCACGGTGAGCGTGCCGTTTGCGGGACCTTTGAAATGGAATAACTCCAATTCAGTCGCCAACTCTGGCGTCAAATGATTACGCACGAAGGCGAAGTCATCGTCCTCGCACATGATGCGGCGCGCTTTCTCCAAGCCGTGCTTGTCGATGATGTCTTCCCAGATCGAAAAGCCCAGGTGATAGGGATTCGTGGAGAGCGCGACACCTTCGCCGCTGGCCGTAGGCCGCACCACATCCGAATGGCATTTGATGGCATCGACGTAGGCTGCTTGAGGCAGAAAATCGGCCTCGCGCAGCAAGCGCGCGTGCCAGTACGACGCCCAACCCTCGTTCATGATCTGACAGGCGAACACCGGATAGAAATAAAACGATTCCTCGCGCACGGCGAGGAAGATGTCGCGCTCCCACGGTTCGAGCTCGGGCGCGTAGTGCGCAATGAACCACAACAAGTCTTTTTCTGGATGCGGCGGTATGGGTGCGCGCTTCGCCGGTCCGCCCGCGTGCGGCCGTTCGGTGTCGGGGCCCAGCGCGGCATAGCGCTTCGAGAATTCATCGTCTGCGAGCGTACTGCGCTCGGGTAGATATTCCGGATAGCGTTCGCGCCGCAAGGCCTGATCGACGTCGATATGTTGCTCGAGAGACAGCGCGGCATCGAGCACGAGTTCGACGCGCTCGACGCCGTGTTCCTGAATGGCCATGGCAATCTGACGCGCATGTGCCGCAGCCTGTTCGACGATGTGTTCGCCGACCTGTTCTTGGCTGCGACGAAACAACAGATTGTTCGCCGAGAAGTCGGCGTGGCCCAGCACATGCGCGGTAACGAGAACGTTTTCAGCGGCGCTGTTCGTCTTGGCGAGATAAGCGCGGCCGGGATTTCCGGGAAACACCACTTCGAACAGCCGCGACAAGCCCATGCGATGCTGAATCAACTGATAGATGTAACGCACGCCGAACGACCAATGCGGCATACGCACCGGCAATCCATAGATCGCGATCTCGGTCATGAAGCTTTCGGGCACCACCTCGAACTCGACCGGGTGGTATTGCAGCCCCTGACTACGCGCGAGCTGCTCGATTTGCGCGATGTGTGTGCGCCAGTCTTCGGTCATGTCTGAACTCCGAGGCGGCGGACAGGCGATAGCGGATAGCGGGTAGTCGGAGTCTGCATGGTCTTAGTCTTCCCATCCGTCGTTCGCTAGCGCGTATCCGCTTCTCCTCACCCCGCTTCTCCACTACTGAAGAAGTGACGTACGGCGCCCCAGACATCGTCGGTGCCGTTCACTCGGTAGGCGCCGATCTTGCCCTCGCGCTGCGCGAGATCCAGAAATAGCTTGCCCACTTCACTGTCGGGCAGCGTGCCCGCAAGCGGCGCCACTTCGAGAAATCCTGCGTAGTTGCAATCTTTGGCCACGTCCTGCAACGCCGCGTACGCTTCCGATTGATCGGAAGGAAAATTTTCGCCGTCCGAGGCATAGAACAAATACACGTTGTATTGGGCGGGGCTGTAACGCTCATCGATGATCTCGCGCACTTTACGCAAGCCCGTCGAGCTCACGGTGCCGCCCGTACCGCTGACGCGAAAGAACTCGTCTTCCTGAAATTCCCACGCCTCTGAGGTGTGCGCGACGAACACCAGATCGAGATGTCGATACTGGCGGCGCAGTCCCTGGATCGCCCAGAAGAAAAAGGTTTTCGAAATCTGCCGCTCGCGCTCGCCCATGCTGCCGGAGACATCGAGCAACAGCATGACGACGGCTTGCATCGCCGGCTGCTCGCGCTTGGCGAGTTGGCGATAGCGCAAATCGTCATCGGTGAATGCAGGCGACTCCTGGCCGATGGTTGCTTGCACGCCGCGGCGCTTGATGGACTCCTTCAGCGAGCGGCGTCGATCCAGGCGCGAACGCGCGCCGCGTCGATCCCAGCCTTCGCGAGTCCAATCATCGTCGCGCGACTTGCCGGCCTTCGCCTCGAGATTGGGAAGCTGCATTTCTTCCCACAGCCAGTCGACGATATCGTCGATACGAAATTCGAGCGTGTATTGGATGCCGCCCTCTTCGTTACCCCCTTGACCGCGTTGATTGTCGCTGTCTTGTTGCGGACGCCCGATGCGATCGCCGGGTTTGGCTTGCCCCTGACCGACGCCTTGCTGTTCGTTGGGAGGGCGCAGCTTGAAGCGATAGTGTTCGAGCATGCGCACCGGTACGCGTACCGTACTCGCGCCGCCATTCAGAACATCGGTGCCCGCAACGACTTGCGGCAGATGCTGTTTCACGGCATCGCGCACCTTATCGTTGTGTCGCAGCCAATCCCTTGCGCCCCGCGAGAAGAGGTCGTACCAGCCATCGCCGGGTGCCGCCTGCGGAGTGTCGCTCATGACTCTATCGCAACCTCCCTCGTAACCTCATTCCTGCGCAAGCAACGTGGTGACGTAGCTCAACGCTTCCTTCGCACTGTGTTCGTCGTAACCATACTCCCTCGTCAAGCGATCCTGCACCGCCGAAATTTTCTTACGGGCTTCATCGTCTGGACGTGCGGCTGAAGTTACGAGTCGCAGTACATCGCGACGCTCCTCGAACAGATATTGTTCGATCGCCTCGCGCATGCGCGAATGGCTGTTGAGCGTGAATTTCTCGCCTTGCTTGTAGGCCACCATGGCCTTGCGCACCACTTCCTGGCGGAAGGTGAGCTTGCCCGACTCGGACACTTTGATCTTTTCTTCCACCGAGCGCAGGAAGCGCTCATCGGCGGGCCGAGATTCGCCCGTGATCGGATCGGTCACCTCGCGATGATCGAGTGCGGCCTCGACTTCATCCAGATACTTGTCCAGCAACTGCTGCGCTTCATCCTCGAATGAGGCGAACAGTGCGCGATGCACGTCTTCTTTCACCCAACGGTTGTAGAAATCCTTACGTGCGAGGACGAGGTAGTCGATCCAGAGCTTCTTGGCTTTCGCATCCATGCGCGCGTCGGTTTCGATCGAATCCTTGAGCGCGAGCAGCACTTCCATGCTCGTCAGACTCTTCTTGTCCGAGCGCGTAATGGCGTTCGAGATCGAATTGACGATGAAACGCGGGCTGACACCCGTCAAACCTTCCTCGGGCGCTTCGGCGCGCAGCCGTGTGATTTCGTTCTCCGGGAAGCCCTCGACACTCTCACCGGCGTAAAGCCGCAGCTTCTTCGACAGATCCAAACCTTCGCGCTCGGGTTTCATGAGCCGTGTCAGCACGGCAAATACCGAGGCCAGTCGCAGCGCATGCGGGTCGAGATGCACATCGCGGAAGGCGGGCGCGGCAGAAACGAGCTTCGTGTAAATGCGCGCTTCTTCGGAATAGGAGAGCGTGTAAGGGACTTTGACGATCACCATGCGATCGAGCAGCGCCTCGTTCTCCTTCTCCTGTAAGAACTTGTGGAATTCCGCAAGGTTCGTATGCGCCAGAATCGTTTCATCCAGATAGATGAGCGGAAAGCGCGAGACCTTGACGTTTTTCTCCTGTGTGAGCGTGAGCAGCAGGTACAGGAACTCGCGCTTCACCTTCAGGATTTCGATCATCTCGAGCACGCCGCGGCTGGCGGCGTAGACCGCGCCCGACCACGACCAGGCGCGCGGGTCGCCTTCATCGCCAAACTGCGCGACTTTCGACAGATCAACGGAGCCGACGAGGTCTGCCAGATCGGCAGTCGTGGGATCGTGTGGCGCGTACGTGCCCACGCCGACGCGTGCGGCCTCGGACAAAAAGACGCGTTCAACGGGCATGCGCAGGAAGTCGCCTTCGAACTCGCGCTCCAGGCGATCACGCGCCCATGGGCTCAGTTCACCACGGATCTCCACACCATAGGTGTCGCGGAACTCGGCGCGCAGACTTGCCGGAATGAGATTGAGCGGCGACTCGTGCATCGGCGAGCCTTGCAGCGCATACATCGCGCCTTCATCCGTGTGGCTGTACTCCTCGAGGCCGCGCTTGATGAGAATCGCCATCGTGGATTTGCCGCCGGAGGGCGGGCCGAGCAGCAACAACAAGCGGCGGCCGACATCCGAACCTGCGGCGGCCGCTTTGAAATAATCGACGATGCGCCCAAGCGGCTCGTCGATTCCATAAAGTTCGCGTTTGAAAAGTTCTTTGGGCCCGGCGCTTTCGCCATTCGTGCCATTGCGCCCGAACCAGCCGAGCATGTCCCAAAGATATTCGTGACTCGTGCGCGCCAATGAGCGCGCGTTACCTGGAACGACCGTGCGCAAAAACTCGCCGAAGGTGCCCGACCAGTGCTGCGCGCGATGGAACCGGCTGTAGGCGCTCAAAGCCTCGACGAAATTCTCACCGCGCTGCTCGCTGTTGCGCTGTGAGTTCGAGCTGGGGCTGTCTGACTGCATCTAACCGCCCTCCAAGTGCGAAACCAGTGTGAACCTCTTTGTGACTGCGTACTTGTGTATGCGTTCACGGTTCCTCGATGTCATGTCAATGAATGAGAAATCTCTCAGACGTCTTACGACAAGACTGATCTATCGGGAAACATGTTCCATTAATTGATTACTCTCTTCGCGCCGATCTTGCAATGCGATTCATGCTCATGACATCCACGCGCGTGATTCAAACAACAAAGCGCATGCGTTGCGCGTTGGCACTCGCACTAGTTCAGTGCCGATTCATGATTCGTGCGCAAAAAAAAGGCGCGCTCGAAGGCGCGCCAAGGAGGGGGTTCAGTTAAAAGATGAAATTACGCTGCTGCATCGACTGTCGAAAGTTCGATGCCAAGCGCCTCGCGCGCAACTTCATCGACACGTTCACAGAACACGAAGGTCATCTCATCGCGCACCGTTTCAGGTACATCTTCGAGATCTTTGCGATTGCGCGCCGGTAACAACACGCGGCGGATACCGGCGCGATGCGCGGCGATCGTTTTTTCCTTGATGCCGCCCACCGGTAGCACGAGCCCGCGCAGGCTGACCTCGCCGGTCATTGCCAAGTTGTCGCCGACCGTCTTGCCGGACATCAGCGAAACCAGTGCGGTAAACATCGCGACACCCGCGCTCGGCCCGTCTTTCGGAATCGCGCCGGCAGGTACGTGGATGTGCACGTCACTCTTTTCGAATTTCGCGGGGTCCAATCTCAGACGTGCGGTTTGCGATTTCACGAGCGTCAAGGCAGCTTGGGCGCTTTCTTTCATCACATCGCCCAATTGGCCGGTGAGAATGAGTTTGCCGCTGCCTGGCACGCGCGTTGCCTCGATGAACAGGATGTCACCGCCCACCGGGGTCCACGCCAAGCCAGTCGCCACTCCGGGAACGCTCGTGCGCATCGCGACTTCGTTCTCGAACCGCGGTGGCCCTAAGATCGGCGCAATATCGCCCACATCAAGCGCTGCTTGCGTGATCGTGCCTTCGGCAATCCGCACGGCGACATTGCGCAGCACCGAGCCGATCGCGCGCTCCAGGTTGCGCACGCCCGCTTCGCGGGTGTAGTCGCGGGTGATTTGCCGCAGAGCATCGTCGGTGATCGACACCTGCTCTTCCTTCAAGCCATTCGCTTCCTGTTGTCGACGCAGCAGGTAGCGACGAGCGATCTGCACTTTCTCATCCTCGGTGTAGCCGGTGAGTTCGATAACTTCCATGCGATCGCGCAGCGGCCCGGGAATCGTGTCGAGCATGTTCGCCGTCGCGATGAACATTACTTTCGACAGATCGAAGGGCAGCCCCAGGTAATTGTCGCGGAACGTATTGTTCTGTTCCGGATCGAGCACCTCGAGCAGTGCCGATGACGGATCGCCGTGAATGCCGGCGCCGAGTTTGTCGATCTCATCGAGCATGACGACCGGATTCTTGGTGCCCGCCTTGCGGATCGCCTGAATGATGTTGCCCGGCAATGCGCCGATGTACGTGCGGCGATGGCCGCGGATCTCGGCTTCATCGTGTACGCCGCCCAAGCTCACGCGAGCGAACTTGATGCCAAGCGCACGGGCGATGCTTTGACCGAGCGAGGTCTTGCCGACGCCCGGCGGACCCACGAGCACAAAATCGGACTGCGGCCCTGCGGATTGAGCTTACGCACAGCGGGATACTCGACGATGCG
>CAZIXV010000047.1:0-17876 GCA_964543105.1 uncultured Steroidobacteraceae bacterium
AGGCTGGTAGCCAGCTTCGACGAGCGTTTCGAAACCCTTCACCACGAGTTCCGTCGCACCGCCGCACAACACGGCCTGTTCGCCGAACAGGTCGGTTTCGGTTTCTTCAGCGAAAGTAGTGGTCAAAACGCCGCCACGGGTACCGCCGATGCCATCGGCATAGGCGAGGGCTTTGTGCTTCGCCTTCTTCGTGGGGTTCTGATAGATCGCCATCAGGCTCGGCACGCCGCGGCCTTGTTCGTACTGGCGGCGAACGAGACCGCCTGGGCCCTTCGGTGCAATCAGCACGACATCGAGATCCGCTCGCGGCTTGATCTGGCCGAAATGCACGTTGAAGCCGTGCGCAAACAGCAAGGTGGCGCCTGGCTTGATGTTGTCGATGACCTGCTTGTAAAGATCCTTCTGCGTCAAGTCGGGCGTCAGCATCGCGACGAGTTCGGCGTCCTTGACCGCTTCGGTCGGCTCTGCAACGAGCAAGCCGTCTTTCTTTGCCTTCGTCCAGCTGTCGCCGCTCTTGCGCACACCTACGATGACGTCATAGCCGCTGTCTTTGAGATTCAACGCATGCGCGCGGCCTTGGCTGCCATAGCCAAGAATCGCGATGCGAGCGCCCTTCAGGGCCTTCTTATTGACGTCCTTCTGCGAATAGATCTTCATTTGCGCTCCTAACGCCCTTTTTGAAATAAAAGAACCCCGCCTCGGGCGTGCCGCTGCGGGGTTCGGAATCTGTGAATCGTTATCGTAAGCCCGAGTCAGACGGCGATCCCGCGCTCGCCTTTTGCGACCAATGCCGCGACCTGAGTTCGCAGCGCCAAGTCGATGGTGACGGCCACTGCGGCGGTAATGACGAGCATGGATTCGAACAGCGAGATGGTCTGAAAAATCAGACGGATACCATCACACGGTCTGGAACGTTGTCAACCCCTTAAAGCCGGCGATCGCGCACGATGAAAGCAGTGCATCGCGCGATCGACGCAAAATCGTCGCGCTTTTTACAGCTGCATCCTCAGGTGCGCCGCGATACTCTGCGCGAGCTTCGTGCTTCATCCCGCTGCCAGCGTTTTCCAATCGCCATCTTTCATCATGTTTTTTACCGACGAACGCGCCGCTTCGATCCCGATTCACTTAGTCGACGAAGAAGGCTGCGCTTCTTGGCTCGCAGCCCAATCCGAGACGCTGCGCAATTGGGCAGCCACCAACGCATTCAAAGCTGAGCGCAACAAGACATTGTTGATTCCCGATGCGAACGGCCGAACGCGTGCAGTGCTCGTCGGCATCGGGCGAGCGGGGCGTGATGAGATCACTTGCTGGACGACTGCGGGACTAGCTGATCGCCTGCCGGAAGGCAGTTATCACTTGGCGAGCGAGATCGCGCCGCACGCTGCTGCGCAATGCGCCTTCGGCTGGCTGTACGGTCAGTATCGTTTCGAGCGGTATCGCAAGCTCTCCGCGCCGCGCAAGCTCGAGCTGCGATTACCCCAAGGCGTCGACGCGAACGAGATCGAGCGCTTGAACGCCGCGACCTCGCTGGCGCGCGATCTGATCAATACGCCGGCGAACGATATGACGCCCGAAACGCTGGCCAATGCCGCAGTCGACATCGCACGCCGCTACGGTGCCCGGCATCGGCAGTTCATCGGCGATGCATTGATTGCTGAGCGTCTACCTGCGGTGCACGCGGTAGGGCGCGCCAGTGCCGTTGCGCCGCGACTCGTTGACTTGGAATGGGGCGATCCCTCGCATCCGAAGGTGACGCTCGTCGGTAAAGGCGTCTGCTTCGATACGGGCGGATTGGATATCAAGCCGCCGGCGTCGATGCTGCTGATGAAAAAGGACATGGGTGGAGCGGCAGTTACGCTCGGCTTGGCGCAGGCGCTCATGGACGCGAAACTGCCGATACGGCTGCGCGTCATCATCCCCGCCGTCGAGAACGCGATTGCTGGCAATGCATTTCGTCCGAGCGATGTGCTCGCAACACGCAAGGGATTGTCGGTCGAGGTCGGCAACACGGATGCAGAAGGGCGCCTGATTCTGTGTGACGCGCTGGCGCTTGCGGATGAAGACAAGCCAGACCTGCTGCTCGACTTTGCAACGCTCACCGGTGCAGCTCGTGTTGCGCTCGGGCCGGAGCTGCCGGCGTTATTCAGCACGGACGATGAGCTGGCGCAAGTCGTCGTCAAAACGGCGCATGCGCAATCCGACCCGCTATGGCAGCTGCCGCTGTGGAATGCATACGAAGACGAGCTGTCGAGCCGGATCGCCGATCTCAACAATATCGCGTCATCTGCTTTCTCCGGCGCGATTTTCGGCGCGCTGTTCCTACGCAGGTTCGTGACGAGCGCACGCGCCTGGATGCACGTAGATCTCTTCGGGTGGAACAGCAAGGAGCGGCCGGGTCGTCCCGTCGGTGCGGAACCACAATCCGTCCGCGCCATGTACGCGTATCTGAAAGCGCGCTATTCGCATTGATGTGCTGCTGCTGCCATGGCAGATGATACGCAAGCTCGCGTAGGAGCGAGTGATGCCGCAACAATCAGTCGTCGCGATCTCGCGCTACTGATCGGCACGAACCTCATTTGGGGTTTGAATCTGATCGTCTCGAAAATCGGCGTCGAGCAACTGCCGCCCGTGTTGTTTACTGCAATGCGTTTTGGCGCTTTGGGATTGTTGTTGCTGCCTTTCTTGCGCCTGCATCGCGGCCAGATGAAAAACCTTTTGGCCGCCGTCGTATTCACCGGGCCGCTTGCGTTTGCATTGCTGTTCGTCGGCTTGTTTCTCGTCGCCGACGCATCGATGGTCGCGGTTGCAAGCCAGATGAGCGTGCCGTTTTCGACGCTGTTGTCGGTGTGGTTGCTCGGTGAAACGATTCGCTGGCGGCGGCGTCTGGGGATTGCGCTCTCCTTCGGGGGTATTGCGTTTATCGGCTTTGATCCGCGCGCGTTTACCTATTGGGAGGGCCTCGCGCTCGTCGTGCTGTCGTGTTTCGTCGGCTCGCTCGGTTTGATCTTCGTCAAGCGCTTGCGCGACATCAACGCGTTCGAGGTGCAGGCGTGGATCGGCATCATCGGCGGACCGACGCTGCTGCTTTTCTGTCTCGCAACAGAGACGAACCAGATCCCGGCGATTCTCGCTGCGGATTGGCGCGCCTGGAGCGCCTTATTCTTTACGACCGTGATGTCGAGTCTGATTGCGCATACCGGATGGTATTACCTGGTCAGTCGCTATCCGGTCACGAGCCTGTCGCCGCTCACGCTGCTATCGCCGCTGTTCGGCGTCGTCTTCGGTGTGACGCTGTTACACGATCAACTTACATGGCGGATGGTGCTGGGCGGTTCGATCACGCTCGTGGGCGTGTACATCGTGTTGATGCGCGAGAAACGACTGATCGATACGGGTACTTAGCATCTACTGTCGTTGAATCCGCATAATGCGGCCGTATTGAGATGAGTTAGCGTCGTCATGCGCGGGGCGCCGCGCATCCGATCTCTGACGCCCGGAACGTTACGAGTCATCGCCATGCACATCGAATTGGTCGAAGTGGGTCCACGTGACGGCTTACAAAGCGAGCCGGAGGTCATGTCGACCGAAGTGAAGGTCGCACTCATCGAACGGCTCGTCGATGCGGGTTTGAAGCGCATCGAAGTCGCAAGTTTCGTCAATCCAAAGCGTGTGCCGCAGATGGCGGACGCCGAAGCCGTATTGGCTGCCTTGCCTGCGCGTGACGACGTGCATTACGTCGGCCTCGTATTGAACCGTAAAGGCTTTGATCGCGCGCTGGCAGCCGGTTGCAAGGAGATCGGCATGGTGACCGTCGCCACCGATAGCTTCGCGCAACGAAATCAAGGCATGTCTGCGGCGGACACGATCGCGGCATGGGAAGAGATTGCGCCATTGGCTCACGCGGCGGGAATACGCGCTCAGGTGACGATCTCCGTCGCGTTCGGCTGTCCCTTCGAGGGTGCCGTCGACCCTCAGCGCGTTGTTGATATCGCAACCCGTCTCGCAAGGTCCAATCCGTTGGAAATCGCGATTGCCGATACGATCGGCGTCGCCGTACCGGCTCAGGTGACCGACTTGGTCGAGCGTTTACGACACGCGCTGCCCTCGACGCCCCTGCGTTGCCACTTTCACAACACGAGAAATACCGGCGTGGCGAACGCATACGCCGCGGTGCTGGCCGGAGTGAGGACGCTGGATTCGAGCGTCGGTGGAGTCGGAGGGTGTCCCTTTGCGCCGAATGCTACGGGCAATGTCGCGACCGAAGACTTGCTGTACATGCTTTCGCGTTCAGGCATCTCCACGGGGGTCGATCTCGCGAAGCTGATCGACACGGCAAAGTGGCTCGAGGAGCAGCGCGGCAAAGCAGTGCCGAGCATGGTTTCGAAGGCTGGCGGGTTTCCGCGACCGGTGCCGGCAGGCGCGGGTTAATGGCTCGCGGCGCTGTTGGCGATTTCTGCGTCGCCAGGCAATCCGTCTGTTTACGTAGCACGGTTTGTTGTCCAGTCATCGACCGCTGACGGCGAACGCGTACACTTGCCGGCCTCGGGGGTCGACCTCAAAGCCACGCGAAAGGTTCGTCATGACGAAGGCAGTGGATAAGGCATATCAAACGGTTCGCGAGCGCATCGTCCAGGGTGTGTATCCGGCAGCGGCCCGTATTACCGAACAAGAAGTTGCCGCGGCGGCCGGGGTGAGCAGAACGCCCGTCAGGGAGGCGTTACGCAAGTTGCACGCAGAAGGCTTGCTGCAGTTCATCCCGCATCACGGCGCGATCGTGACGGAATGGACGAGTGTGGATAGTGATGATGTATTCGAATTGCGCGCATTGCTCGAGGCGTATGGCGCCGCCCGAGCCGCACGCCGCATGAGCGATGCGGGCATCGCTGAATTACGCCAACTCGCGGAAGATCAATATCACGAGGCCGTGAGCAAGGCGCCGGACTATCTGGCACGCATCGGCCATTTGAATAGTCGTTTTCATCGCCGCATCCATGAATTTGCCGACAGTTCACGGTTGGTCGTGTCATTAACCTCCCTGATCGAAGCGCCGCTCATGATGCGAACGTTCGAGCGCTACGAAGAAGAGGAACTCGTCCGCAGCGCGGCGCATCATCTCGAAATCGTGCGGGCGCTCGAGGCGCGCGATGGTGATTGGAGTGCGGCGGTCATGCGCTCACACATTCTTGGTGCGCGCGGCGTATCGCGGCATGTGATGGAGCTTGCCGTCTAGCTCGCGAGTTACTCGGAGCGACACCGAAGAAGTTGCGACCTTGTCCCTTTCTCTCGCATTGACGCATACCGCTCACGCTGCCACCGCGTGAATGGCACGGCTTAGAATCACCCCTTACCTCGCGCTTAGGAGAATGCATATGACGATCAAAGCTGGCGACAAGATGCCGTCGGGCAATCTAACGGTAGTTACGAAAGAGGGTCCGCAAAAAACCAGCGCGGAGGAATTCTTCAAAGGCAAGAAGGTCGTGCTGTTCTCTGTACCGGGGGCCTTCACGCCCACCTGCGATGCCAAGCATCTGCCCGGGTTCGTCGAGCGCGCGGGCGATCTGCGTGCCAAAGGCATCGATACGATCGCGTGCCTGTCCGTCAACGATGCCTTCGTAATGAAAGCCTGGGGCAAGAGTCAGAACGTCGATGACAAGGTCGTGATGCTTGCCGACGGCAATGCGGATTACACCAAGTCGCTGGGTCTGGATTTCGATGCCACCGGTTTCGGTATGGGGACGCGCGGTCAGCGCTTCGCGCTCGTCATCGACGATGGTGTCGTGCAGCAAGTGCACGTCGAACAGAAGGGCGAATTCAAAGTATCGAGCGCGGATTACGTACTGGAGCAGATAGCGTAGACAGGCTACAGGCTACAGCCAGAGGAGCACTGCTCGTTTCCTAACAGGGAGCTGGGTATAGCAAGAAGGGGCGCATGAGCGCCCCTTCTTGTTCTGGCTGTAGCCTGTCGGCCGTAGCCTTTTTCCTCAGCCCAGCGCCTTTTCCAACTCCGGCAACACCTGGAACAGATCGCCCACCAGCCCAAAGTCTGCGACTTCGAAGATCGGTGCTTCGGGGTCCTTGTTGATGGCGACGATCGTACGCGCGTCCTTGATGCCAGTGAGATGCTGGATCGCACCGGAAATACCGCAGGCGATGTACAGCTCGGGGGCGATGAGCTTGCCGGTCTGACCCACCTGCAGGTCATTGGGCGCGTAGCCCGAGTCCACTGCAGCGCGGGATGCGCCGACGGCTGCGCCCAGCTTGTCGGCCAGGCTCGCGATCACTTTGAAATTCTCAGCGCTGCCGACCGCACGTCCGCCCGAAACCACCTTCGATGCGGTTTGCAGATCCGGACGACCGCTCGTGGCGGCGGAGCGGGTGACGAAACGCGTATGCGTCGGCAACTCGGCCGAGACGTTCGCTGCTTCAACAGCAGCGCTGCCGCCTTGCGGTGCGGCTTCGAACGACGCCGTACGCACGGTGGCAACGACCTTCCTGTCCTGCGGTGCTTCGACGGTGATGACTGCGTTACCGGCGTAGATCGGACGACGGAACGTGTAGGCCGATTCGATGGCCATGATGTCGCTCAATTGATTGACACCGAGCAGCGCGGCTGCGCGCGGCAACACGTCCTTACCGAAAGTGGTGGAGGGCGCGAACACGTGTGTGTAGTCGGCCGCGAGTGCCGCGATCTGCGGCGCGAGTACCGCGGCGAGCGGCTCGGCATTCGCAGGATTTTCAACCGTCAGTACGCGCTTGACGCCTTGGATGGCTGCCGCCTGTTGCGCAACTTCGCCGGCGGATGCAGCAAATACGGCGACGTCGATCTCTGCGCCGTCGATCTTCGCGGCGCAAGTGACGGATTTCGCCGTCGATGGATTGAGCTTGCCGTCAGCGTGTTCGGCAATGATGAGAATCTTGGCCATTACACCAGCCCCTTTTGTTTCAATGCGGCGACGAGCTCTGCGACGTCCTTGACCATGACGCCCTTCGAGCGAGCAGCAGGCGGCTCATATTTGTGGACTTTGAATTGCGGCGCGGTATCGACGCCGAGCGAATCGATCGCGATGGTGTCGAGCGGCTTTTTCTTGGCCTTCATGATGTCGGGGAGCTTCACGTAGCGTGGCTCGTTCAAACGCAGATCGCTCGTGACCACGGCCGGCAGATCGACTTCGATGGTCTCGAGGCCGGCGTCGATTTCACGAGTCACTTTAGCCTTGTCGCCCTCGATCTCGACCTTCGATGCGAAGGTGGCCTGGGGACGATTCCACAGGGCCGCCAGCATCTGTCCGGTCTGATTGTTGTCATCGTCGATGCCTTGCTTACCGAGCAGCACCAGATTCGGCGCTTCTTTCTCGATGAGCTTCAAGAAGACCTGAGCTGCAGCGAGCGGTTCGATGGGGCTGTCGCTTTGCACGAGGATGGCGCGGTCGGCGCCCATTGCAAGGCCGGTGCGCAACTGTTGTTGGGTGTCGGCGGAGCCGATGCTCGCGACGATGACTTCAGTCGCGCCACCTTTTTCTTTGATGCGCAATGCCTCTTCGAGTGCAATTTCGTCGAAGGGGTTAATGCTCATCTTGACGCCGTCGGTCACGACACCCGTGCCGTCGGGTTTGACGCGGACGCGGACGTTGTAGTCCACGACTCGCTTGAGGCCCACCAAAATTTTGCTCACGCCACGCTCCAATTCGGAAAGTCAACTAAGTGACTGTCGGGAAGGCAGACGCATGCTCATCAGCGCAGAGGTGCCGGAGCGAACGATCGATGCCTGAAGTGCCGACAAAGTATGGGGTAGCCGCCCCGCGGGCAGCGGCGGGGCACGCTACTGGAAGGACGCTTTGGAGTCAAACAGATGTCGGCTCGAAGACGATGGGCGATAGCGGATAGGCGATATCAGCGAGGGCAAAATCTTACTCTGCGGAACGTGTCGAAAACGGGTCAAGCGCTGCGGGCTAAGATGCACGCGAATTGACCGCACCGTTTCTTTCCATCGCCCATCCGCCATCGCCTATCGCCTACGTTATGCCCGACGCTCTAGGACCTCGATTGAAGCTCGGTGTCATCACACCGGCCAGCAACACCATCGTGCAACCCGAGTACGACGCGATGCGGGTGCGCGGGGTGACGAATCAAATCATGCGGGTGGTGATCCCCGATTCACCGGTGGGGAGCGATCAAGAGTTCGCGGAGATGATGGGTGCGGTGCGCCTGTCGATCGAAGCGGCGATCGACGCAATCCTGGCGTGCTCGCCCGGCGCGATTGCGATGGCGATGTCGGCGGAAACATTCTGGGACGGCACGCTCGATGCGAACGCACTGCGGGCGCATCTCGAATCGCGCGCGCACGTTAAAGTCATTCTCGGCGCGCAAGCGTGTCTGGCTGCGATCCAGCGTTACGGCGGTGTACGGCGCATCGCACTGATCACTCCCTACATGCCGGCAGGCGACGCCCAGGTGCGCCGTTCGTTCACCGATAGCGGTTTTGAAGTCGTCAATCTGCTGGGGCTCAAGTCCAATAGCCCGTTATTGATGGCGCACGAACCGCCCGAGCGCTTGCGCCGCGCCGTTCGAGAAGTCGACGACCCGAGCGTCGAACTGATCCTCCAAGTCGGCACGAACCTCGCGTTCACCCGCATTGCTGCGGAAGCCGAAGCGTGGCTCGGCAAGCCCGTCCTCGCCGTCAATACCTGCACCTATTGGCACGCGCTACGCAGCCTAGGGATCGACGACAAGATCGAGGGCTTTGGATCGTTGCTGGCGGAGCACTGACGGAGAGGCGATAGGCGATAGGCGATAGGCGATGGGCGAGAGGCGGGAGCACGGGCGCGAGTTGCGGCCGAATTCTTCCTCTTACCTCTGGCTGTAGCCTGTAGCCCGTAGCCTGTTAGCTGTATCCATCCCCTTCATACTGTGATGCCTGCAGTAGCCCCAGCCTGTGCACGGAAGCATTGTGTACATCTGGTATCTTTCCCGACTGTCCTGTAGCCCGTAGCCCCCTGAGTTCCCCATGCGCACCATTCGTCCCAGTGCCAGCCTCGCCAATGTCAAATACGAAATCCGTGGAGATTTGGCGCGGCGTGCCAACGAGATGGAGCGGATGGGCTATGACATCGTGCCGCTCAATATCGGCAATCCCGGCCTGTTCGGCTTCCGCACGCCCGAGACGATGCGGCTGGCGATGATCGAAAATCTGCGCGCCAGTGAGGCGTACAGTCACCAGAAAGGCATCTTCCCAGCGCGCGAAGCCGTCGTCATGCAGCAGCAAAGCCGCGGTGTGCGCGGCGTGACGGCCGATGAGGTCTACATGGGCAATGGCGTAAGTGAGCTCATCGATCTGGTGCTCCGCGCCTTGCTCTCCACCGATGATGAAGTGCTCGTACCGAGCCCCGACTATCCGCTCTGGACCGCAGCGGTCAATTTGAATCGCGGCCGAGCCGTCCACTATCCCTGCCGTCCAGAACGCGGCTTCGAACCTGATCCAGCGGACATCGAGGCACTGATCACCAGCCGCACGCGCGCGATCGTCGTGATCAATCCGAACAATCCCACCGGTGCCGTGTATTCGCGTGCGACGCTCGAGGCGATCGCACGACTCGCCGAGCGCCATCAGCTGATCGTCTTCTCCGACGAAATTTACGACCAGATCCTGTACGAAGATGCGCAGTTCATTCCAATGGCGACGCTCGTACAGAACACGTTGTGCGCCACGCTCTCGGGGCTCTCGAAGGTGTATCGCGCGTGCGGCTATCGGGTGGGTTGGGTCTCGTTCTCGGGCGAGCTGGAGCCCGCTCGCGAGTATCTGTCTGCGCTCGACAAACTGTCATCGTTGCGTCTGTGCAGCAATGTGCCAGGGCAGTGGGCGGTGCAAACGGCGTTAGGCGGCTATCAAAGCATCTACGAGTTGACGCGTCCCGGCGGGCGCTTGTTCGAATCGCGCAAAGCCATTCTCGAGGGTGTTGCGAAGAGCAAGTATCTACAAGTACATGCGCCGAAGGGCGCCATCTACGCGTTCGTGGGGGTACGTACCGAGTTGCTGCCAAACTTCGACGATCAGCAATTCGCCATGGATCTGCTCGAGCACAAACATGTGCTGCTCGCACCGGGTACGAGTTTCAACACGCCTTACAAGACGCATTTTCGAATCACGAACTTGCCGACGCCCGAAGTCATCGAAGATGTCTTCCAGCGAATGGAAGAGCTGCTCGACAGCTATGCGGCGGGTGGGCAACTGGGCACGCGTCCGGATCTCAAGGTTGTGGCGCGCGCGGCGAGCGAATGACGGGCCCGCGCCAATCAGACCGCTGGCTCGCGAGCAAGCGCGCCAGATTGGGCGCTGGGTGATATGAGGCAGCAGCGCAGGTCGTCGCCCGCGCTGACTCGCCGTTCTGTAGTGTCGTTCGCGTGCATCTGAATTCCCTTCTTGAACAAGGCGTCGTCGCGCTCGCGGCGAGCCGCCGTCTCGCCCACGCGATTCGGCTGCGGTATGCGCAATACGCGCAGGCGCAAGGCAAAGTCGTGTGGCGTTCGCCGGAAGTCGTGCCCTGGTCTGCATGGCTTGCGCAGCAGCGGCTCGCGCTGCGCGCGGCGCGCGCGTACGAGGCGCCGCGTTTACTTACCAGCGCGCAAAGCCGCGTGCTTTGGGATGAGATCGTCACGAGTAGCGAGGTGGGGCAGCGCTTGCTCGCGCCGTCCAATGCCGCGCGGCTTGCAGCGCGCAGTTGGCGGCGACTGCACGATTACCTGATTCCGCTCGACAAACTCGCAACCTTCGACACCGACGAAGCGCGCGCGCTGCTGGGTTGGTGTCGCGAGTTTCAACGGCGTTGCGCCGCGCTCGGCGCAATGGACGAGGCGCAACTCATGAGCGCCTTGTTCGATGCGGAATTCACTCCCGAACAACCCGTCGCGCTCGTCGGCTTCGATGAATGGGTACCGGCGATGCGGCGGCTGATCGAGCGTTGGCAGAGGGAAGGCCGCGTCGTGAAGGCCGAACAAGATGACACGCCGATCGGCGCGGTCGAAGTCATCGCCGGTGCGGATGCAACGAACGAAGTTGAACTGGCGGCGCAGTGGGCGCGCAGTCGCATCGAGCAGGGCGCAAGTTCCGTCGGCATCATCGTTGGCGATCTGCAAGGGCGGCGTGACGAAGTGCGGCGAGTGCTCGAAGACGTGCTCGCTCCAGGCCAACGCCATACGCAGGCACAACAAACTTCTCTTCCAGTCGTCATCGCCGCGCCGCCACCACTGAGTTCTTACGCAATCGTCGATGCGGCACTGCTCGTGTTGCGGCTGGCTGTGGGGGCGGGCGATAGCGTCACTGTCGGTCGGTTGTTGCGTTCGCCTTTCGTTGCGGGCGGGGTCAGCGATCGCGGTGCGCATGCGGTTGCCGATCGGAAACTGCGCGAAGAGCGTCGCGAGCGTTGGGATTGGCCGACGTTGGAGCGCTGGGCTGCGATGTGCGGTTGCAATCGGTTGAGCCTTGCCGCGCGCGCGCTCGGCGGCGTATTGCGCAGCGAAGCGCGCCATGCCGCGCCGAGTGATTGGGCCGCCCGCTATCAATCGATGTTGTTGCAAGCCGGCTGGCCCGGTGAGCGCACGCCGAGCAGTGCCGAGTATCAGACGCTGACGAAATTCCAGGATGCATTGGCGGAGTTTGGCGCGCTCGATGCCGTCGCGCCGCGGTTGACCGTGAAACAAGCCTTGCATCGCTTCCAGGAATTGCTGCGTGAAACGCCTTTCGAACAGGAAACCGCACAGGCGGCGGTGATCGTCATCGACCCGACGACGAGCGCCGGGATGCGCTTCGATGCGGCATGGGTCGTCGGTCTTCAGGCCGACAAGTTTCCGGCCACAGCCAATCCCGATGCGCTCATTCCGCTCGAGTTGCAACGTGAAGCTGAAATTCCTGAGGCGACGCCGGGCGCGTTGCTGCAAACGGCGCGAACTCAGCTGCAACGCTGGATTCGTAGCGCCGATCAGGTCGTATTGAGTTGGCCACAGCGCGATGGCGATGCCGAGCTGAGCATGAGTCCGCTGCTCGCCGAGTTCCATGAAGGCCTCGCTCCCGAACGCATGAGGCAAACATTGCGTGAGACGTTGTTCGCTCGCAAACCTGAACTCGATTGCGTGAGCGATGATCGCGCGCCGCCTGTCGTGGGCACGAGTGCAGCGGGCGGTGCAGCGATTCTGGAATTGCAATCGCGCTGTCCGTTCAAAGCACAGGCGCAACTGCGTCTGCGCGCACGGCCGCTCGAGCGCATCGGCATCGGCGTCGAGCCACCTGATCGCGGTGGCATCCTGCACGAAGTACTGCATGAAATCTGGGCGAGCCTCGGCAGCCAGCAAGCATTACTGGACTTACCGGATGAGGCGCTCGAAGCGCAGGTACGAGCGTCCGCCGAACGTCAGGCGATGAAAATCCTCGAACCCGATACGCGTGTCTACGAGCGGATCGCACAATTGGAAGTCGACAGCACCGTGCGCCGCGTGATGCAGCTGCTGGCGATCGAACGTGAACGTCCGCCGTTTCGTGTGCGTTTCTCCGAGGCGTCGGAGCGTTACTCGATCGGCGGCGTCAGCGTGACGCTACGGCCCGACCGGATCGATGAATTGGCCGAGGGCGGCGAACTGCTCCTCGACTACAAGCTCGGCAGCGCGCATCAGCCGGCGCATTGGCTCGATCGAGTACCGGGTCGACCCCGCAGTCCACAATTACCGCTGTATGGATTGGCGCGTGGCGAACAACTACGCGCACTCGCCTTCGTCGTTCTGGCGTCGGGCGTCGTCGAATATCGCGGTTGGAGCGATGGCGCGCAGGTCGGGCCGGGCGTTGTCACCTATCCGCCGCGCAAGCCTCGCCTGGACTTGGGCGACCCGCTGGATTGGCACGCCCTCAAGGATCAATGGCGGTTCACATTGACGCGGCTCGCCGAGAGTTTTGTCGCAGGCGAAGCGGCCGTCGATCCGCTCAAGGGCGAATGCGAGATGTGTCATTTGAGCACGCTGTGCCGTGTGCATGAACTGAACACGGCAGCACGTGCGGAGTTGGATGATGAGTAGCGCACCTGCCGACAGCGCTGCGCGTGCACGAGCACTCGATCCGACGGCGTCGTTCATCGTTCAAGCGCCCGCCGGATCGGGCAAGACCGAACTGCTCACGCAACGTTACTTGCGCCTGCTGGCCAGCGTCACTGCGCCCGAGCAAATCGTTGCGATCACCTTTACGCGCAAGGCCGCCGCGGAAATGCGGCACCGTATCTTGCAAGCGCTGCGTGCTGCAGCCGGCCCCGAGCCCGACAGCGCACACAAGCGTACGACTTGGCAGCTTGCGCGTGCCGTGCGCGACGCTGATCGCAACCACCACTGGCAGCTCGAGCAGCAACCGGCGCGTTTGCGGATTCAAACGATCGATGCCTTCAGTGCGAGTCTGGCGCGTCGCATGCCGGTGTTGGCCGGTACGGGCGCCGCCATCGAGCCGACGTCCGATCCGCCTTTGTTATACGAAGCCGCGTGCTTGCGCTTGATCGAGCACATCGGCGATGGCTCCGCGTTAGCGCAGCAATTGGAGGCGTTGATCGTACATCTCGGCAATCGACTGGATCGGCTGGTCGAGCTGTTGAGTGCGTTGCTCGCTAAGCGGGATCAGTGGTTGCACCCGATCATGAGCGCGCGTGCGACGCAGGATTTGCGCGCTGAGTTAGAGACGACGTTGCGTCATGTCATCGAGCGGCATCTCGATGAGCTGAACAGCGCACTTGGCGTGGCTCGAGTAGCGGAGTTGTTCGAGCTATTGCAGTTTTCCGCATCGACGCTGCTTGCCACGGATGGACTCACCGCCGAGCGTCGCGTCCAGCTCGACGCCTGTTTGAATACGCCGGCACCGCTCATGGGCAATGTGCAGTGTCTGCATGCGTGGCGCGCCATGACGGCGATGGCGTTCAACAAGGACGGCGAGTTGTTTCGCAGGGTCGATAAACGCCATGGATTTCCGACGACGAACAGCGGCATGAAACAGCGGCTCATGCAGGTGCTCGATGAGCTACGTGACGATCCTGAAGTGTGCGAGCCGTTACTCGCGCTCAGAGACTTGCCCGATCCGTACTACTCGGATGAGCAATGGCGGATTCTGGAAGCCTTGCTGAGTGTCCTGCCGGCGGCGGTCGTCGAGTTGCAGGCGGTGTTTCAAGCGCAAATGCAAGTGGATTACGTCGAAGTCGCATTGCGTGCGTTGCAGGCGTTGGGTCCGCCCGATGAACCCACCGATCTTGCCTTGGCCTTCGACTATCGCCTGCAGCATCTGCTCGTCGATGAATTCCAGGACACCTCATTCGCGCAACTCGATTTGCTCGAACGGCTCACGGCGGGTTGGCAGCCCGGCGATGGTCGAACGCTGTTTTGCGTCGGCGATCCAATGCAGTCGATCTATCGATTCCGGCAAGCCGAAGTCGGTTTATTCATTCAATTGCAGCGACGCGGCTTGGAGAACGTGCCGTTGACGCCGCTGCGATTGACAGCGAATTTCCGTTCCGAGCCCACGGTGGTGTCGTGGGTGAATGACGTATTTCCGAGCGTACTGGCAGCCCGCAGCGACGCGGAGCACGGCGCCGTGGAGTACAGCCCGAGTGTGGCAACTCGTGAGAACGAAGGCTCGATCAATGTGCATCCGCTGATCAATGCCGATCGTAGTGCAGAGGCCACGACCGTTGCGGACATCGTTCGCGGCACGCTCGAACTCGATCACGACAGCAAGATCGCGATCCTCGTATCCACGCGCACACGCGTCGACCCCATTGCACGCGAACTCACCCGCTGCGGCATCGACTTCCAGGCGGTGGAAATCGAACGCTTGTACGACCGTCCAATCGTCCAGGATCTGATCGCGCTGACGCGCGCACTCGTTCACCTCGCCGATCGAACTGCATGGCTTTCGGTGTTGCGCGCGCCATGGTGCGGTCTGCAACTTCCAGATCTGCATGCCATTGCCACTTACTCGGGGGCAACCATCGAGGAGGCGTTGCAAGCCGTCCGAAGCGGTGAGGTTGCGTTGTCGAGCGAAGGCGCCGCACGCACTGAGCGCGCGCACGATGTACTGAGCGCCGCGCTCGAAGAGCGGGGGCGCTGGCGGCTGCGTGAATGGATCGAACGCGCCTGGAATGCATTGGCCGGACCCGCCTTGGCCACGCGCGCGCAAGACCTAGATGATGCCGAGGCATTTTTCGAGCGCCTCGACGCGCTCGATGTCGCCGGCGATCTCGAGGACATCACGCGCTTGGAGGAACATCTGAGCGATTTGTACGCGCGTCCGCGCTTGCGTGAGCGCTCGAACGTCGAGTTGATGACGATCCACGCCGCGAAAGGTCTCGAGTTCGACACCGTTATCCTGCCCGGCCTCGATCAAGGCATGCGCAATGAAGATCGCGAGTTGCTGCGCTGGACGCGAATTGCTGGCGAGCAAGGAGGCATCGTCCTTGCGCCAATCAAGGCGGAAGGCGGCGAGCCGGAGCCGATCTATGGCTGGATCGATGCGCTCGAACGCAAGCGCGTCCTGTTCGAGCGCGGTCGCTTGTTGTATGTCGCTGCGACTCGTGCGCGCAAGCATTTGCATCTCATCGGCAATGTCGCCGCGAAAGAACGCGATGGCGTCATGGTGCCTGCCGAGCCGCGTAAAGGTTCGATGTTGCGGATGCTATGGCCGTCACTGGTTACGCATTTCGAGGCGGCTGCGCAAAGCGCTACCTTGCCAGCGCGATCGAGCATCGAACTGCCTGCGCAGCAGTTGCGTCGTTTGCCGCTCGATTGGACCCCACCCAGCGCGGCGCACGCGATCGTCGCTCGCCCCCTCGCCGTCGTCGATGCCGATGCGCAACGACCGATTTTCGACTGGGTGACGCAGACGGCACGGCACGTCGGCACGCTCGTGCATCGCGAGCTCGATAGAGGGCTGCGCGGTGGAAATGTACCGAATGAACAGGATCGTCCACGGCTGGAAGCGGAGCTGCAGGAGTTGGGCGTGCCGCCGGCGCGTGCTGCAGACGCCGCTTCACGCGTCATCGATGCCATCGGGCGCATGCATGTCGATCCGCGTGGGCGTTGGCTGCTCGGTTTGACCAACGAAGTAGCGCAAGTCGAATCGGAACTCGCGCTGACGGGGCTCGTGCAAGGACATCTGGTGCAAGGGGTCATCGATCGTACGTTCGTCGATGCGCAGGGCGTCAGGTGGGTGGTCGATTTCAAGACGAGTACGCACGAAGGCGGCGGTCGGGAGGCGTTTCTCGAGGAAGAAGTCGCGCGCTATCGGCCGCAATTGACGCGCTACGCGCAATTGATGCGGCAATGGAAGCCGGAGAATCCGTTGCGCGTCGCGCTCTACTTTCCCTTGCTTGGCGCATGGCGTGAGGTCGAATTGAATTAGCCGCGCGGTAATACCAGATTGTGGGCGGCATGCATCATGTCTAGATTCGGTGCGCCATCATTTGGGAGCCCATGCGATGTTCGCTTCGAAAGTCATGTTCGGATTGTTCGCTGCCATGCTTCCGGCGTGGGCGTTGGCAGCGCAGTTGCTGGTCTTGAACAAGAGCGACGCCACGCTCTCGTTCATCAATGTGTCGAACGGCGCGAGGCATGTGACCGTGCCGACCGGTGATGGGCCGCATGAGATTGAGCTGCTGCAGAATGGCACGCTGGCGGCGGTCGGCAATTACGGCGCCAAAGAAGACGGCAATACGATTTCGATTTTCGATGTCGCGACTCGCAAGGAGTTGCGCCGCATCGATCTGGGCGAGCTGAAGCGGCCGCACGGTTTCGCCATTGCGGATGGCAAGTTGTATTTCACCGCCGAGCGCGCGCAAAAAATCGGCCGATTGAATCGCGAAGCGACAAAGGTCGAATGGACGTTCGCGACCAATCAAGGCGGCACACACATGATCTTGGCGTCGCGCGATGGCCGCACGCTGTACACGACGAACATGCAGTCCGATACCGTCAGCGTCATCGAGCGTGCTGACGATGATGAATGGACGCAGACGCTGATCACGGTTGGCGCGGGACCCGAAGCGCTCGATCTGTCGCCGGACGGACGCGAGCTGTGGGTCGGGCATTCACGCGATGGCGGGATATCGATCATCGATACAGCGTCCAAGACCGTCGCGCATCAGTTCGATGCAAAAACCAAACGTTCGAATCGACTGAAGTTCACTCACGATGGACGCTTCGTGCTCGTCTCCGACCTCGGAGCAGGTGAGCTGGTCGTATTCGATGCACGCAAGCGCGCGCCGCACACGCGTTTGGCGCTCGGGCGTTCACCGACCGGGATTCTGATTCCCGCCAACAGTTCGCACGCTTACATCACGATTTCCGGCGAGAACCGCATTGCCATGATCGATCTGAAAACGTTCGACGTGACGCGCACGATCACGACGGGTGGCAGCCCCGATGGCATGGCGTGGGTGGAATAGCGTCCGCGCGCGTTCGCGCGTTACATCGTTCCAGATAACGAGAATGGGCGACGGCCCTGCGCATCGGGTGGACCGAGAAACTCCAGCGCCCGGACGAAGTCCGCAGGCGCATTCGGCTGCGTCGACACGAGCGCATCGAGCATGTAACTGCGATCGGGCTGCAATTCGATCTTGCCGGAGATCTGCACGACGCCTTCGACATCGTTGATGGCTCCGGCGAGCGCCTCGGAGTTCGTCTCCAGCGGAAACTGGATGCGATAGGTGCCAAGCTCGACGGGTTGTCGCGCTGGCCCGGTGAGGTTCACGAGATCCACGGTGCCATCCGCTGAAACCGGCCACTGATCGACCAGTGTCAGCTCTGTCAAACGCGCATTCAGCATGCCACTCCAGCCGCCCGGCGCGAGTTGCGGCGGCAGCATGCTGATC
>CAZIXV010000048.1:0-17808 GCA_964543105.1 uncultured Steroidobacteraceae bacterium
CACGCGACGTCAAGCGCTTGAGCGGCCTGGCGCACGCCATGCCGATCACCGCGACCGTCGCGCTCGTTGCCGCGGCGGCGATGGCCGGCGTGCCGTTGCTCAACGGCTTTCTCTCCAAAGAGATGTTCTTCCACGAGGCAATCTTCGCCGGCGAGGGCACTCTGGTCGGCGTCGTCTTGCCATCCTTGGCCACGCTCGCCGGCATGTTCAGCGTCGCCTATTCGGTGCGCTTCATTCATCAGGTGTTTTTCGGGCCGCTCGCGACGGATCTACCACGCAAACCGCACGAGCCGACGCGCGGCATGTTGCTGCCCAGCCTGGTGCTCGTGATCGCGTGCGTACTCGTGGGAACGCTGCCTGGACGCACCATTGGGCCGATCTTGCACAGTGCGGTGCTCGGCATCCTGGGCGATGAGACGCCCGACTACAGCTTGCAGGTGTGGCATGGCTTCACCGTGCCGCTGGCGATGAGTGTGCTCGCGCTCATCGGCGGTATCTTCATTTATTGGCTGCTTTATCGCCGTACCGAACGCGCGATGGGACGCGCACCCGTGCGCGCGCCGGTCGACGGCAAGCGCGCCTTCGACATCTTCATGGTCGCGATCATCCGCATGTGCGATCGCTTGGTGCGCGCGGTGTCTTCGCGCCGCATGCAGATGCAATTGCTGCTCATCGTGCTCGTGGCATTCGCCGCCGGCCTGGTGCCGCTATTGGGGCAAGGGTGGCCGCGCGGGGACGTGCCGTTGAGCACGATCAATCCCATGTTCGTCGTGCTCTGGCTCGTCGGCGGCGCGTGCGCACTCGGCGCGGCGAATCAAGCGAAGTTCCATCGGCTGGCCGCCTTGATCATGGTGGGTGGCGCCGGCCTGGTGACGTCGCTGACGTTCGCGTGGTTTTCCGCGCCCGATCTGGCGTTGACTCAGATTGCGGTCGAAGTCGTCACGACGGTGTTGTTGTTGCTGGGGTTGCGTTGGATGCCGCGGCGTCTGGAGATCGAAGATGAGCGACGTCGCACGCTCAAGGCGCGCGCGCGTCGTGTGCGTGACGTGGCGATTGCGGCGACCGTTGGTATCGGCGTTGCGATGCTTTCTTTCGCCGTGCTGACGCGTGCGCCCGTCGAAGTGCTTTCGCCGTACTTCGTCGAGCGCGCATTGAGTGAGGGCGGTGGACGCAACGTCGTCAATGTCATCCTCGTCGACTTCCGTGGCTTCGATACGATGGGCGAGATCACCGTGGTCGCAGTCGTCGCGATTACCGTGTACGCGCTGCTGCGGCGCTTCCGTCCCGCACCGGAGAGTCGCGCGCAGCCGCGCGCGCAGCGCGAGGATGCGGCGCGTGAAGCGCTCGAGTCAGGCGATGGTTTGCCTGCGGGTTACTTGCGCCTACCCGCGACGATCGGCCGGATGCTCTTGCCGATGGCGGGACTCGTGTCTCTCTACTTTTTATTGCGCGGCCACAATGCGCCCGGCGGCGGTTTCGTCGGCGGGCTCGTGATGGCGACGGCGATCATCGTGCAATACATCACGAGCGGCGTGCTCTGGGTCGAATCCCGCTTGCGTATTCATCCGCAGTATTGGGCGGGTGCGGGCCTGATGGCCGCAGGCGGCGCGGGCATGCTTGCGTGGTTTACCGGCCAGCCCTTCTTGACCAGTCTCGAATGGCATCCGCGCGTGCCATTCATCGGTGAGTTGCACATCTCGAGTGTGCTGCTCTTCGATCTGGGTGTGTTCATGGTCGTCGTGGGCGGCACGGTGCTGATGCTGGTCGCGATTGCGCATCAATCGTTGCGGCGGCCGCGCAAGACATTACCTGCCGACGATAGCGCGGTGGCTGCGACGCAGCCCGCTGCCGTAGCGGACGTCTGAGGGCAACGGCATGGAACTCATATTTGCAATGGGCGTCGGCGTGTTCGCAGGATCGGGCGTTTGGCTGTTGCTGCGACCGCGTACTTTCCAAGTGGTCATGGGGCTGTCGCTGCTTTCGTACGCCGTCAATCTGTTCATCTTCGGCATGGGCCGTCTCGAGATCGATCGTCCGCCGATCATCAACGCTGAAGGCGTCGCGGATCCGGCCTTGTACGCCGATCCCGTGCCGCAAGCGCTCGTGTTGACTGCCATCGTGATCAGCTTTGCAACGACTGCGTTGTTTCTGGTCGTGTTGATTGCTGCGCGCGGCCTCACCGGAACCGACCACGTGGATGGGCGGGAGTCCGACACATGATGCAGTGGCCACTTCATCTGCAGGTCGTGCCGATCGTCGCACCGCTCATCGTCGGCGCGCTGATTCTGCTGCTGCCTGAAAAGCACGGCTTTCGCATCACCTTGGCAGTGGGCTCCGTGCTCGTGCAGCTTACGGCCGCGCTAGTGCTGTTGGTCCTCACGACCGATTCGATGCCTGAGATCTGGCAAGAAGGCGTCGGCGTTTACACTATCGGTGCATGGCCTGCGCCGTTCGGGATCGTGCTGGTCGTCGATCGATTGGCCGCGATGATGCTGACCCTGACTGCCGTCGTCGCGCTCGCTTCGCTCATTTATTCACTGGCGAGTTGGGATCGAGTCGCACCTGGTTTTCACTCGATGTTCCAGTTCTTGTTGATGGGCTTGAACGGCGCCTTCATGACGGGCGATCTGTTCAACCTGTTCGTCTTCTTCGAGGTGTTGCTCGCGTCCTCGTATGGGTTGGTATTGCACGGATCCGGTCCATCGCGCGTGAAGATCGGCTTGCAGTACATCGCTGTGAATCTCACGGCGTCGTTCTTGCTGCTCATCGGCATCTCGATGATCTACGGCATGACAGGCACGCTGAATATGGCGGACCTGGTCGATCGCGTCGCGCAATTGCCGCCGGCAGACCGCTCGTTGTTCGAGGCAGGCGCCGCGATCCTGGGCGTGGCCTTCTTCGTCAAAGCGGGCATCTGGCCGCTGAGCTTCTGGCTGCCGACGACCTATGCGGCAGCGAGCGCGCCCGTCAGCGCCGTGTTCGCGTTGATGACGAAAGTGGGCGTTTACGCGGTCATTCGCATCGGTACGCTGTTGGCGTCGGCGGACGTTGAGACCTCGTTTATCGACGTGGGTTTGTTCTATGGCGGCGCGGCGACCGTTGCCTACGGTGTCATCGGCGTACTCGCCGCACAGCACCTGGGGCGTCTGGTCGGATATTCCGTCATCGCATCCTCGGGCTTGCTGTTGATGGCGATGGGTCTGCGCGATGAGGCGCTGACGGCGCCGGTGTTGTTCTATTTGGTCAGTTCGGTGCTTGCGACAGCGGCGTTCTTCATGTTGAACGGCTTGACGGAGCGCATGCGGCTAACGCCGATGAACGATGACGCGGATCTCGCCCCGCTGCCGGATGTCACCTACGTTGGCTTCGGCGTCAAAGAGCCCGCCGATCCGCATTCGCCGAGCGATGAAGTGGGTATCGCGATTCCCGCTGCGATGGCGTTCCTGGGCCTTGCATTCGTGTGCTGTGTATTGCTCGTCGCGGGTCTGCCGCCACTGTCCGGTTTCATCGGCAAGTTTGCGTTGCTGCACGCGGTGATGACGGTGGCGCCGGGGGCCGCCGAATCCTGGCATTCGTGGCTGTTGGTTGCCGGCGTGCTGTCGACTGGCTTCGCGGCGGTCATCGCCTTGACGCGTATCGGCTTGCGCTTGTTCTGGTCGGTGACTGGACGCACCACACCGCGTCTGCGGTTGATCGAAGTGGGCCCGATCGCTTTTCTGATCGTCTTGTGCATCGGCTTGACTGCCGCGGCTGGCCCGGTGATGACGTATCTGCAATCCGCCGCAGCATCATTACACGCGCCGCAGGTGTACATCCGCGCGGTCAATCCGCAAGGCGTCGGTTCTCAGGATGTCGCGCCATGAGACGTATACCGCCACTCATCACGGCCGTTCTCGTCGCCATCTGGTTGTTGCTGAACAACTCGTTGTCGTTCGCCCACATCGTGCTCGGCACCGTCATTGCGGTGTTGCTGATGCTCGCAGCAGCGAAACTGCGTCCGGTTCATCCGCGGCTGAGCAGCCCGTTTACGGCCGTGAAGCTAGTTTTCGTGGTGTTGCAAGACATCATCCGCTCGAACATTGGGGTCGCGCGCATCGTGCTTGGCTTGGTGCGCGATCGCGAAGTGCATTCGGGCTTCATCGACATCCCGCTCGAATTGCGCGATCCGCATGGCTTGTCGGTTCTGGCCGCGATCGTCACCTCGACGCCCGGAACGTCCTGGGCGGGTTTGTCCGAAGACGGCGCTACGTTGACGCTGCATGTGCTCGATCTGATCGACGAGGAGGAATGGATCCAGACGATCAAGCAGCGTTATGAGCAGCCCTTGAGGAGGATTTTCGAGTGAGCACGCTGTTCACCTACTCCGTTTGGTTTGCGCAAACCTGTTTCTTGCTGGCGATGGTATTCGCCACCTTGCGTTTGATTCACGGCCCGGCCGCACAGGATCGCGTGCTGGCGTTCGATGCGCTTTACATCAATGGCATGTTGACGCTGCTGATGCTCGGGATCCGCTCGAGTTCGCCCGCGTATTTCGATATGGCGTTGCTGATTGCGTTATTCGGCTTCGTCGGTTCGGTGTCGTTGGCGAAGTTCCTGTTGCGCGGTGAGGTCATCGAGCCATGATTGAGACTGAGCTGCCCGCATGGGCCATCATCCCGGCTTCGATCCTGCTGATCATCGGCGGTTTGGTGACGATGATCGGCTCTCTTGGCTTGCTGCGGCTGCCGGATTTCTTCGCGCGCATGCACGGCCCGTCGATGGGTCATACCGTGGGAACGGGCTCGGTGTTGATTGCCTCTATGATCACTTCAACTGCGCTTGCGGGGCGTCCCGTCGTACACGAACTGCTCATTACGCTGTTCATCGTCATGAGCTCGCCCGTCACCGCGATGATGCTCATGCAGGCCGCGCGGTATCGCAACAAAGTGCGCAAGGGCACGACACCGGGCGCCGCGACGAAGGAGAGCTAGCGGTGCGATGCCGTTGCGGCAGACGCTGACGCCGAGCGTGCCGGCACCGTGAAGGTGAACGTTGCGCCTTGGCCGACCGCTGCCTCGGCCGAAATACGCCCGCCGTGTCTGCGGATGATTCTTTGTACGATCGAAAGCCCCACACCCGTGCCGGGAAACTGACTCACCGAGTGCAGTCGGCGAAACGGCACGAAGAGCTTCCTGGCTTGCTCAGGATCGAAACCCGCGCCGTTGTCACTAATGAAGAATGTGTCGGGCTGCCCTGGCACGCGGCCGATACTGATCTTCGGCTCGGTTGCATCGCGAGTGAATTTCCATGCATTGCCGAGCAGATTCTCGAGCGCGATCCGTAAGAGTTGCGGATCGCCTTTGCAGGTCATGTCGGGCTCGATTTGAACTTTCACCTGACGATCCGATTCCATTTCGCGTAACTCCTCGATCGTCGCGGCGGCCAACTTCGTGAGATCTACGTCGAGTGCTCGCAATTCGGTAATCGATGCGTGCGACAGACGCATCAGGTCTGCGATCAACTGCTCCATGCGTATGCCCGCGCTCAGCATCTTGTCGATGTAACTGCGCGCTCGTTCATCGAGTTGGCTGCTGCATTCCCCGAGCAGCACATTGCCGAAACCATTGATCGCACGCAGCGGAGCGCGCAAATCGTGCGAGACCGACTGCGAGAACGCTTCGAGTTCGCGATTCGCTTCGGTCAATTGCTGGGTTCGCTCATCGACTTGCCGCTCGAGATCAGCGTTGAGGCGTCGCATGAGATTCTCGGTGCGCCGCAGTGCCTGGTTTTCCGCCATCAAACGCCGCACCGTCAGCGCGCGTTCGAGCACGGGACGGATGGTCTTGAGCGTGAATGGCTTGAGAATGTAATCCAGTGCGCCGGCCTTCATGGCGGCCACGGCGCTTTCGATCGAGCCGTGCCCGGTCATCACGATGCCGATGAGATCCTTGTCGATCTCATGTGCGGCGCGAAGCAGCGCAATGCCGTCCATTTCCGGCATCGATAAATCGGTGAGCAACAGATCGACGGGCTGCGCGCGCAGATGTTCGAGTGCCTGTGCGCCCGAGGTGAATCCGGACACGACGTAACCTTCGTGCTCGAGCGTCGTGCGCAAGGCGCGCATTTGCTCGATATCGTCATCGACGATCAACAACTTTGCTGTGACGCTCAGACTCATCGACTCATCACCAACCTCACGAGCGCACCTCGAGGACGGGCTCGACTTCGCTTGCTACCGAGCGCTGCGGAAGTTCCGCGAGTGCGCGCCGCAACTCATTCGTGCGCGGCGGTTTGCTCAAGACGCGATCGACATTCTCAGGAATGGTCTGTTCGGTCTGCAGCCGCTCGCCCCATCCGGTCAAGAGCAGCACGGGCGTTTGCGGCGACAGGCGCTTGACCGCCGCCGCCACAGCGCGGCCGTCGATGAATGGCATGCCGAGATCCGTCATGACGAGATCGAACGGCTCGCCCGATGTGTGCGCCGCATTGAAGCAATCGATGCCGGCCTGACCGCCGTCGGCGCTCACCGTCGTGTGGCCGTCGCTCGATAGCACGTGGCCGACCGCTTCCAGAACGAGCGGATCGTCATCGACGATGAGAATGCGCAGCGGCGCGACCGGCTGTTCCAGTGGCGCAATGACCTGCTGGACCGGTTGTTGCGGCGCCGTGCGGAACCGTACGCGGATGGTCGTGCCTGCGCCGGCGGCGCTATCGATATCGATGCTGGCGCCATGGCGGCGCGCCATGCCATACACCATCGCCAGGCCCATGCCCGTGCCGCGTTCGCCCTTGGTCGTGAAGAATGGCTCGAGACAACGCCGTCGCGTCTCTTCATCCATGCCGATGCCGCTGTCGCTGACTTCTAGATCGACGTGCATCCCCGTGGTTTCATCGACGTGGGTGTGCGTGCGTACGATCAACGTGCCGCCATTGGGCATGGCGTCGACCGCATTGAAGATGAGATTGGTGAGCGCATCGCGGATATCGCTTTGCGAGCCCATGATGCGCGGCAGATCGGGATCGATGTCGGCACGCGCATCGATGAAAACGCCGCGCTCTTGCGGGATGTCTGCCCAGCGCGCGCGGCTCGATTTCAGAATTTGCTCTACGAGCGGATTGAGTTCGATCGGCTGCAAATCCGCTGCGGGATCGCGCTGCCGATAGAACTCCCGCATCTTCGCCACCGTCTGCGCCACATCCTCGATGGAACGCTGGATGATGCCGAGATACTCGCGCGCCCGCGTGCTCAAACCAGCTTCGTGTTCGAGCAACACTTCCGTGTATAGAGCGATTGGCGAGATTGCATTGTTGATGTCATGAGCGACGCCGCTTGCCATCTGCCCCAAGGCGCGCAGGCGCTCCTGCTGAGTGATGATCTGCTGGCTTTGCCGCAGATCATCGTAGGCGCGCTGCAATTGCATGTTCAGTTGCACTTGATGTGCAGCCAGAGCGACATGTTCGCTCAGTTGCCGCAGGAACTCGCAATCGCCGCTACTGAATGCGTGCGCGGCGCGCCGGCCGACGAGCAACACTCCGAACACTGTGTTCTCAACGCACAACGGCGCAACGACCAACGCGCGCACGCCGCCTGCCGCGAGCGTGCGCGCAAGGGGGAGCGAGAGGGTGCTGACATCAGGTTCATAGACGAGCGTGCCGGAGACACTGCGAGCGACGGTGAAGTCGTCGACGGGAATCTCTTGATCGACCTGCAGCTCGACTCTGCGATGCAGCGGCCCGGCAATGTTCCTGACCCGCAAACGCTGTGCTTCGCGATCGAACTCGCAGATGCAACCCAGATCCACCGGCAGATCTTTTTCCAAGCTGCGTAAGATCACCTGATAAATGCTCTGCAGGTCCTGGCGCTCGGCAATCGCGCGTGTCGTACGCTGCAGCAGATCGAGCCGCGCCAGATGCGCCTGAGTGCGCGCCCGCGATTCTTTTCGTTCGGTGATGTCCGTCGCGAATCCGCACAACGTGGTTTCATCGCCGCGCAATACAGACAGCGAAACTTCCGCGGGGAATTCGCTGCCGTCGCGACGCAGCGCAGTCAACTCGATCGGCCTGCCCGCGATGCCGTCGCCTGCTTCCACCTCGCCTGAAATGTAACGCGCGATGAAGCGATGATGTGAGCCGCGATGACGCTCGGGAATGATGAGCTCGCCAAGATCGCGCCCGAGTGCTTCCTCGCGCGTCCAACCGAAAATTCGCTCAGCAGTCGAATTCCAGTCGATGACGTGCCCACTGTCATTCATGACGATGACTGCATTGAGCGCAGAGTCGAGTACGGCGCGCAGCCGCGCCTCGTTCTCGAGCAGCGCCGAGTTCTGTTCGCCGATGCGCTCGAGCATGCGATTGAAGGTGCGGGTCAGCACGTCCAGTTCGGGGATGACCGTGTCCGGAGCACGCACGGTGAGGTCGCGCCGCTCCGAGACGGCGCGTGCGGTCTCGGCCAAGGCAAGGATCGGTTTCGATAGCCGCTGCTGAAAGTGATGTGAAAGCACGTACGCCACGAGCAACGCCAGCAGCGCGATGACGGCGGCTATTGCGCCATACATGCCGAAGCGCTCGTAAATGGAGCCGATGTCTGCGCGCAGAAACAAATGCCCAAGGGTCACGCCATCTTCAGTGACTGGCTGGAATCCTTGCAGCAACGATCCTTCGAAGGTGAACGGCTGGCTCGAGACCGACGTGGGCAAGAAAGCCTGATCGAGATCACGCGGGTAGGTCGCGATCAGCTGGCCTTCCCCATCGTAGAGCGCCGCCGCCAGGACGCGCGGCTCGCTGCGCAGCGTCGCTAAGATGGTGGCCGCATCATTATGTGCGCGAGAAGACATCTCGTCTGTTGCGCTACTCGCGATCACCCGCGCGAGCGTGGTGAGATTCTCGCGCGCAGTGTCGCGCGCCGTAATCAGTTCGTAGCCGATGAAAATGACTGCAGCAAGGCTGATGGACGCCGTGCACGTCAGCATCATCATTCGCATCAATTTGCGACGGATCGATTTCTTGCTATTCGCCATTTCCTTGCGGAATGTCTCGTCGATTACAACTCGCTCGGGCTGGACTGCCGGTTCATCCGTTCACTTCATGGCATCCATGTGCGAGCTGTTTTTCCAAAGCGACAGCGACATTAGCACGCGTCCATATGTCGCGACCGCAAAGTGGCATTGTGGATATCCGAATTTAACGATATGTGCACATTGACTTTAGTGTGCGCCCCGAAACGTCATTAACTTCGACGTTCGACTGTCATCCAAAAGCGTTCAGAGTTTGCGAAATTCGCGATCCTTCCACCACGGAAAGAATTTCGGCAGGTGGGTGCTCAGGCGATCGCGAAAACTGGGTGGACGCTTTTCCAAGAACGCCGTGATGCCTTCCTTTGCGTCATCGGATTGTCCAAGCGCATTCATCGCGGCCGTATCGATTTCGTGCGCATCGAGCGGATGCGGTGCGCCCAGCATGCGCCAGAACATATGTCGCGTGAGCGCCATGGAAACACTGGAGCTGTTGCTCACGAACTCTGCGGCGAGTGCGCGCGCCGCAGGCAGCAACTCTTCGGCCGTATGCACGCTGCGAAACAAGCCTGCTGCATGCGCTTCTTCGGCGCGAATGAGTTTGGCGGCGTAACACCATTCGAGCGCTTTGCTGATGCCGACGATGCGCGGCAGGAACCAGCTGGAGCACGCTTCGGGCACGATGCCGCGTGACGCGAAGACGAAACCGATCTTTGCGCCTTGCACACACAAGCGAATATCCATTGGCAGCGTCATCGTGATGCCGATGCCTGCGGCGGCGCCGTTGATTGCCGCAATGACCGGTTTGTTGCAATCGAAGATGCGTCGCGCGATGCGGCCGCCGCCGTTGCCGATATAGCGTTGCTGTTTTGACATATCGGTGAAATCGGAACGATTGCTCCAGGTGTCGGCGCCACGCTCGAGATCGGCGCCTGCGCAAAAGGCGCGACCGACACCGGTCACGATGATCGCCTTGACTTCATCATCGGCATCGGCGCGATCGAACGCGGCAATCAACTCGTCATACATCTGCACGGTCGCGGCATTCATCCGCTCAGGCCGATTCAGCGTGATTGTCAGAATGCGCTCGTCGACGGAATAGAGGATAGTTTCGAAGTTCATGGCAGCTACTTGGTTGACGGTTGACGGTTGACAGTTGACGGCAAGAAGGGACGCTCGTAGCGAGCCCCGAGCCCCGAGCCCCGAGCCCCGAGCCCCGAGCCCTAGTTCGCCCGATGCGGGTCCGTGCGCGGTTCCGCAAGATCGTGCGCGGCCGAATCCGTAGCGACAGGCAACGCATGCGTCTGTCGTTCGATCATGCGTCGTACGACCGGATCTCCCGGGCCGCAATGTAATGCGCGGATCCGTGCGGGCACGTCTGCATCTTCATGCGTCAAGCGATTGTTGTGCCGGATGTAATCCATCCAGGTCGGAACGTTGAAGCGCTCGATCCAGGCCTGCGGGTCGTGCAGATCGCGCAGCAAACGCCAATTGCGCGCGCCATCGCGCCGACGGATGCGGCGCCGATCGGCCATCGCACGCAAGAACTCGATGATGTCTTCTTCACGGATTCGATATTCGATCGTTATGACCACTGGCCCGGTGCGTGATTCGACCGGCACTTCCGTTGCCGGCGCTTTCCACGTGCGCAGCGGATCGAGATTCAATTCTTCCGTTTGCTGCAAGGGGCGCCGCAATCCGTACGCCGCACAGGCGAGCAACACGAGCGCTGCGCACATCAGCGACAGGCGCACCGAATGGGTATCAGCAATCACGCCCCACAGCCAGCTGCCCGCCGCCATGCCGCCGAACGCGAACATCTGATACATCGACAGCGCGCGCGCGACGACCCAACGCGGCGTCGAGAGCTGCACGGAGACGTTGAACGTCGACAAAGCGAGCACCCACGAGGCACCCGCGAAAAACAGCGCGAACATCGTCAGTAACAACCAGCTGCTGACGCTGGCGAGTGCGACGCCGAACGCAAAAGCGACGCACCCCACACGGACGATGTTTTCGCTCGACAGACGCACGCGCATTCGGGCGCTGCTGAACGCGCCGCCGACTGCGCCCAGGCCGAACGAGCCGAGCAGCAAGCCGAAAGTGATGGGTCCGCCGCCAATGAGGAATTTCGCGATCAGCGGCATGAGCGCCATCGCGGAACTCGCCCCCAGACCGAACAACGCAGCGCGTGCAAGCACGGTCCGTAACGCAGGTGACATCCACACGTAGCGCACGCCGGCAGCCATCGCCACATCGATGGACTCGCGCGGCAATGTCTGCGGATTGGGCGGCCGTCGCCAGCGCTTCAGTACGATGATCAGTGCGATGTAACTGAATGCATTGACGGTGAATGCGGTCGCTGCGCCTGCGGCGGCGACGATCGCGCCGCCAATGGCAGGGCCGACGCTGCGTGCGATATTGAAACCCATGCTGTTGAGCGCCACTGCGCCCGCCAGATGGTTACGCGGCACCATGTCGCCCACGGATGCCTGCCATGCCGGCGAATTGAAGGCCGCGCCGCAACCAATCATAAAAGTGAAGGTGAGCAGCAACCACGGCGTAATCAACCCGATCCACGCGCAGACAGCGAGTGCGACTGACACGCACAACATGAACGTTTGCGCGCCGAGCATGACGCGGCGGCGATCGTAACTATCGGCCATCGCGCCAGCGAGCAACGACAGCAACATGATCGGCAAGGTCACCGAGGCTTGCACCAGCGCGACCATATCGGCGGAGGCGGCGATGGAAAGCATCATCCACGACGCGCCGACCGACTGAATCAAGCCGCCGAGATTGGACAGCGTGCTGGCAAACCACACGCCGCGAAACACGGGAAAGCGCAAAGGCGCCAGTGCCGATACTTCTTCAGGTTGTGTCGGTGTGCTCGTCAGGCTCGTTGCCATGGGGTCAATTGTTTGGGCATTCGTCGGTTGTAATGAAAAATCGCCGGGCGGGCGCTCGCGTTTGCGCCCTCCGGACCAGTCGCGGAGAATGCGCCGCTTCCATTCGCACGTCATCCCGCATGTCCCGATACTCGCCTGTCTCAATCGCTGCACGGCGCGGCGCCGCTACGCATTCAACGCCTGATCAGCAGCGTTTCGAGTATTTGTTGGCGCAGCTCGACAAAACCCGTCAAGCGCGCGCCGCGTGGGACGGCATTGTGCTCGAATTTCGTAAGGCCGAAGCAGAACGCGTGCAACCCTTGCGCGCGAAGCTGCGCTCGGTGACGCGCGAAACGGTCGTCACCATCGATCAATTACTGGAGCAAAGCGGCTGGTCACGCGCAGATCGCGCCGAATTGCGCTCCATTCTGTGCGGCACGGCGGAGCTTCTGCTCGAAGCAGATCCAAGCGATACCGAACTGAAGTCTATCTATGACAGGCATAGCGGTGTTGGCTTCGATGAGGCGAAAGCCGAAGAACTCGAAGAATTGAAAGAACAAGCAGCGGAATTCATGGGCGTCGATCTCGACGACCTCGACGTTCGCTCGGAAGAGGATCTTGTCGAGCGCATGTATCAGCACATGCGCGAACGCGAAGCGCATCAGGAGTCGCGCGCGAAAGCCCGCAAGAAATCCGCCGCGCAGCAGCGCGTGGAGGCGAATGCGCAGGCGGCAAAGAAGTTCCTGCGCGATATCTACCGAAAACTCGCAAGCGCAGTGCACCCGGATCGCGAAGCCGATGATGCCGTGCGTGCCGAAAAGAACGAGCTCATGCAGCGAATCAATCGCGCCTATGCCACGAACGATTTACTCACGCTGCTCGAAGCGCAGATGCGCTTACAGCAGATCGATCCCGAGCATGTCGCGCAATTGAGCGGTGAGCGTTTGAAGCATTACAACAAGCTGCTCGCGGAGCAGTTGACGGCAGCGAAAGCGGAACTGCGGCAGCTCGAGGACGCCTTTCGCCAAGACCATGGATTGAATCCTAGCGCGACGCTCACGGCGCATTCGGTCGGTTTGATCGTCACCAAACGCGCTCGTGAAGTGCGTGCGCACGTCAAACGCCAGCAGCAGTTTTTGGAAGTTCTGGCGAGCAAGACCTCGCTCAAACGCTGGCTGCGCGATCACCTCTGAAGCAGCGCTAAAACTTCCGATGACGGTGTTCCTCAATCTCAGCGCGCGACAGTTCGTGCCGTTGTCGAACTTGAAAGAACGGCGCGCTGCATTGCTTAAGCATGGTAAGCAAGTGAAGGGGGCGGTGCTGCTGACGCCCGAGGGCATCGATTTCGCGATCGCTGGCGAGGCCGAGCCCGTCGAAGCATTGCTCGGAGAGCTGCGGGGCTGGCCGGGACTGCAAGATTTGCAGCCGCAGATCAGCGGTTCGCAGCGCATGCCGTTTCGACGTCTGCAAGTGCGTGTCAAACAAGCCATTGGCAGACCGCCGCGTGCGCCGCACGCCGAACAATGGACGCAATGCGGCAAATGCCGCACGCCGCTCGATGGCGCGGATCGCGCGCATCCGCATTTCAAACTCGATCAATCGTGCGCGTATTGCTTCAAGACCCCGGCCGACGCGATGGCTGCAACACTCGAGAAGCGCCACGCTCACCTCGAGCGCATCATCACTCCGCTTCCCGGCAGCGTGCCGCGCGATCACTTCCGGCCCGTGAGCGTGCCGGCATCGTGCGATGGTCTTACGCTGATCGAGGCGCTGTTTCGCATCGTGCCGCATATTCCCGAAGCGCAATGGCGAGCGCGCTGCGCGGAGGGCTTTTTGGTTGATGGCGATGGCAATCCGGTGGCGACGAGTCGCATCGTCAGGGGCGGCGAGCGTTACTTCCACAAGTTTCCGGGCTTGATCGAGCCGGATGTCGATATGCGCGTCCAGGTGCTTTACGAGGATGAATCGATCGTCGTCGTGAACAAGCCCGCGCCATTGCCCATGCACGCGGCCGGACGCTTCTATCGCAACACGCTCAAGTACGTGCTCGATGCGCTGTACCACCCCCAATCGCCACGGCCTGCGCATCGTCTCGACGCCAACACCACGGGCGTCGTCGTCGCCTCACGCACGCAGTTCGTCGCCGGGAAGATTCAGCCGCAGTTCGCGCGGGGCGAAGTCGAGAAGGTCTATCTGGTGCGCGCGCAAGGGCAGCCGAATTGGGAAACGCATCGGTGTGAAGCGCGGATCAGCGCGGTCGCCGGACACATCGGCTCACGCGTGATTGATGAGGAGAACGGACTCGATGCACGCACTGACTTCAAGGTGCTCGAGCGAAACGCGGATGGCACGTCGTTACTGGAAGCGCGACCATTCACCGGCCGCACCAATCAAATCCGCGTGCATCTGTGGCATCTCGGTCATCCGATTTACGGTGATCCGGCGTATTTATCTGGACGGCAGTTGGGCGATACACAAACGCTCGGGATCGATGCTCCGCCGCTGTGTCTGCATGCTTGGCGCCTGACGTTCCTGCATCCGTTGGTCAAAGAGCGCATGACCTTCGAGGCGCCGCCGCCTGCGTGGGCGGCGTTTCACGCGCCCGCGTAAACGGACGATTGCATCGCGTGGCGAGATTTACTCGCTCGGCGCTTTGCCTTCCACCGCGATCCCGCGCAATGCCTGCTCGAAGACTTCCACGGGCTGGCCGCCTTGGATCAGATACTTGCTATTGATGATGACGGACGGCACCGCCTGTATGCCGTTCTTGCGGTAAAACGTTTCGCGCTCGCGGACTTCTTCTGCGTATGCGTCCGACTCGAGGATCTCTTGCGCGCGTTCCGGATCGAGCCCCACGTCTCGCGCGACGTCGATGAGCACTTCGCGATCGCTCGGATCGCGGCCTTCCGTGAAATACGCGCTGAACAGCGCTTGCTTGAGAGCGAGCTGACGATTTTCGAGCGCAGCCCAATGCAGGAGGCGATGCGCATCGAAGGTGTTGTAGATGCGCGAGCGTTTGTCCATGTTGAACGTAAAGCCGAGTTCAGCGCCGCGTGCGCGGATGGCTTCCTGATTTTGCGCCAGCTGCTCGGGCGTCGAACCGTACTTTTGCGCAATGTGCTCGCCCATATCCTGGCCTTGCGCCCCCATCTGCGGATTCAGCTCGAAGGGTTGAAACTGAATCTCCACTTCAGCTGCATCACCGATGCGTGCGAGCGCCGCTTCCAGGGATTTGAGCCCGATCACGCACCACGGACAGGAGATATCGGAGACGAAATCGATTTTGAGTTGAGCTGCCATACGAATCTCCCGCGCGACTGTGATTTGAGAATGCGGGGTAGGGTGGCGTCATTCAAGTGTTGAGATGGTTATGCGCCGTGCTCGGTTGCGCGAGCGAAAATGGACATCAACCCGCGCAACCGTTGCTTCGCATGCATCCACGCAGCCGAGAATCTACTTCTGCGGCTGAAAAAACTGCTGCGAGCGCTTCTCCATTTCTTCCGGCGAGACGTCTTCGATGTGAGTCGCGATGTTCCATACGTGTCCGAACGGATCCTTCAGCGTGCCGGAACGATCGCCGTAGAACTGATCTTTGAGCGCTTGCAGTTCCTCCGCGCCCGCTTGGAGTGCTTGTTTGAAGATCCGATCCACATCTTCGACATACACCATCAACGACACTGCAGTGCCACCGAGCGAGCTGGGACCGCGAAAGCCCCTCTCCGGATATTCATCCGCGATCATGACGTGGGAATTGCCGATCTGAATTTCTGCGTGGCCGATCTTGCCGCTTGGTTCCGGCATCCGCATGAGTTCTGTCGCACCGAATGCCTTCTTATAGAACTCGATCGCTTGCGCCGCACCGTTGACGACCAGATAAGGCGTGACGGTGTGGTAGCCCTCGGGAATCGCAGTGGCCATGGCAGCGCTCCTTGAAGTGGGTGGAGGGGCGGTAAGCCTGCGCCTCGGGCGGACGTGAGGCAATCGTGAAAGCGCGTGCTTCCTCAGGCCCAGCACGAACGGAGAATTGCCGTGAATTCAGGGCCGCGGGTCAAATCCGTTCGCCCTGAGGGTGTCGAAGGGCGAGGCGCAATGCCGCAAAAACAAAAGGCCAACCCCTTGGGGCCGGCCTTTCGCTTGCGGACGTTGATACGTCAGCAGTCTCGGTAGATCACTCCGTGCGCTCGGAGTACAGCGCCGTGACGTCCTCCAAAATGATCGCTTCGTCGAAGAACTTGAGCTGATCGACGAGTCCCTGGTACGGCACATCCCAGTAGTTCACGCCGATCGCGAAGCGGGTGACCGGCGCCGGCGTGAACACATCCGGGAAGCCGTTCATCGTGTTCGCGAGCGCGCCGTTCACGTAGAGCCGCAAGGTGCCGCCATTGACGACCATCACCAGATGCGACCATTCGCCGACCGGGATCGAGGAGCCGAAGGTGCCGTCGAACCAGGCCGTACCCGACCACAACATCGTGTGCTGCTGTGCACCCGGGCCGCGCGGCACGAGGCTGATCCAGCTCGAATCCGTCGCCCAGCCGAACAGCGAGGTCGTGAATTGCGCAACCGCGCTCGGGCGCAGCCACACGGAGATCGAGTAGCTGTGATCGTTGATCAAGTTGTCCGGCAGACGCACACCCGAGGAGCCGTCCAGCGACAGTGCGCGACCGACGACGCCCGCGTCGAAGGCCAGTACGCCGCCCGGTTGATCCACACGGGCGCCGACGAGCGTGCCGTCTGCTTGCGCGCCGGTCGAGTCGGACAAGTTGTCTTCGAAATCGAACGCTGCGACTGGCGTGGGCAAGCCGAGCGAGCTGACGGTGACGACGAAGTCCTTGGTGGCTTGCGCGCCATTCAAGGTGATCGTGGCAGTCAACGTGACCTGCGCATCAGGCGAGGTTGCACCCGGCCGCGTCACCTCACCCGTAGGGCTGATCACGTTCGGATGCGAGGACGTCCATTCGATCGCCGCCGCAAACGGACCCGTGCGCGGCAGGTTCAAATCGTCGCGTACTGCGCTGACATCGCCGAGCGAGAGCAGCGTGGTGGCGATCGTGAGCAACTGCGCGCTTGGCACTTCATCGATGTCGAGCGCCGCGATCTCTTCGGCCGACAGCGCGGCTTCATAGATCTTGAGCTCGTCGATCAACCCGTTGAACGGCACATCCCAGTAGTTCACACCGAGCGCGAACACGCCTTCTTGGCCGGTGAAGAAATCAGCGATTTGACCGCCGTTGAAGCGCTCCACGCCATTGACGTACACCGAGACCGCACCGCTTTTCACAGAGAAGGCCAAGTGCGACCAGGCGTTCTGCGGAATGCGCATGCCGGTCGAGCCGTCGAACCAGTTCTCGCTGCCGCTCCACACCATCGTGTTGCCGTCCCAGCTTTCCGGCGCGACGTTGATCCAACGCTCGGAGAAGGGCGTGCCGGCCGCTTCGTCCATCTGCTCGTTGGCTGCCGCGAAGAAGCTCGGCGTGAACGCCGTGAAGGCACGCGGGTTGATCCAGAACGAGACGGTGTATTCGTAGCTCGTAATCAAGCCGCTCGGCAGTCGTACACCGGCGTTACCCGGAAGATCGACGGCTTGGCCGCTGTGACCGGCGCCAAACCCGACTGTGCCCTGGTTGAACACGCGATCGCCGGTTGCCGTTGCTGGCGTGAAATTGCCGAGCGATTCCGCGAGCGAATTATCGAAGGTGAAATGCGCAACGCGATTCAGTGGCAAGCGCTGCGGCACGGTCACATTGAATGAGCGCTCATGCGTCTCGCCATTGAGCGTGATCGTCGCGGTCAGCGTGACGATCTGATCGCCTTCGCCGACGTTCGGCCGCGTGACGGCGCCGCTGCTGTTGATGATCGACGGATGGGTCGAAGTCCACACGATGTCGGCGCCGCGGGTGCCGTCCGTCGGCAGCGGAATGGAAGTTTCC
>CAZIXV010000049.1:0-17765 GCA_964543105.1 uncultured Steroidobacteraceae bacterium
ACTCGCAACTTTCGCTGGTGCCCTACGCACGGGGAGCGATGCAACGTTCGCCGGTGGCGCTGCGATCACAGCAGGCTGCGCCGACACGCGATGCTCCATGCCGGTTTTGAACTGCGCCATCAAGCGCACCAAGTCATCGGCACGCTGCTCGAGCTGTTTGCTCGCCGATGAGACTTCTTCGACGAGCGCTGCGTTCTGTTGCGTCGCCTGATCCATCTCCGACACCGCGTTATTGACTTGCTCGATGCCCGCGGATTGTTCATCGCTCGCAGCCGCGATCTCCGCGATGATGTCGCTCACCTTTTTGACTGCGCCCATGATTTCATCGAGGGACTTGCCGGATTCATCGACGAGTTCCGCGCCCGCTTTCACCTTCTCGACCGACTCATTGATGAGATCTTTGATTTCCTTCGCTGCCGTGGAGCTGCGCTGGGCCAGCGTTCGAACTTCGGTCGCGACCACAGCGAAACCTCTGCCCTGCTCACCCGCACGCGCTGCTTCGACCGCGGCGTTCAAAGCCAGCAAGTTCGTTTGAAACGCGATTTCATCGATGACGCTGATGATGTCCGCAATCTTGTGGCTCGACGCATTGATCTCATCCATCGCCGCAACGACACGATGCACAACCGCACCGCCCTTCTCTGCAGAGCCCCTGGCGTTCGCTGACAGCTGATTGGCCCGCCGCGCGTTGTCGGCGTTCTGTCGCACGGTCGCTGTCATCTCCTCCATGCTGGACGCGGTTTCTTCGAGCGCAGCGGCTTGCTCTTGCGTGCGTTGGCTCAAGTCGTCATTGCCGCGCGCGATCTGCACCGTGCCGGTCGACATCGACTCGGTCGCCTCTTTCGAGCTGCCGATGATCGTCTGCAGCTTTTCGATGAAGCCGTTCATGGACGTCGCAATCGCGCCGAACTCGGCGCTAAGCGGCGGCAGACGATAGGTGAGATCACCTTCGCCGGCACGCAGATCCTCGGTCGCACGCAGCACTTGGCGAATCGGTGTGACGATGCTGCGAGCAATAACGATCGACAACAGGATCGACAGCGCGATGGCGAAGCCGCCGCCGCCGATCAAGACGAAGCTCGCAAAGGTGCGCGCGGCGCTGGCATCCGCGTGACGCTGCTCGAGCAGCACATTCTCAGCCTTCTTGATCTCTGCAAGCTGCTGCCGCATACCGTCCATACCGGCCTTACCACGCGCTTCGCGCTCGAACGCAACGACGGCGTCCATGCTCTTCACGCCGGCGCTCACCTCGCGTCGCAATGCCAAGCCCGGTTCAATGGCGCCGGAATACCAGCTCGCCTGAGTGTCGCGCAGCGCATCAAGACGACGCTGCTGTGCGGGGTTGTCGGCAGTGAGTCGTTTGATGTCATCCCAATAAGTGCCGAAATCCCGCCGACCTCGTTCGAGCGGCTCGAGAAAGCTATCGACGCCCGCGAGCAAATACCCACGCGCGCCCGTTTCGATATCGACCAGCGACGCCAAGATCGCGTCGGCATCAGCCAGCACCTCATAGGTGTGGATGTTCATATCTTGTGCAGACGCTTGCTTGTCTTGCGTCAGCTTTGCCGTTGCGACGAGGGCGATCAGCAAAATGACGATCGAGCCAAACGCCCACATCAAGCGCTGACTGATGCCAACATTCGAAAAATTCACTTGCACACCTCAACCAGGTTTCATGATTCGCGATCGAGAAATCGCCACTGCCCATAGCGGCGCAGCAGCGTCGCCACTTAGGGCCTTGGCGACGAATCAGCGACCGTCTTAGGTGCGCACCGGTCATTCCACGAGCGGCAAAGAAGCAAGCGAAGGGAAAGCCCGTCAGGGCTGCTCAGGCCGAACACCAAATAACGAGTTGGACGGAGGGTTTGCACGGACGAGAGCGCAACACCCTCGCCCGTGCATTTGCGCTTAGAAGCCTTTCGACATCACCGTCCAATTCGGAAGCGTGCCGAGCTCGTTGTCCGGTCCGACGATGAAGTCGAGCCGTTCCCGATTGCCGTTCAGGGTGCCATCGAGAAACTCGACGACGGCTTGCAAGAGTTGCAATTGCACCGCACGTGGAGCGGTGCCGAAGAAGCCGCCGTGACCGGCCGTCGCATGCGAGGCAAATACGGTTGGAACGACCTCCGATCGCTCATAGCTGCCGATCGAGTTCGGATATGCCACGTCGCCCGTGCCGCCCGCGACGAACATCGCCGGGCCCGCAAGATTGTTGAGATACGAACGACAGACAGCGAGCGGACCGGATTGGCCGCCCGTACTGTCATCCGGGAAGCAACCGCTGTTCAAACTGACGACGGCTTTGACGCGTGCATCGTGTTCGGCAGTCCAGATCGCATCGATGCCGCCACAGGAATGACCCATCGTCGCGATCCGTTTCTTGTCGAGATGGTTGTGATACTTCGGACCTCCGTGGCCCGGAGGCGAAGTGGCCCAATCGATAGCGTTCTTCAGACGATCTTCGGTGGCTTGTGCACCCGGTGCCGAGGATGCGTCCGGCTCACCGTAAGCGATCACGACGAAACCGCGCGCAGCAAGTTGCATCAAGAAGTACAAGTGGCCGTCGTTACTCGCTGCGCACGCACCATTGCTCCAGGCCACGATCGGGAATTTCCCCTTGGGCCCATGCATCTCTGCCGGGCGATAGACCGTGAAGCCATCGAGCCCTGGTGCATCCTCGCGGACGACATCCAGGAACTGCTCCATCGCCGCGGGTTGCGAATGGGGATGCTTATGCGGGTGCTTATGCTCGTGCTTGTCCTTGTGGGCATGAGCGGCGGGAACCGTCATCGCACCCACAAGGATCAATAATGGAAGGTGTGTCTTTTTGAGAAGCAAACCGAGTGTACTCATCGTAGTGGCCTCTGTTGTCATGCGCATTGAATCGACTCGCTGACGACGGCGACGACGGATCCCCACGCCGAAGACGCACCATCACCTTCCACAGCGATACCCCCTGTCGGCTGGAGATCCGGCCTTAGGTGATCCCTTGAGCAGACGCGAGGCCGACACGCTGCCACCGTGGCGACATCGGATCGTTCGCGTCATTTAATCAGATGCTTTAATCGGACGTTAGATAGCCACCTGATCTATGTCAATGGGAGATTCCGCAGGCCGGGTGGGCTGGCCATCAAGTGCGTGTGACTCTAATTTGGTGGTTCTGCTACGCGACCAATTGCCGTCCTCGACGGTGAACTTTCGTCGAGTAAATGCATGACATCTGCTCGCGCTTCGTGCGGCCAAGTACAGTAGCAACCCGAAGCGCAGGGTCGCGCGAAAACCATATGAATCATTTTCGGAGCCGACCATGATGCCTCTTCGTACCAGCATGCCGCTGTTCGGTTTTCTCGCGCTCTGCGCGTTCACCACCGACGCAATGGACTACCGCACGCCCCGAACCTCGTTCGGGCACCCCGATCTGCAAGGCGTATGGACCAACTCCACACTCACGCCTGTGGAACGGGCTACCAGGGTTGGCGACAAACTCGTGCTTACGGAAACAGAAGCCCGCGCCATGGAGGTGGCGATGGCAAAACGGCTCGCGGCAGCGGATGCGCCCAGCGATCCCGATTCGCAACTAAGGGCCGGAGGCGACCCGGGGGGCTACAACTTATTCTGGATGGACCCGGGCACGAAGATCGCATACGTCGATGGCGAATTTCGCACTTCGTTGACCGTCGAACCCAGCAATGGACGTTTGCCGCCATTCACCTCGTTGGGCGCGAAGCTATCTGCAGAAATCAATGACGCCGCGTTGCAGCGCGCATTCGACGGCCCCGAGGGTCGACCCCTGGGAGAACGCTGTCTTGCTGCTTTCGGCAATGCATCTGGTCCGCCGATGCTTCCAGTGATTTACAACAGCAACTATCAGATCGTCCAAAGCCCTAAGCACGTAATGATCATGGTCGAGATGCCACACGATGTACGCGTGATTCATCTCGATGATTCACAGCTGCCGGAAGCCATTCGACCATGGATGGGTCACTCCGTGGGTCGATGGGAAGGCGATACGCTCGTGGTCGAGACCAGCCAATTCAATCCGCAGCAATATATTCAGATCGGCAACGGCGCAATCTATCGTCGTGCACCGACGTCATCGAAGCTCAAAGTCATCGAGCGCTTCACCCGTACCGGGCCAGCGAGTATTCGTTACGAGTTCGAATTGGACGACCCTGAGATTTTCGTCGGTTCGTGGCGCGGGCAGATGGTCTTTCATCACATGCCCACGCCGATCTACGAATACGCGTGTCATGAGGGCAACTATGCGTTGCCCGGAATCCTTGCCGGAGCACGTGAGGAAGAAAAGGCCGCTCGCACGAAAACTGAGAATCCTCGCGAATAACTCGAGTGAGGCCTGCGAATTCTCTTTCCGAGCCGGCGGGTTTTGCGGGGGTCTATTGGGGGTCTTTTGCGCCCAAAAAGGCCTCATTTCGTGGAACCAATAAACCCCTTCAACAATTGCGCACGCGGGCATTCCACGGACAAAAACGAACAATCCGTTCGCCGTGGAATGAGGGAGACCAGTAATGCGCATTTTCGTCAGCGGGGCCCTCGGCTTCATCGGCTCTCATTTCATTTCTAGCGCTCTGGCCGAAGGCCATGAAATCGCGGGGCTTTATCGCAGTGCCGAGGGCGACAAAGCCAATTTGTTGAGAGCCTTTTCCGCGCAGGGCGCACGCCTCGAGCGTGGCGACCTCCTTGAACCGGACACCTATGCGCACCTGCTCGAAGGCGTGGACTGCGTTTGTCACTTCGCAGCAGCGTTCAAAGGCTCGGGTCATAGCGATGCCGATTTCGAGCGCATCAACGTCGCCGGCACTCAATATCTCCTGGAAGAATCGACGAAGGCAGGGGTTCGTCGCTTCGTGCTGTGCAGCACTGCCGGCATCTACGGGCAGCATTTGAGCGGGATCACCGATGAGACGGCGCAACCAAAACCGTGGAATGGCTATGAGCGCAGCAAGCACGCCGCCGAAATCGCGGTTCGTGAGCATGCGGCCAAACACGGCATGGAGCATGTGATTCTGCGGCCGGCCGTGGTGTACGGACCGGGTGACGATCGTTTGCTCAAATTGTTTCGTTCCGCCGCCAAGGGCCGGTTCCCATTGTTCGGCCCAGGCAACGGACGGCGTCACATGGTCTACGTGAGCGATGTCGTTGCTGCATTCCTTCTCGCCTGCACCACGAAGGGCGCAGCGAATCAGGACATGATCATTGCGGGCCCGAGTGCAGTGAAGTTACGCGACTTGCTCGAGGTGCTCGCCGGTGTGGTCGAGCGCAAGCGCTGCGGCCCAAAATTGCCGTTGACGCCGATGCTGCTATTGGCGGCGGTCATCGAGGATGCTTGCAAACTCATAGGCGTCGATCCGCCTTTGTATCGTCGGCGCATGGATTTTTATCGCAGCGATGCCGCGTTCGATTGCACCCGCGCGCAGCAGGTCATGGGATGGTCGCCGCGCGTCGACTTGCTCGAAGGATTGCGGCAAACCTACGCAGCCAGTCGAACTGAAGGATCGCTCGTCGCTCGCACAGCGAGCGTCTTGTTCGGCACCATCATGCTGATGTCCGACTCTCCAGCAGCGTGGTGGATTGCAATGGTTTAGCCATCGGGCGCAGGCGTTCGCCGTCGTCGAAGAAACAGAACACGCCGCACAAGCCGCTGACGCCGAGCGATAGCAATCTGAGCAGCAAAGCGGCCAGCACGGCGGCTTCGTAAGAGCCGCCAAGCGCGAGCGCGACGCCCGCGATCGATCCTTCGACCACACCGATGCCGGCAATGGAGATGGGCAGCACGGCAGCGAGTCCTGCCGCAGCGGTGATGAGCAGTGCGCTGGGAATGTCGATTGCAGCGCCGATCGCGGCAAAGCATAGATATAGCGCCGCCACGGCGAGCACTTGAAACATCAGGGATGCGACGAGCAGCCACAACCATTCGATGCGTAACTGCAGCAGCCGCGCCAATACGCTGTCGATGATCGCAAGCTTCGCCCAGCGACGCGTCAGTGTGCCGCGTCGATGCAGCCGAAACAGAAACCAGATACCAAACGGCGCAAGCGCGGCACCGGCGAGACTCAAATAGATAAACGCTTGGGCGAGCGGTTTATCACGAAGAAACAGCGCGCCGATGAAACCATTCGAGAGCAGAATGCCCAGCCCGACGACGCGCTCGATGAGTACGGCGGAAACGGCGGATGAGTTATCGCCCTCGGCAGACCAGGTGCGATATACGCGATACGCATCGCCGCCGATGGCCGAGGGCAGGAAGTTATTGAAGAAGTAGCCCATGCAGCCGACCTTGAACAGTTGCGGCCATGGGAAATGCAGATCGTGCAGTCGGAGCGACCAGAACCACTTCGCGGCGTTCGATGGCATCTGCAGCAGAATCACGACGAAGGTGATGGCGGTAATCGCGACATTCATCGACGTCGCATGCGCGCGCAGTTCTTGCCAGTCCACCATGAAGCCGAGCGCGACCATCAGCGCAGCGGCAATGAATATTTTGAGCCAACGCGGCATGAGTACGACGTCTACCTACGCAAGGAATGCCACTGAACGATTAACAGCCGTCGCGGTTCCAGCGTCCGCGAGGTTTGCTTCGGATGAAAGTCCGACCTACGCCGACCCCGAGCCCCGAGCCGAGTCCCTTCACTCCTCCGCCCAATACGCCCGCGCCCGTGCGAGTTCACTCGCATGAAACTCCGCGGCCGCCGCGTCACTGCCGGTAAACCGCCCCAATTCTGCCGCGTGTTGAAAAAAACCGCGGCCTGGAAGATACGGCGGTCGTTTGCTTACAACCATCGCTGCGATGAAGGGCCGCGCGGCTTGCGCATCCTCGCGCATCAGCTCTTCGAGCGCGTTCGTCAGCTGATGAATCGTATTCGGCGGCTGCAACTGCATCGCGTTCGCCAGATCCTGGTAAGTGATCGTCACGCCTTGCGAAGCAATGCGCTGCAAATGCGCGCGAACGGCTGGGGCGAGCGTCTGAGTTCTGGCATGCATCGTGTGAGCAAGTTCGGGAAAGCGAGGTTTTTAGCAGGGTTTTAGGCATCGCTGCCAGCGGCGGATATGATGCTTCGCTTACACAAATGATTTAAGCCATTCAGCGAGGCCATTGATGACAGTTGCAGGTGAGCGAGCGCGGGTCGGCGTCGGCCTCGATTTCGGCACGACCAATTCGGCAGCCGCATGGTTCGACGGCCAGACGCTGCGCTACATCGCCCTCGAAGGTAAAGATCCCGTCTTGCCCACCGCCATTCATCTCGATCGCAGCTACGTGTCGCTGACCGGGTCCGATGCGATCGACCAATACGTCGAGGAGAATCGCGGCCGCCTCGTCGAACTCGTTCCGGAAGTGATTGGCGAGATGTCGACGAGCCTGGGCGGCGGCAGTCTCGGCGACGCCAATGCACAACTTGATACCGAACGCAGCCTCGTCTACGGGCCACTGGTCGATCGCACCCTGCCCGGCCGGCTATTTCATGGACTCAAACGATTGCTCGGTGATCGCAGTATCGAGCGCTTGATGGTGTTCGCGAAACCTTTTCGACTGGTCGCACTGATCACGCCCGTGCTACTGCGAATGCGCGAGGCGATCGAATCACAAACCGAGCAGCGCATCGCTTCTGTTCACGCGGGCCGGCCCGTGAATTTCGAAGGCGCCGAGGGCACACGCAACGCCATCGCCAGCGAACGCTTGCTCGAGGCATATCGCCACGCCGGCTTCAACGCTGTGCACTTTTATCCCGAACCGGTCGCCGCGACGCTGAGCTATCTGTGGCACACGCGCCCGTCGGAACGCGGCATCGCGCTCACGATCGACTTCGGCGGCGGCACGCTGGATTTGAGCGTCGTGCGGTTCGAAGGCACGCAGTTCGAAGTGCTGGGCACGGACGGCATCGGACTGGGCGGCAATCGCATCGATCAACTCATATTCCAGCGCATGCTGTTTCCGCTACTCGGTGCAGGTGAATGGTATTCGCGCCGGGTGGAAGGTCGTTTGATCGAAACGCCCTTCCCTTTCCATGAATTTGAATCCGGCCTGCTCAACTGGCCCATCACCCACATGCTGAATGAGAACCGCACGCGCTCGATGGTAGTGGAAGCGTTGGGTCATGGCGGCCCCGCGGCCGTCAAGTTCGAACGCCTGAAAGACCTGATTTCGTACAACTACAGCTACAACTGCTTCCAGGCGATCAAGCAAGCCAAAGCCGAGTTGTCAGAAGCAACCGAAACGGCGATCGACATCCCCGAGCTCAATCTACACATCCCGTTCACGCGCGATCAGCTCGACGACATCATCGCGGACGAACTCGTCAATGTACGCACGCTCATCGACGACTTGCTCACTCGCGTGAACGTGCGGCGCGAAGATATCAGCGTCGTGGTTCGTACCGGCGGCTCCTCATTGATCGTTGCGGTGAAAGACATGTTGGAATCGATGTTCCCGGCGCGCGTCGGCACCCACGATCCTTTCACCAGCGTGGCCGGTGGCTTGGCCATTGCGAACTACCACGGCTTTGCGTTCGATTGGGACGAACATGCAAACGCCGCAATGCGCCGCGAGCGTCAATCGATCGGCTCTCTCAGCGCCGAAGAGTAATCAACGCCTCCGCAACCCCGTCTCTGCCCGCCCCGTATGGGTCGCTTCGCGCGATGTGCGCGACGCTCAGCAAGGGTGGATCGAGCATCGAGCAAAAAACGATATTGGCCAATTGGCGGCTCGGAGGGCCCTACTGAGTTTGCTATCGTCCGGCGCGCGAATTTCATCTTTGAGTTCGTCATCTTCCGACGCATCGAACTGCGCATTCTCCGATTCGAACCGTCCTGGTCCTGTTGACAATAACTGAGGCAGACATGCAGCAAACACTTCGTACGCTCGTCTTGTGCGCGCTTGTTGGGGGAGCACTCGCACCTTGCGCCGCGCAGGCGCAAAGCTTTCTCGATCGGGCGAAACAAAAAGTCAGCGATCGAATCATGCAGCGCAGCGAGGAAGGACTCGATCGCGCGGTGGATGGCGTCGAGAACGCCATCGTCTGCGCTGCAACGGACCAGAAATGCATCGAAAAAGCGCATCGCGACGGCAAGAAGGTTGTCGACACGGAGGGCGCACCGATCGAAGCCAGCGCGCCACCAGCCGGTTCAGCGACCCCTACTGGGTCCGCGGGCAACGCATCCCGTGTGCGGCCCGGTGAAGGTGCCTGGGCCAACTACGATTTCGTGCCGGGCGAGCGGGTGATCTTCGCCGAGGATTTCGCGAGCGACCGAGTTGGCAACTTTCCACGGCGCATGGAATTGCGCGACGGCAACATGGAGGTAGTCGACTGGCAGGGTCAGCGTTGGCTGCGCGTCGCAGCAGACGGCGCGTTGAAGATTCCACTTTCGGAAATCCTGCCGCAACGCTTTACGGTCGAATTCGATGTCGCACTGCCTTGGTCGCGCATCCGGCTGTATTCCGCGGAGGATCACTACAAGACGGCATACGTCGTGATCGCCGGCTCCGAATCAGGGCTGTATTGGCCGGCGGATCGCAAATCGACGATGGATCCGCGGCGGCTTTTCCCAGGCTTGGCGCAGGAATTCGAAGACAGCTTCCTCGCCAGCACCGTCCGCGTGCGCCTGCATGTGGATGGCAAGTACGTGAAGGTCTATCTGGACGAGAAGCGGGTCGCCAACGTGCCGAACGCGGACTTCGGGCGCAACAACTATCTGGTTTTAGAGTTTCATGACAACACCGACGCCGGCACCTATGAGTATTCCCATCTCATCACCAACCTGACGGTGAATGCGGGCGGGCGTGAGATGTACGACGCGCTACTGGCGGACGGGCGCGTTGCGACCCAAGGCATCTTTTTCGATACCGGCAGCGACCGCATTCGTCCCGAGTCCACGCCGACGCTCAATGAGATCTCCGCGATGCTCAAAGCGCATGCGGATCTCAAACTCACGATCGAAGGTCATACCGACAACACCGGCCAAGCAGCCTCGAACCAGGCGCTAAGCGAGAAGCGCGCGGCGGCAATCAAGGAGCACCTCGTAAGCCAAGGTATCGCCGCATCGCGCCTGAACGCCCAAGGACTGGGTCAGAGCAAACCTGCTGCGAGCAATGACACCGCCGAGGGTCGGCAACAGAATCGGCGTGTCGAACTCGTGAAAATCTAACGACGGCGATCGACGCTCGTTTCAGCACTAACACGCACCCGCCCGAGGAATTGGGCGGGTGCGGTGAGCTGCACTTGCCAGGTTTGATCCGCAGAGACATGGGGAGCATCAACGATGCGGATCCGGCACATCGACGCGACTCACCCCTGCCGTAACACCCGCGCAAATAACGCATCCCACACAGCGAGCGCAGGCTTCGGATTGAACTGGCTATCGACGAGGCCGATGGTCGCGAACAGCGCCGCGTTCGGCGGTAGCGGCTGCGGGAATGTGGCGAGATCGGGGTCGGCGAAATTCAGGTGAAGCCATGCACGCGCGTCGATCGTCTCGAGCAACTGCGCATGGCGCGTGACGTAGCGCGCCTGTTTCTCCGGCGATGACTGCAGCGGCCCTGCGTTTGCGCTGATCCAGCCGCCTTCGACAACCATCGCCGGCAACGAACCTGCAGGCACGAGGCGGCTGTAGTAGTCGTTCGGTATGAGTTCGGGATCGTCGTAGCCAAGGTACGGGTAAGAAGACAAGCCGAGCATCGTCGCGAACGGAAAGTCGCGGCGATCCTGGCCGATACCCACGAAGGGCCCTTGCGATCCGAGCACGCCCCACGCACTTTCCACCTGCACGCTGATCATCAACGGCATGGCGCCGCCCGCCGCGCGGATTTCGGCGGCACAATCATTCGCTGTTTGCACGACCGCTCGATAAAGCGCATTCGGCGCAAGTGCGCGGATCAAATTCGTCTCCGCCGCCAGTCCGACGATTTCCGGATTCAATCGGCGCACCACGGCGAGCATGTAATCGCAATACGCTCGTTGCACGGCAGGCTCCGTCAGGCTGCGCCCTAATGCACGTAGCTGCGGGGCTTCCTCGCCGCGCGATAGGCCGTCGTTCAGATCGCCCATATAAATGAGCTGCGCGCCTTTGCCGCGCATGTAGTTAACGAGAGCCACCTTGTCGTCATTGATGACAGCGTCCGGCGATACACCGGACAGCAGCTTCGCCCAAGGCATCTCCTCATGGATGATCGCGAGTTCCGCGCGCAGCGACCACTGATCGATGTTCTGTAGCACCGCTTGCGCCGTCGGTGCGGGCGGATTTGGTGAAAAGCCCATCTTCCAACCGCGAGTCGCAGGGCCCGGTGTGGGTGGCGGCGGCGATGCTGATTTGCCTCCGCCGCTACAAGCACTCAGTACCGCGGCGATCGCTGCCGACGTCCATTGCAGAAAGCGACGTCGCGGCAGATGCGTGCGAAAACCGTTTCCGCGTGTGTCGTCCATCTCGGCCTCCCCTTGGCGCGAACCGAATCCAGAGCGCTAAGCATATAACCGTCAACGCTGCTTGTATTCGCATCTTCGAGGACTACACTCGCTGCGGATCGCTCGCCAACAACAAGGAATCGGCATGAAAACGACTTCGAAGATTCTTGCAGCGCATGCATCGATCAACCGCCGCACGGTGTTGAAATCCGCCGTGCTCGCCGGCCTCGCCACGACATTCGCACGCCCCCTGTTTGCTGATTCCTCCGGGACACTCGTTGAGACGGCAGCAGGCAAATTGCAGGGCATCGATGCAAACGGCGTCAAAGCGTTCAAAGGCGTCCCCTACGGCGCACCGACCGGCGGCAAAGCCCGCTTCAAAGCGCCGCAATCCGCAGCGCCTTGGACTGGCGTCAAACAAGCGAACGCCTACGGCCACGCCGCGCCGCAAGGTGCATCCATGTTGCCCGCGCCCGCCCGCTCCACAGGTCTTTCACTCGTCGGCGATGGCGCAACATTCTCGGAAGACTGTTTGTACTTGAACGTGTGGACGCCCGCGCTCGATAACGCGAAGCGCCCTGTCATGGTGTGGCTGCACGGCGGCGGATTTTCATCAGGCTCCGGTGCCTCGCCATTGTACGACGGCAGCTTTCTCGCACGCGGCCAAGACGTCGTCGTGCTTACGATCAATCACCGACTCAACACCTTCGGCTATTTGGATTTGAGCCAGATCGCAGGCAGCGATTACGCGGACAGCTCCATGGCCGGCATGCACGACATCATCCTGGCGCTCAAGTGGGTGAAGGAAAACATCGCGCGCTTCGGCGGCGACCCCGGCAATGTCACGATCTTTGGCGAGAGCGGCGGCGGTCGCAAAGTCAGCGTGCTGATGGCGACGACGCCAGCGCAAGGCTTGTTTCATCGCGCGATCGTGCAAAGCGGCTCGGCGCTGCGCATGGATACGCGCGAAGTTGGAACAGACCGTGCCGAGCGCTTGCTTGCAGCGCTCGAGTTGAAAAAAGGCGAGATCGACAAGTTGATCGCGATGCCGCCCGAACAACTGCTTGCGGCGGGCAATAAAGTGTCGCGACAAGCCGGGCAATTCCGGCCGACGACCGGCGTGCCATCACTTCCTGCACATCCCTTCGATCCCACCGCACCGCAGATGTCGGCGAGCGTGCCGATGATGATCGGCACCAATCTCACCGAAGCATCGTTCGCGATGGGCCGCGATCCGCGGATTCTCGCGCTGGATGAGGCCGGCGTGCTGGAGCGCATCAAAGGTCTGGTGCCGCCGGAACATGCGCGTCACGTGCTCGACACCTACAAGCGCGTCTATCCCGATCTGTTGCCGAGCGACATTTTGTTTCGCGTCTCGACCGATCGCGGCTATTTCCTGGATTCGACGATTCAGGCCGAGCGCAAGGCCGCGCTCGAACGCGCACCTGCTTTTCTGTATTCCTTCAATTGGATGCAACCGCTCACCGAGGGCCGGATGCACGCACCGCATGGCGCGGAGATCGCGTTCGCATTCGGCAATGTCGATCTCGCCCGCGGCGAGAATACTGAACCGCTCGTGTCGATCATGTCCGAAAGCTGGGCCAGCTTCGCACGGACAGGTAATCCGAGCACACAGCGCGTACCGTGGATTCCATACAACGCGAAGTCGCGACCGACCATGATCTTCGACGCGCGCTCGCGCGTTGAGAATGATCCGCGCGGTGAGTTGCGCGAACTGATGCTGTCGTTCGGTTCGCAACAATATGCAGGGCGTGAGATTCCGCCATTCTAGGGGCGCGCGACGAGCAAGATCGTTTGCACTGGAAACGAATGCCCGTTCGTGTTGAGCTTGCCGTGGGCGGCACATGGAATGACCGCCCTTCGCGCAGCTCCCATGCACTCGGGCAACGGATGAGCTCAAAACGACGCACAGTTGATGGATCAGTTAGTTGCGCGACCGTGACGACGGATTGGTGTCGACAGTTGAAACGGCGAGTGAGCAACGGCTGATATGTTCAGATCATCACCTAGATCGGCTTTTACGATTGCAGTGGGGGCGAGTGTCATCACGACGCTCGCACTCACCTCCGCCATCGGCGCGGACGACACACCGGGTGCCAGCGGCGATGTTGCTGGCCACGTGCCAAGCCAGCTGGAACAAGCGCAATCAGCGCCGATCGCGCCATCGAGTTCGACCTTCGTCAGCCGCTGGTGGTCGCCAGGCCAAGGTACGCCGTTCGAACCGCTCGAACCGTACACGAACGACTACGGCGTGATTGCCATGTTGAACGCCGACGGCCGCATCGAAACCAAAGGCCATCCGTTCTTCGAACCCATCGGCGAGAACGGCCGCGCCTGCATCAGTTGCCATCAGCCTGAAAGCGGCATGGGCCTGTCAGTCGATAGCATTCGCGATCGCTGGCGCGTCACGAATGGCAAGGATCCGATCTTCGCGCCCATCGATGGAATGAACTGTCCGCATCTGCCAGCGGGAGAACCGGCATCGCATTCGCTGCTGCTCGAGCGCGGTTTGTTTCGAATTTTTCTGCCGTGGCCGCCGAAAGCGGCTGACGGTACAGCCATCGATCCGGAGTTCACGATCGAAGTCGTGCGTGATTCCACCGGCTGCAATCTGCATCCCGAGTATGGAATCGATAGCGCGAATCCGATGATCTCGATTTATCGCCGCCCACGGCCTGCGGCGAACACGAAATACCTCACGCACAAGAACTTCGGCGTCAGCCCCTTCATCGGTAAGAACGGCCTGCCCACTTCACGCGATCCGGACACAGGTGAGCCGACGAGCATGAACATCATGTCCGACGCGCGTCATCCAACATTGAAAACGCAGGCGGTGGAAGCGGCGGTCACGCACTTGCAGTTCGACGGCAAACTGAGTGATGCGCAACTCGAACAAATCATCGATTTCGAAAGCCAGGTGTATGTCGCGCAAATCGCGCATCGCACTGCTGGCAGCTTGATCGAACCCGACGGCCCACCGGCATTCGGTCCGAAGGCCCTGCTCGAAGGCCGCGAAGGCGTGCTCGGCAACAACACCACCGAGTTCGTGTTTCCCATGGGCGATGTCTGGACGCAGCTACCGCGCAGCGACGATGCAAGCGAAAACGAACGCAACGCCATGCGCGAATCGATCGCGCGCGGCCATGACGTCTTCATGTTCCGCACGTTCTGGATCAAGGATTCGATGCACTTGAATACGGTCGGGCTCGGCAACCCGACCAAGCGCACCTGTGCCACTTGCCATGGCATGCACATGACGGGCATGGACGTCGCCAACGGCTGGATGGATATCGGAACGACCAACCTGCCGTGGGCCGTCGAGACGCCGCTCAATCCCTGGAATGACAGCGAACCGGAAATGCCGCTGTTCAAGGTCACGTGCAAACCAGAGGTCGCACCGCATCCGTTTCTCGGTCGAGTGATTTACACACAAGACCCCGGGCGCGCGTTGATCTCCGGCAAATGCAACGATGTCGGCACGATCGTCATGCAGCAGTTCCGCGGCCTTGCCGCACGCGCGCCCTACTTCGCGAACGGCTCCGCGCGCACGCTCCTCGAACTCGTCGATTTTTATGATCGGCGTTACGCCATCGGCTACTCGGAACAAGAGAAGCGCGATCTCGTGAACTTCCTGGCTTCGTTGTAGGAGGCGCCGTGTTAAGAGCATTTTCAAGCGCCCTGCTCCTCAGCGTCATCGGCACGAGCGCAGCGGCAGAACGACACTTGAGCTTCGTCAGCTGTCCGATCGTGCGCGACACGAAGTCCGTTCCATGCTGGCTGGCTGAGTACGAAGGCGAGACGTACTTCCTCACGATTCAAACCGATGTCAGCGCACCCGTGAATCCACCCTGGCTCGGGCATCGCGTGCTCGTGGAAGGCGTGGTGTCCGACGAGCCAAACATTTGCGGTGGGCGCGTGCTGAAACCGGTGAAGCTGTCCGTGCTGCCCGAACTCGATGCGTCGTGCAGCACGATCCTGCCGGCGGAAGATCGGTATGAATTGAATTTCACACCACCGCGACCGCCGGGACCGAGCGGTGGTCGGCTCGCGTTCAACTATGAACCGCCACAGCGCGCGAAACCCGGCGATGGTCCGAAGGACTTTGAGATCGCTTACGACTTCGACGGAATGGTCGTGTTCAGACATCCGCGCACGCTCGAAGCCATTCTCGACTATGCGCGCGATACGCAAGCGACGCGCATCGAAATCGTGGGTTATCGCGGCGCCAGTTTGCTGTCGAACGGTGAGAAGCTGATCGAAGCCGCGGACATCGGAAAACGTCGTGCTGAACAAGTCGCCGAGTTGCTACGCGGCGCCGGCCTGACGGATGTCGAATACGACGTGCGCTGGAAAGACAAACCGCCGAGACCGAATGGACGCACTGATCCTGCGAGCCGCAAAGTCGAAGTGACCGTGCGGCCGTGAGGGTTCGATTTCAGGCAATGGCGTTTACTTAGCGCCGTGGCGCTCGGGGCTCGGGGCGCGGGGCTCGGGGCTCGGGCTAGAAAAAAGGCTGGCGCCCAAGCCTCGGGCAGTCGAACGCTTCGTTGGAGAGGCTGCAGCCACGCCCTCCTTCAACGGCAACAGCCCCGGACACTGACAACAACAGCAAGTGACAGGAGAGAAACATGATCGATCGTAGACGCGTGCTAGGCGCAGGCGTACTCGCGCTCGGCGCATCCTCCGTTGCTAGCGCAATGGAATCCGCCGCGCCGGAACTACGCACTCGATTTGCATTCGAGGCGGACGTCGCCGTCGCTACGCCACTCGTTGTCGGTGAAGGATCGCTCGGCTTGCGCCGCGTGGTCCCGATCACCGGCGGCACGGTCAAGGGTCCACGCTTGAATGGCCGCGTCGTTCCCGGCGGTGCGGACTGGCAGTTCGTGCGTCCTGACGGTGTGCTGGCGATCGAAGCCAAATACACACTCGAAGCCGACGACGGCACGCTCATCATGGTGACGAACAAAGGCATGCGCCACGGCCCCCAAGAAGTTTTGGATCGCATCGCCCGCGGCGACAAAGTCGCACCGAACGAGTACTACTTCCGCACCTCCGCCGAATTCGAAGTCGCGACGAACAGCAAACATGCGTGGTTGAACCGCGCAATGTTCGTCGGGGTTGCCGAGCGTAAAGCGCAGGCGGCAGTGATTCGGTTTTTTGAAGTGAGGTGAGGCTTTGCAGCCGGCTGGCCAGCTAGCAGGCTAGCCAGAACAATCCCCTCCCCTGCGGTAGCGGGGAGGCCGCTCCTGCGCATCCATGCGCTCGCGGCATTCGGGCTCCTGCCCATCAGGTTAGGGAGGGGGCGTCTAGCGCTACCCACGCTGCACACAGTGCGTATTACTCCGCCGCCGTGATGCGCGCACGATCCGCACCTCAATTGCGAGGTGACGTATGCGACGGCACGGAACGGCGGATCGCAGATTTCTGCCAGCGATTGCATGGGGCGTTCTCGCACTCTCTTCGACACTCGCTGCCAATAGCGCCGGCTTCGAGCAGTGCGGTCTCGAGGGTGTGCGCTATGAGGTCATCTTCCTCGGTACATTGGGGCTCGGTGGCGGCAGCGCCGACGCGATCAATGAGCGCGGTGAGGTTGTCGGCACGACCAGCCTTTCAAACGATGTCGGACGCGCATTCATTTGGGATTGCGAGCGCGGGATGCAAAACATCGGCGCCATCGCCGACGATCACTTCGCGAGCCTCGCCTACGACATCAACAATCGCGGCGAAGTCGTCGGCCAAAGCATGGACATGGACTTCTCGTACGCCTTCTTGTGGGATCGCACGAACGGCATGCGACCGATCATCGGTAATCAAGCGCTCGCGTACGACATCAACGACTGGTCCGAGGTCATCGCTTTCGGCGGGCCCACGGGGTTGTCGTATTGGCATCCTACGACGGGCGTGCAGGACGTCAGTGAACGCGTCGGCGTCGATCTCACCGGCGATCCGTACATCAACAATGCGCGTTCGATCGGCGGAATGCGCGCGATCGCCAACGGACCGGGACCAATCTTCTTCACCTGGAATCCGCGCACCGGCATTCGCGATCTCGCGACACGCCCTGACGATCAAGTCCGGACTTTCATGACGGGCATGAATGATCGCGGCGATCTCATCGGAGCAACGACCGTGAACGGAAGCGGAGTACCGCTCCTCGTCACTCGCGGCGAATTGCAACTGCTCGAGCCACCGCGCCCCGGCGCGGATGGCTGGCCGAACGGAATCAACATCCGCAGGCAAGTGGTAGGCCGGTCGACAGATCTCAATGACGCCTCGTACCCTTTTATTTGGGATCCGCGTAACGGCATGCGGAACCTCAACGAGCTCGCGACG
>CAZIXV010000050.1:0-17683 GCA_964543105.1 uncultured Steroidobacteraceae bacterium
GAACTAGATCGACGGGTTGGACGACAGCCCAGCGTCCAACATCCCTTACGTTTTCGAACGAGCCGACCGTTCTTCTCTGGCCGTAGCCCGTAGCCCGTAGCCCGTTGGCCGTTGCCCGCGCGGAGCGCGCGGCGCGGCGTGCGCCGCGCTCACCCCGCCTTCTGCGCCGGAGGGGGCGCTTGCTCCTTCAAAAATTCTGCGGCGCTCTCGAAGCTTTCCGTGAGATCTTGAACCAGCGCTTTCAGTCGCGGTTGGTCGAGGTTGCCGGCTTGGCTTTCCAGTGCGTAAGCCAGATCCCGCAACGCGTCCGCATGGATGTTCGCGCTCGCGCCTTTGAGTTTATGCGCGGCGCGACTGAGGCCCTGGCGATCCAACGCTTCGAGCGCGGCTCTAACTTCTGCGAGAACTTGTTCGCCGCTCGAAATGAACGTCGCTGCAAGTTCGTGCGCAAACTCCGGATCACCGTCCGTGATCTCATTGAGCCGCGCCAAATCAACCGGTGTATTCATGGCTCTTGCCGTCGTTGCGTTCCCGTTTTCACTGTTACCGATCGCAAGCCCATGGAGTTCCAGCGTCTCGTGCAGGCGCGCAATGTCCAGTGGCTTGGTCAAAAATCCGTTCATCCCCGCGTCCATGCATCGCTGCACTTGGCCGGTCATGGCGTTGGCAGTCAGCGCGACGATCGGCGTGGCGTTGCCCCCTTGCTCGATCTCGCGAATCCGCCGCGTGGCCGTCAAACCGTCCATCACGGGCATCTGCAAATCCATCAGGATCAAATCGAAGCGCGCTTCTTGGAATGCGCGCACACCTTCCGCACCGTTGTCTGCGACACGGACGCGGCAGCCCATACGCTCGAGGAAGCGCACGGCGACTTTCTGGTTGACGGGGTTGTCTTCGACCAGCAGCACGCTGCCTTCATAGCGACGGACCGCTTCGTCACTGACGAGCGTGCCGCGCGTGACGATCGGCTGACTTTGCAGATGCCATTCCTTAGCCTCGCGCGCCAACACGCGATCCAGACAATCGAACAGCTCGCGCGCACGGATCGGCTTGGTGAGATAACCGGCGCAGCCGAGCGAAGCGAAGCGACGAATATCGCCGTGCCGGTCGAGCGAGGTCAGGATGATGATGCGTGCGTCCGAAAGGCTTGCATCCGAATTGATGCGCTGGCCGAGTTCTGCCCCATCCATGTCGTCCATTCGGTAATCGGCGAGGACGATGTCGTACGGATGGTTGTCGGCGCGGCCTTGCCGTAGCAGCCGCAGCGCCTCATCGCCGGTCGTCGCCAGGCTTACCTCATAGCCTGCGTGCATAAGCTGACCTGCGAGCACACGCCGATTCGTCTCATGGTCATCGACGATCAACACGCGCCGGCCCAACCGATGGAGTTCGATCGGCCGCGGTTGCACGGCGCCTGCGGCGGGTTCGAGAGGCAACGTGAACCAGAACGTCGATCCTTTGCCGACTTCGCTTTCCACGCCGACCGCGCCGCCCATCATCTCGACGAGGCGACGCACGATCGACAAACCGAGACCGGTGCCGCCGAAGTGGCGCGTGGTTGATACATCAGCTTGGACGAACGGCTGGAACAGCGTCTGCACCGTGTCGGCCGCGATGCCGATCCCCGTATCGCGCACCTGGAATTGCGTGATGACCTTGCCGTCGCGCTCGCCCACGGTGCTCACTTCGATGACGATTTCACCGCGACGCGTGAACTTGATGGCGTTGCCGACGAGGTTGATCAGGCATTGACGCACGCGTTGCGGATCGCCGATGACGCGATCCGGAATGTCCGGATGCACGTGCACGACCAGTTCCAGATTCTTCGCTGCCGCTTGGAACGCCATCATCGCGCCAACGTCTTCGACATTGCCGCGCAGATCGAGCTCGATGGCTTCGATATCGAGTTTGCCCGCCTCGATTTTCGAGAAATCGAGGATGTCGTTGATGACGATCAACAGTGAATCGGCGCTGCCGCGAATCGTTTCGGCATAGTCGCGCTGCGTGCGATCGAGCGCCGTATCGAGCAACAAACCGGTCATGCCGATGATGCCGTTCATCGGCGTGCGGATTTCATGGCTCACGTTCGCCAGGAAGAAGCTCTTCGCATTGCTTGCCGCTTCGGCGGCTTCGGTCGCGCGTACGAGCGCTTCGCGTGCCGCACGGGCTTCGGTGACATCTTGCAGCGATCCTGACAGCCGCAAAGGTTTGCCGTTCGCATCACGGTCGGCGGTCGCGCGTGCGCGATACCAACGATACTCACCGGTCTTGGTGCGCAAGCGGATCTCGACGTCGTAGGGCTGCTCGCTCTGGAAGTGCGCTTGCGTCGCCAACGCCACCGTATCGGCATCTTGCGGGTGCAAGTGATCGCGCAGGAAATTCGTGTCGTTTGCGAATTCCTCGTTCGTGAAGCCGAGCAGCTCACCCAGGCGCGGCGAACACCACGCATTGCCATTGGCCTCGAGTTCCCACAGACCGTCCTGGGTACCGTTGATCGCGCGCTCAAAACGACGCTGCGCCTGCTGTAGCGCATTTTCCGCAAGCTTTTGCTCGTGAATGTCGTGAATGGAGCCGGACATCCTGATCGCCTGGCCCTCGGCATCGCGTTCAGCGCTACCGCGCTGACGGAACCAGCGGTACTCGCCATCGCCGCGACGCAGGCGCACGTCGTGTACGAATACGCCGCCCTCGCGGAAATGACGACGGAGCATCCGCCGAAAACCGGCGAGATCGTCGGGATGAAAGAAGGTCTCGAGCGCATCGTAGTCGCTCGGTAAGCCGCCCTGTTGGTAGCCCACGAGGGCGTGATAGCTCGACGACAACCACACTTTGCGGCTCGCGATGTCGGCTTCCCAATGGCCCTCGGAACTCGACAACGAGGCGCGCTCCAGGCGGCGTTCTGCAATCTGCAATTGCTCGGCTTGTTGGGCGAGGCGCTCGGCGGCTTCGATTTCTTTCGTCACGTCCCAAGAAGCGCCCAGCGCGCTGACGGGTACCCCGCGCTCATCGAAGAAGAGTTTGACGAAGTTCTGCACGTGGACGGTGCGTCCGTCGGCACCCGCGCCGCGATAACGGTAGGTGATGCGATCCGAACCGGCGGCAGTCGCTTCCCGCGACTTGTTGCGGAAGATGTCGCGATCTTCAGGGTGAATGCGCTCTTGTAGTTCAGCGACGGTGTAGCGCACATCGCCTGGCCGCACGAGCGCTGCGATCGGGTTTTCAATCCAGCGGAATTCCGGCACCGTGAGATCGAGCTCCCACGAGCTGATGTCGGCGACTTGTGTCGCGATACTCAAGCGCTCGAGCAGCAAGCGTTGTTGCACGCTTTGTTGCTCGAGTCGTTCGGCGGCGACCACCTGGTTCGTGATGTCCCAGGAGACACCGAGCAGTCGGACTGCGCGACCCCGGGCGTCGAGCACGAAGTGCGCATGGTTCTCGACATGCACGATGCCGCCGTCGACGCCTCGGCCGCGATATCGGAACGAATAGCTGTTACGTCGTTCGCGCAGTGCCTGCTTGGCAGCATCGCGGAACACGTGACGATCTTCCTCCACCATGACTAAGTCCGCGAACCCTTCGATCGACATGCCGCGCAGATCGAGATTCGTCAAAGAGCGGATGGGATTTTCCGACCACAGGAAAATGCCTCGCTCGATATCGACTTCGAACGAGCAGATACCGGCGGCCTCGGACGACAGTTTCAAGCGCTCGAGCAGAACCTGCTGCTGACGCGCTTGTTCTTCCAGACGCTGTTGATCTTCGACTTCTCGCGTCACGTCCCAAGACATGCCAAGCAGGCTGCGCGCCCAACCGCTCTCGTCGTACATGAGTCGCGCGTGCGTCCTCACATGCACGATCTGGCCATCTGCGCCGATCGCCCGGTACAACAGCGAGAAGCGATCGCCTTTCGCGCGCAGCGTGTCGCGGATTGCATTCTCGAACACTTTGCAGTCGTCCGGATGCAGTCGCGAGGCGACAAAGGCATCGGCCGAAGCGAGCCCGTCAGGACGAATATCGGCAAGCGCCGCTAGCCAGTTTTCCGTCCACAGGAAACGACGTTCATGCAGGTCGATTTCCCATGAGCAAATGCCGGCCGCATCGGTCGCCATGCTCAGCCGTTCGAGCAGCATGCGTTCATGACGCGCCTGCCGTGCGACGCGTTCGTCGATCTCGACTTCTTTGGTGACGTCCCACGACGCGCCGAGCAGGCGCACCATGCGTCCCTCATGATTTGCCACGAGATAGGCGTGCGATTGCACGTGCAACAGCGAGTCGTCTTCTGCGTAGACGCGATACCGGAAGGATACGCGGGTGGAGTTTTCCTCTGCGGCCGCGGCCAGTGTGCGGCGCAGGACGCCGCGATCTTCCGGATGCATGCGCGTGGCGTAGTGCGCCAGCGACAGGTCATCTGCGCAAACGTACTCCAAGCCTTTGATCGGATTTTCGACCCACAGGAATTTCTTCTCGATGAGGTCGATTTCCCAGGTGCCGAGCCCCACGGCTTCCGTCGCGATGGCGAGGCGGTCGTTGAGCGCGCGCTCCTGCTCAGCTTGGCGTTGCAGCAGGTCGGTCGTTTGAACTTCGTTGGTGACGTCGATCGTCGCGCCGAGCAGGCGCTTTGCGATGCCATCGTCTTTGCGCATCACGTGGGTGTACGACTGCAGATGGCGCACCGTTCCGTCCGGACGAACGACCCGGAACCGGCAGGAATACGTTTGCTGATCGGATGCGATCGCTTCTTCGCGCACCCGCAGCACGTCCTCGAGATCGTCGGGATGGATGCGTTGATTGACGAGTTCGCCGAATGCATCCAGAGAAGGATGTTCGCGGCCGAACACGTTCGTACGGTTCTCTAGCCAGATGAATTTTTTTGCGTCGAGATCGTATTCCCACGCTGAAATGCCGGCGGCTTGGCTCGCCACACTCAAGCGTTCGAGCAAGGAGCGCACATGCGCCGCCTGCGCTTCGAGTTGCTGCGCATGCTCGACCTCGGCAGTGACGTCCCAGGTCACGCCCAGCGTGCGCAGCGGCTGACCGGCGTCGCTGCGGAAGACGCGGATGTGCGTTTGAATGTGTCGCACCGCGCCGTCTGGATGCACGATGCGATGTCGGACCGACACGATGTTGGAGATCGCGGGGTCATCGATGGCGCGCGTGAGCGATGCGCGAAGTGTCGGCAAGTCCTCAGGATGGATCGACGCCCACAGCAGCGCTTCTGACGTTGGCGCGCGCCCGAGAATCTTCGCCGTATTCGCATCGCAGGTGATCTCGCGCGTGAGGAGATCCATGTCCCACACGCCGATGCCCGCCGTTTCGGTCGCAAGATTCAAGCGATCGCGCAAGGCACGTTCAAGCTCCGCGCGGCGCTGTAACAGCTCGGTACGCTCCACCTCGTCGGTGACATCGATCGTGACGCCCAACAGGCGCGTGGCAGCGCCCGTGTCATCTCGGAAGATATGCGCGTGGAACTGCACATGGCGGATGGCGCCGCCGGCGAGCATGAAGCGATGGCGATGCGACAGCGAGGTCCCGGCGGTGAGCGCCTGCTCGATGGCGGCGCTGAACTCGGCGCGATCGTCCGGATAGACGTGCGATGTACAGAAGGCGAGGGCGTCGTGCTCGATCTTCAGGCCGTCGAGACCGTAAGCGCGCGCGATCGATGCGTCGAGCGCCATGCTGTCCGTCGCGACATCCCAGTCCCACACCCCGATGCCGCCCACGCGGGTGGCGAGATCCAGGCGTTCGATCAGCTCGGCTTGCTTGCGCGTGTGTTCTTCGAGCGCCGTCTGCGCGCTCACGAGTGCGCTGACGTTCATTGTCACCGTCAGGCAGCGCACCGGGCGTCCCGTCGCATCGCGGAAGATTTTGCCGTGATGCTGAATGTAATGAATGGTGCCGTCCGGACGGATTTCGCGATAGCGATGCTCGAGCGACGTGCCGTACTTCATCGCCTTGGCGAGGGTGCGCTCGAGGCCGGGCAGATCGTCGGGATGTACGGCTCGACGCAGGAAGCTCGAGATGTCGGGCAAGGCATGTTGGTCGCGCTGCATCCAGGCGCGCGTCATGTTGGCATCGCCCGCAAGTTGGCCCGTCGTGAGATCGAAGTCCCAGATGCCGATGCCCGCCGCTTCGGTGACCACGTTCAACCGCTCGATCGTGCGTTGTTGTTCGAGCGTTTGTTGTTCGAGACGACGCAGCGCCTCGATTTGCGCGCTGGTATCGAGCGTCAACCCGTACACGTAGGCCGCGCGGCCCGTCGCATCGCGGCTGATGCGGCCGTGTACTTCCACAGGACGTTCACTGCCATCGCGATACATCGATCGATACGCGATGACGAATGCATCCTGCGTCTTGAGGGCGTGCGTCATCTCCGCGACATAGCGCTCCACGTCGTCGGGATGAACGATGTGCTGAATGAAGTCGCGCGGCCGATGCGCCGCAGCGATGGCCGCATCACTGTAGACCTGCAGTTCGTCGCGATCGACCGTCAGCGTGCCGCGCGCGATGTCCCATTCGAACACGCGAATGCCGGCGGCCTGTCCGACGTTGCGCACGCGTTCGAGCGTTTCATACGTAAAAGGCGTGGCAGCGTCGGTAGCAGGCGGCGATGTTGGCGTACCGCTACGGCGTAGTACCGCGAGTGTGCCGCTCACGCCCAGCGCCAACACGAACGCGTGCGACAACGCGGCGCCGTATGCGGCGCTCACACCAAGCAGCCAAGCCAGTCCGAGCGCGCACGTGATCCCTATGCTCCAGGCGAGCCACGCGCGCGAAGCGCGGTTGTGCGGGTTTTCAGTCGTTTTGGTCACGCGGCACCGATGAGGCTTTGACGCCTGAGGACGAACCCGCGCACGTCAACATCCGCCTTGTTGTCCGACAAGGGAATGTGTTCATCCCTGAGCACTTTCAGGGATCGCCTGTATACATGTTCGCGTAGCCGGTTCGGTGCGCCTGCCTGGAGAGCGCGATGGCAGCGCCTGATAGACTCGCCGCTGTGATCCTGCGCACAGTTCGTGCGCTCCCTTAGCGAGGTTGGCGAATGCGCATTGCGAAAATCGCAGCTTATGTCGTTGGCGGCGTGATCGGTCTGATCGTGCTGGCGCTCGTCCTGATCGTCGTATTCGTCGACCCGAACGACTACCGCGACGACATCGAGCGAGTCGTCGAATCGCAAACCGGCCGTGCGCTGACACTGGACGGCGAACTCAAGCTGTCGGTTTTCCCGTGGCTCGCGCTCGAAACGGGACCTGCGAGCCTTGCAGACGCGCCGGGCTTCGGCGATGAGCCGTTCGTATCGATCCAGGACGCGCGCGTCAGTGTGCGTCTGCTGCCGCTGCTGCGCGGGCAAGTCGAAGTCGGCACCGTCACCCTCGATGCGCCGCGCATTCGCCTGATCACCGACTCGAGGGGTCGTAACAATTGGGACGACCTCGGTCAGTCCAGCGACGCGGATGCCGCCACGGATGACACCAGCGGACTCGCTGAAACGCCGACGGTTGAGGGACTGTCGATCCGCGACGGCGCCGTGACGATCGAAGATCGACAGGCGAACTCGCGCCGTACGGTGCGCAACTTCAATTTGCGCACCGGTCGCCTGGCTTCGGGCGAGCCGTTCGATGTCGCTGCCGATTTCGTGTTCGATCAAGACGAATCGCTCTCCGTAAAAGTGGCCGTCGAAAGCGGTGTGACGGCGGATCTGGAACGCAACGTCCATCGCCTCACCGAACCCACGATCGATCTCACGCTCACCGGCGTTGGTTATCCCCAGGACGGCATCCCGGTCAGCATTCGCGCGGGAGGAATCGAGTCCGATATCGGCCGGGAAGTGCATCGCCTTGATGACTTCGTGCTGACGACCACCTGGAAAGGTGACGGATTTCCGCCTGCGGGCGTCCCCATCAGCCTGCAAGCGCAAGCGCTCGCCGTGAATCTTGCGAATCAGTCGCTTGACGCTCAGGAGCTCTATGCCGACGTGGCCGGCGCCAAGCTCAGTGCCGCGCTCACGGGCCGCGAGATTCTCGATGCGCCGCGAGTGGAAGGTCGACTGACGCTGGCGCCGGTCGAATTGCGCACCTGGTTGCCCAAGCTCGGAATCGACCTGCCGCAAACCCGCGATCCTGAGGTGTTCAACAGCTTGAGCTTCGCGAGCAACCTGGTGGCGACGACGACGAGCGCCGAACTCAAGAACATCACGCTCGATCTGGATCAGACGACCGCAACCGGCATGGTTGCGGTTGCCGATTTCGACGCGATGGCGCTGCGCTTCGATCTCGACGTCAATCGCATCGACGCTGATCGCTACCTGCCGCCGCCGGTCGAGGAACGCGAGGCGCCTGCGGCCGACGAGCCACCGACTGAAATTCCCGTCGATGCCTTGCGTGCGCTCAATGCGCGCGGCGATTTGCGTATCGGCGAGGCGATCTTCGCCGGCGTGACTTTCACCAAGCTGCGGCTGGGTGTGAACGGCCGCGATGGCAAGGTGCGCTTTCACCCGATCGAAGCGTCGATGTACGGCGGCACGTATCGCGGCGACATCGGGCTCAATGCGACCGGCAATGTCGCGCAGGTCAGCCTCGACGAGCATGTGAACGACATCGACTTTGCGCCGCTGTTCAAAGACTTCTTTGAAACCGAGCGGGTCTCCGGCAGAGGCAGCGCCAACTTAAAACTCACCGGTCAGGGACGCACCACGGATGATGTGTTGCAGACGCTGAGCGGCAACCTCGATTTCAATGTCGCCGACGGCGCCATTGAGGGGGCGGATCTGTGGTACGAAATCCGCCGCGCTCGCGCGTTGCTCAAACAAGAGGCCATCCCGGAACGCAGCGGTCCGGTGCGCACGCCCTTCAGCGCGTTACGCGGCAGCGGGGCGATGAAAAATGGCGTGCTGACCAACAACGATCTGGAAGCCGCGATGCAATACCTGACGGTGACCGGCCAAGGCACGGTCGATATCCCGAACGACGCACTCGACTATCGGCTGCTCGCTACGGTGCTGAAAATTCCGCGGGAAGGGGCGCAAGCGGAAGGTGAAGCGGATCTCGTCGATGCGCAGATTCCGGTGCGCGTGACCGGCGCGCTCACCGATCCGAAGATTCGCCCCGACCTCGAAGGCTTTTTGAAGGGCCAGGTCAAACAGCGCATCGATGAAGAGAAGGAAAAGCTCGAAGAGAAAGTGAAAGAGAAGCTCGGCGACAAGCTCAAGGACCTGTTGGGCCGTTGATCATGCGCGTTGATGGCTTGCGAGTCTCGATTCGTAAGGTGCGCTTGAGTTGAAGATGCGAGTGACGACGCCGATTGCGACTCGCCGGGCGGGTCGGCTGGGGCTGGCTTTGCTGTATGCGGTGTTCGGGATCGCGCCCGCAGCCAGCTTCGAGGTGCAGCGCGCCGAAGCGCGCTTCGTCGAGGGCGAGTATCACTTCGACATGATCGCGCTGCTCGATGCGCCCATCGAACCGGTACAACGTATCCTGCGCGATTACGATAATTACCCGACGCTCGATTCACGCATTCTCGATGCGCGGGTGCTCGAGCGGCCGGAGAGCGATGTCGCGATTCTCGCGACCACCTTGCGCGCGTGCTTCGGGCCCGTCTGCCGCACAGTCAAACGCGTGGAGCGCGTCGAGGAAGCCGAGCACGCGCTGTTTGCCCTCACGGATCCCACGCGCAGTCAGATGAAATCAGGCGAGACGCAGGTGCAACTCGAAGCGAGCGGCCATGAACAAACGCGCGTGATTTACGCGACGCGGCTGCGGCCGGACTTCTGGATCCCTGCGTTCGTCGCGCGGCGCATGATGCTGACGACGCTCGAAGAGGCGACGGTCGATCTATTCCGTAGCGTCGAACTGCAGGCGCAGCAGGAGGGGAGCTCGCAAGCGGACGAACTGCAGGATTTCGATCGCCGCTGACCGACGTACTCGCGAATCACGAATCCTGAATCCCGATCCCGAATCCCCAAATCCGATCCCGAAATGCAGCGAGCCTCGACATCCCTGACACAGCCGGCCGCGGGCGATTTTGCCGCACGACTGCTCACGTGGTTCGATCGCCACGGACGCAAGCATCTGCCTTGGCAACAGACGCGCACGCCATATCGCGTCTGGGTGTCGGAGATCATGCTGCAACAGACGCAGGTGGCGACCGTCATTCCGTACTACGAGCGCTTCATGGCGCGCTTTCCGGATATCGCATCTCTCGCAGCAGCGCCACTCGATGAAGTGCTGCATTTCTGGACCGGCCTTGGCTACTACGCGCGTGCGCGCAATTTGCATCGCGCCGCGCAACTCATCGTGCGCGATCATCAGGGCTGTTTTCCGTCGACCCTCGAAGCCGTCCAAGCACTGCCCGGTATTGGCCGCTCGACGGCCGGTGCCGTGCTGGCGCTCTCGCACGATCAGCGACACGCCATTCTCGATGGCAACGTCAAGCGCGTGCTTGCGCGCTACTTTGGCGTTCGTGGTTTTCCCGGCCAAGCGCAGATCGAGCGTGCGCTGTGGGAACAGGCAGAAGCCTGCACGCCGCACGAGCGCGTGGCCGATTACACGCAGGCCATCATGGATCTGGGCGCCATGGTCTGCGTGCGTTCACGGCCCTTGTGCGCGGCCTGTCCGCAGCAGTCGAGTTGTGTGGCGCAGCAGCGCGGGCTGCAAGCAGAGTTGCCGACGCCGCGTCCCAAGAAAGCACGGCCATCTCGCATCGCGTATGCGCTCATCGCGCGCAACGACGCCGGTGCGCTATTGCTCGAGCAACGTGCGCCGAGCGGATTGTGGGGCGGGCTGTGGACCTTCCCGCAGTTCGATACGCGGGATGACGCGTTGGCATGGGGCCTGACGCGCTTCCCAAATACATCGCCGCGCATCGATACGCTGTGTGCTTATCGACACGCGTTTACGCATTTCGATCTCACCCTGCATCCGCTCGTCTTGCACGTGCAAGAGTCGCGGGTCGCCGAGGCCGCGCAGGTGTGGTACGACGCACGCTCGCCGGCGCGGATCGGCCTTGCGAAACCCGCGGTCGATCTGATTCGTCAGCTCAACGCACCGTTGCATTCGCCTGCAAGTGCGGAGGAAGCGTGAGCCACGAGCGATGAGCCGATTTCGATTTGTTCTTTAGCCTTTGCGCAGGAGCGCGTCATGTCCAAAACAGTGAACTGTGTCGTCCTCGGCCGAGAAGCCGAAGCGCTCGACTATCAACCCTATCCCGGTGAACTCGGCGCGCGAATTGTCGCGTCGGTGTCGAAAGAAGGCTGGCAGCGCTGGCTGCAGCATCAAACCATGCTGATCAACGAGTATCGCTTGACGCCGGTGGATCCGAAGGCGCGCAAATTTCTGGTGGAAGAAATGGAGAAGTTCTTTTTCGGCGGCGGCTCTGCGAAGCCCGCAGAATTCAAGCCCGAGTAGCTCGGGGGGCGCCGCCGCGCTTACGCGACGCCTTGCGTCAGATTGTTGTCCTGACGCAGCGCCGCCGCGATGGCGTCGAACTCGGTGGCAAGACGCGCGATCGTCTGCCGGGCTTCGGTTGCGTTGCCGGCTTTCGCTTGCTCTTCGAGTGTCGCCGCCAGCGCCGCCAATCCATGAAGATGCAAATTGCCGCTCGCGCCTTTGAGCTTGTGCGCCGCGCGGCTCAAGCCGGCCGGATCGTTATCGTCTGCTGCCGCATGGAGTTCGCGTAACGCTTCTTCGCCGCCTTTCACGAACGTATCGATCAACTCCGCGATGAATTCCTGATCGCCGCCGGCGATATCGTTCAAGCGGGCGCGTACCGCATCATCAACGCCCGCAGCTGGCGGACTTGCAGAAGGGGCTGTCGACGGTGCAGGTGTGGGCGACGCGACCGTCGCAGCGGCGCCGATGAAGCGATCCAGCATGTCTTGCAGGCGCGAGATGTCCAACGGCTTCGTCAAATAATCATCCATACCCGCCGCAAGACATCGCTCGAGCGTGCCCATCATGGCATTCGCAGTCAGCGCCACGATCGGCGTGCGCCGCGCGCCTGCCTCGAGTTCGCGGATGCGCCGCGTGGCTTCGATGCCATCCATGATCGGCATTTGCATGTCCATCAAAATGAAATCGAACTGCGCGGTTTGATACGCCTCGACCGCCTGCAGCCCATCGCCGACGACTCGCACTTCGCAGCCCAGTCGTTCGAGAAAGCGGCGCGCGACGCGCTGATTGATCGCGTTGTCTTCCACGAGCAGTACCGTGCCCGGGTATTGGCGTTTGATTTCGGTTGCGATCAATGTGCCGCGCGTGATGATGGGTTGGCTGCGCACATGCCATTCGCGCGGATCGCGCGCGAGCGTCTTCTCCAAACAATCGAGCAGTTCGCGCGTGCGTACCGGCTTGGTGAGATATGCCGAAAAGCCGATGTCTGCGAAGCGCTGCATATCGCCCGAGCGATCGAGCGAGGTGAGCAGGACCAGGCGCGTTGCGGGAATGTCTTGCGCCTGAACGATCTGCTGACCGAGCATCGCGCCGTCCACTTCGGGCATCTGGTAGTCGAGGACGACGATATCGAAGCGCGCCCCCGGATGGCGTAGCAGCGCCAGCGCTTCGTTAGGCTTAGCAGCTGTATGAACTTCATAACCGGCGTGTGAAATTTGGCTCGAAAGCACGCGGCGATTCGTGGCGTTGTCATCGACGAGCAGCACGCGCTTGCCACGCGGCAACGCCGCCGCTTGCTGTGCATGTTCGATGGCATGCACGGGTTCGAGCGGCAAAGTAAACCAGAACGTCGAGCCCTCGCCGGGTCGGCTCTCGGCGCCGGTTTGGCCGCCCATGAGTTCGACGAGCTTGCGCACGATCGACAGGCCGAGACCGGTGCCACCGAAGCGCCGCGTCGTCGACGAGTCGGCTTGCGTGAAGGGTTGGAACAGCGTGTTGAGCGAATCGGGCGCGATGCCGATGCCGGTGTCGCGTACTTCGAAATGCACGATCGCCTTGCCGTTCTGGCAACCCACGGAACAGACCTCGACGACCACCTCGCCGCGCTGCGTAAATTTGATCGCGTTGCCGACGAGGTTCAACAAGCACTGCCGAATACGTTGCGGATCACCGATGACGCGCGCAGGGACTTCAGGGCGAACGTTGATGATGAGTTCGAGGCCTTTCGCTGCGGCCTGAAACGCCATGATCGAGGCGACGTCTTCGACATTGGTGATGAGATCGAGCTCGATCGATTCGATGTCGAGCTTGCCCGCTTCGATCTTCGAGAAATCGAGCACGTCGTTGAGAATCGTCAGGAGCGAATCGGCACTGGCGCGAATCGTTTCGGCATATTCGCGTTGCACGCGATCCAAACCGGAATCGAGCAACAGGCTCGTCATGCCGATGACGCCGTTCATCGGCGTGCGAATCTCATGACTCATCGTCGCGAGGAACGTGCTCTTTGCCAGGTTGGCCGCTTCGGCTTCCTCGGCTGCGCGAATCATCGCTTCGCGCGCGGCGCGTGCCTCGGTGATATCCGACATGCTGCCGGCAAACATCAGCGGCGTCCCGTCGGCAGCGCGTACGGTATTGGCGCGTGCGCGCACCCACAGTGAGTCGCCATCGACTTTGAGCAGACGAAACTCCTCATCGAACGGCGTGCCTGCCGCCAAATGAGACTGCAAGGCGGCGTCCAGCTTGGGCAGATCTTCAGGATGAACGAACGTCGACATCGCCTCGCGAGTCGGAACGTTCTCCATCTCGCCATTCACAGCCCCTACCAGCTCCATGAAGCGCGGCGAATGCCACACGGTGTTCGATGCGAGATCGATTTCGAACAATGCGTCGTGCGTACCAGAGACGGCGCGTTCGAAGCGCGCTTGTGCTTCGCGCAGCTCGCGCGCTTGGCGGGCGATTTCGCGGCGCGACGCTTCCTCTTCAGTGACTTCCCAGTCGACACCCAGCACGCGATATGGTCGGCCGCTTTTGCTGCGCACGATGCGTCCATGCATCTGGATGTAGCGCGGCGTGCCATCGGCTGCATCACGACTGAACCGGTATCGACATGCGAAGTTTTCTTTCGTGGCGTTGGCGGCAAACGCTTCTTCGAATACCTGGCGATAGATCGCCTCGCTGTCGGGATGCACATGGAAGTCCAGATCCAGCGCTGCGAAGCGGGTGGTGCCCATGCGTTCCGCCGCCGCCGTGCCCGCTTCGAACGTCACCACATTCGTCTTGAGATCCCATTCCCACGTCGAGATGCCGGCGGATGCATTCGCCATTGAGAGGCGTTCGAGCATGGCGCTGCGCGACGCTTCGGCTGCCTCGAGGCGTTGCAGCGCGTCGCGCAACTCGGTGGCTTCCAGCTGGGATTGAGCGGCCAGCTCGAGGGCGCGTGCCTGCGCCTGCGCTTTGCGCAGGCTTCGCAGTGTGTAAATGCCGAGCGCGAGCAGGGCGATGATGACGACGATCAGCGTCTTGCCGCTGATCGAGAGCTGCGCGAGATCGCTATTGCTGGAGAACACACCGGCGCCGAACAAGCCCGATAGCAGTACGACCATCACGATCGTGACGATCGATGCTGGGCTGGCTAGTAATTTGCGAACGCCTTTGATGTTCATGACTTTCGAATGGGGGCGCGTCGTCGGCGCCGGGGCGACAACTTCGGCCTGGAACACAACGACATCACCGAAGGCCCTGACGGGCAAGCAGCCAACTGGCAGGCAGCACCAAATCAGGGCGGGCCTTATCAAAGCCCGCGGCCGTTTTTCCTTATGTGACGCGGTTCAAAACCGCTAGCCCGAGCGCTGACGATGTTCTGTAAAAGAGAGATCGATCACGCAGGGCTGTGCGTCAATTCTCGAAGCGCTTCGATGCGGTCAGCAGCTGCACGCTGAACAACGCGTTGTCATCCGTCCAGACACGCTCGACGTCGAGATCGGCGCTGGCCGCGAGCGCGGCGAAATCATCGAGCGAATATTTGTGCGAAAGCTCAGTGCGCAGGCGCTCGCCGCGGCGGATCTGTACCGTTTCGTCGCCGAGGTGGATGCTTTGATCCCGGGTGCTGACGAGGTGCATCTCGATACGGCTGTGGTCTTCCACCCACACAGCGCTGTGCTCGAAGGCGTCGACATCGAAGTCGGCGCCCAGTTCGCGATTGAGATGGCGTAGCGCGTTCAAATTGAACGCCGCCGTGACGCCCGCGTCGTCGTTGTAAGCCCGCTCCAGCATGTTCGGGTCTTTGCGCAGGTCGATGCCGATCAGCACCGCACCTTTGCGGCCGATGATGGTGCGCATCGTCGCCAGCAAGCGGCGCGCGGCCTGCGTCTCGAAATTGCCGAGGGTCGAACCGGGAAAGTACACGACGCGCCGGTGTGCGGCGGCGATGTGCACGGGCAAGTCGAAGGGTTGCGTGAAATCCGCGCATACCGGCGTGATGCGTAGTTGCGGATAGTCGCGCGCCAGCGTACCTGCGGCATCGAACAAGTAATCGCGCGAGATATCGATCGGCACATAGCAGGCGAGCGATTCCAGCTTGTCGAGCAGCACGCGCGTCTTGTCACTCGAGCCACTGCCGAATTCGATCAGCGCCGCGTGCGGCCCGATCAATTGCGCCATTTCCGCGCCATGACGCGCCATGATCTGCATCTCGGTGCGCGTCAGGTAGTACTCGGGCAGGTCGCAAATGCTGTCGAACAGCGATGAGCCGACTTCGTCATAGAACCAGACCGGCGAGAGCTGTTTAGGTGATTCGCGCAGCCCGTCCAGAACGTCATGAGCCAGTTGATCGTTCGGCGCAGGGTCGCGGAGGCGTTCGGGTGTCGACATGGGAGTCCTTGCAGCGTTACACGTTGCGCGCCAAACGCACGCCCGTGAACTGCCAGCGTTGATGCGGGTAAAAGAAGTTTCGATAGCTCGCACGAATGTGCGTGCTTGGCGTGACGCAGGAACCTCCGCGTAACACCCATTGGTTGCACATGAACTTGCCGTTGTATTCGCCGATTGCACCTGAGGGCGGGCGATAACCGGGATAGGCGACATAGGGCGATGCGGTCCATTCCCATACATCGCCGAACACCTGACGCAACTGCGACTCATCGTGCGAGCCAGGATCGGCGGCGGGGCACGGATGCAGCGCATCGTTTTCCAGAAAATTGCCGCGGATCGGCAGTTGGGCGGCGGCGATCTCCCACTCAGCCTCGGTCGGCAAACGTGCGCCGGCCCAGCGTGCGAAGGCATCCGCCTCGTAATAGCTCACATGACACACGGGTGCGGCCGGGTCGAGCGGCTGGTCGCCATGCAGCGTGAATTCGCTATCGAGCTGCTCCGACCAATACAGCGGCCGCGTCCAACCTTCGCTCATGACGGTCGTCCAACCGTCGGCGAGCCACATCTCGGCGCGCTGATAGCCGCCATCGCGAATGAATTCGATGTACTCGCCATTGGTGACGAGCCGATTGGCGAGCGCGAACGGGGTCAGCAGCACGCGGTGCCGCGGGCGCTCGTTGTCGAAAGCAAAGCCTTCAGCGCTGGCGCCAATCTCATCGATGCCGCCATCAAATGTGTAAAAGCGCATGGGCGTGAGCGTGCCCCGCTGCGCGGGCGCGCGCGGCTCGCGATAGGCGGGCTGCTGTGGGTTGCAGGACAGCAGATGCTTCGCGTCGGTAAGCAGCAACTCTTGATGCTGTTGCTCGTGATGCAACCCGAGCGTCGTGAGTGTGGCGAGCTGCGCATCGTCGTCGCGCGATGCGAGCAGCGCGCGCATCGCCGCATCCACATGCGCGCGGTATTGCATGACTTCCGTCACCGTCGGGCGTGTGAGCAGCCCGCGCTGCGGCCGCGCATGCATCGGGCCGAGACTTTGATAGTAGGAGTTGAACAGATACTCATAGCGCGCGAACGGCGATGAGTAGTTGCGAACCTGGGTCTTGAGGATGAATTGCTCGAAAAACCAGCTCGTATGCGCCAAATGCCATTTGGTCGGACTGGTATCCGGCATGCTTTGAACGACGAAATCCTCGGTCTCGAGCGGCTCGCACACGCGCAGCGTCGTTGCCCGCACGCGCTCGAAGTTGTGTCGCAATAAAGATGTCGTTCCCGCGTCGGGGAAGTCCCGCGATTCCACCAGGGGCATTCGGTGGCCTCATTTATATAAGTGAATGTGCAACGTCTGCCTTCCGGGAAAAGTTGCACGCTCGTAGGGGCGAGCGGACAGGCGAATGTGCGAGTCAGCGCGGAGGGCGCGTGCCGCGCCGCGCACCAACAAACCGACGTCGTTCGAGAGAAGCGGTGTGACTGTGCGGGCAGCGAGAGCACCGCAGCGTAGGGACGGCGGGAGGGCGGACTTCCAGGCCGATGTGCCGTTTACCTTGACGGACCGAGAGGTCGTCGTTTTAATACGCGCCCCTCCGGAGGCTTACCGCCCCCGGACGTGCCTGCAAGGGGCCCCTCCCTCACTGGCCAGGTAGCTCAGTTGGTAGAGCAGCGGACTGAAAATCCGCGTGTCGATGGTTCGATTCCGTCCCTGGCCACCATCTCCTAAGCTGCTGACTCTTAGCGGGTTTTCACGCGCATCCGAAACATCATTTGTGACGCCGCCGCGCCTCGTTTTTGCGTCCGAGTTAGCACATAGCCAGCACTGCGCTCGCGCAAAATGAGCGATGCCTTAATCGTGATTCTGCCCGCGTGTTGGGGCGTCGTGATGTGAGGTTCGGTTCCCTCGCGACCTCGCAGGAGACGAGAACAACGCCATCTCCACG